>DXIH01000007.1 GCA_019112965.1 Candidatus Sphingomonas excrementigallinarum | reverse complement strand
GCCATCACGATCGGTAGACTTTGTGGCGGCCCGAGAGGACGGAGAGGCCTTGCGGCCGGACACATCATCTCCGCGCCTCCGCGTCTCCGCGCGAACACAATCTCCTGGATAGCCGGAACGCCGCCGAACAGGACGCTACCTCCGCGCCTCTGCGCGCAAAAAAGAGGCGGGGCCATAACCCCGCCCTCCGACGTTCCGACGCGATGCGCCGTCAGTCCTCCGCCGCGATCCGCACCCGCATCCCATCCTGCGCTGCGCCGAAAGGCAACTGGCACGACAGGCGCGAAGTCGCATCCCGGTCGCTGGTCGAATCAAGCAGGTCGTCCTCGTCCGGGCCGATCGCGGGTAGCGTGTCGGCAAAGGCCGGGTCGACATGCACATGGCAGGTCGCGCAGGAACAGCAGCCGCCACACAGCGCCAGCAGTTCGTCGACACCGGCATCGCGGATGACTTCCATCACCGACAGACCGGCTTCGCCGTCGATTTCGCGTTCTTCCCCGTCGCGGGTCACGACGATAAGCTTGGGCATGTCCATTCTCCTTGTCGGCCTTGATATTGAAAGCGCCTCTGCCGGGCCTGAACGCGCGGATCAAGCATCATGGGGCTAAGCGCCGAACAGATTCGCGAAAGCATGGATGCGCTCGCCGCCACCGAACCCGCCATCGCCGCCGCGCTGGAACGGATCGGCTATCCGGCGCCGCGCATCCGGGCACGCGGCTATGCCACGCTGGTACGCACGATCTTGGGTCAGCAAGTCTCGGTCGCCTCCGCCGATGCGCATTGGCGGCGGCTGAACGACCTGCTCGGCGATGCGAGCGATCCGACGCGGCTGAGCGGCGTCACCGACGAGCAACTGCGCGGCGCTGGCATCTCTCGGCAAAAGGCGGGCTATCTGCGCAGCCTGGCCGAGGAAGTGACCAGCGGCCGCCTGAACCTGGCCGATCTACCGCAGGATGACGAGGAAGCGATCGCCAGGCTGGTCGCGGTCAAGGGCATCGGCCGCTGGTCGGCCGAGGTCTATCTATTGTTCGCGGAAGGCCGCACCGACATATGGCCCGCGGGCGACCTGGCCGTGCAGATCGAGATGGGGCGCATCCTGGGCCATGAATCGCGCCCGTCGGAAAAGCTGGTCCGCGAACTGGCCGAGGCGTTCCGCCCGCATCGCAGCGCGCTCGCGATCTTCACCTGGCACCATTATGGCGCAGGCGCCGACGCCGCGCCGGTGTGAAGGCAATTCTTTTCCTCCCCTGCAAGGGGAGGGGGACCATCCGCAGGATGGTGGAGGGGTGTCACCGCCCGCGAGGAGCCTTCTTCCTCTCAACCCGTGACACCCCTCCGTCAGGCCTTCGGCCTGCCACCTCCCCTTGCAGGGGAGGAATGTTCATACGCCACTTACCCCTTGCCCCGCCCGGCGTGACACGCCACCATTTCCGACGATGCCCACCCTGCCCGCCGTCGCCACCATCGCCCAGACCATCCAGCTGTCGCTGGCCCCCGTCTTCCTGCTGGCCGCGATCGGTCAGTTGCTGAACGTGCTCGCGGGGCGGCTGGCACGGGTGATCGACCGGGCGCGCGGGCTGGAGATGATGATCCACAAGGTCGATGACGGGCCCGAGCTGGTGCGCCACAAATGGGAATTGCGGCTGCTCGACCGACGCATGTCGATCATCAACGCCGCCTTGTTCCTGGCGGTGTCGAGCGCGGTGATGGCGTGCATCGTCATCGCGGTGCTGTTCATCGCCAATATCGGCAAATTCCATATCGGCACCTGGATCGCACTCGCCTTCATCCTGTCGGTGTGCCTGCTGACGATGTGCCTCATCGCCTTCATGATCGAGGTGCGCATCTCGCTGCGCGCCATCCATGTCCGCAAGGAAATCCTGGATTGAGCGCCACGCCCACCGAGCGCCGCGCCTTGCAGCTGGTCGTCGCCATCGCCTGCCTCGTGCCGCTCGCCATCGGCGGGATCAGCATCGTGCGCGGCCCCGGCTGGCTGGGCCATGCGCCGGTGGTCCCGGCCGATCTGGACAGCCAGTTCCGATACGTCTCCGGCATTTTCTTTGCCCTCGGCCTTGCCTTCACGACCTGCGTGCCCGGTATCGAGCGCAAGGGCGCACGGTTCCGCCTGCTCGGCCTGCTGGTGGCAGCGGGCGGGCTGGCGCGGCTGCTGTCCTGGATGACGGTCGGCGCGCCATCCACCGGACACCAGCTGGGGCTGGTGATGGAACTGGGCGTCGTGCCGCTTCTTATGCTCTGGCAGGCCCGCATCGCGCGCGGTCGATACTGACCGTCAGGAGCTTTGCGATGCGCTTTTCCAACCGGGCTTCCTCATGACGATCGTACGGTGGATCGCCAAGGGACTGGCCTTGATCCTGATTATCGTCGGCCTGACCGCGACGATCGTGCCGCATTATCTCGACCGGATCTACTATGAGGGGCCGGAGAGCGGCCATTATGATGGCGCGCGCTTCTTCAACCCCGATGGCGATGCCGACACCTTGCGGATGCCGACCCGCGGCGGACGCGGCGGTTTCCTGTGGCGGCAACTGACCGGCGATGACGGCCGCCCCGTCTGGCCCGAGACGGTCGCGGTCCAGCCCTCCAAGCCCGTAGCCCGCGTCGACGGACAGCGCATGGTCGCCACCTGGATCGGCCATGCGACCGTGCTGGTCCAGACTCAGGGGCTGAACATCCTGACCGACCCCATATATGCCGAGCGTGCGGGGCCGTTCGGTTTCGGCCCGAAGCGGGTGGCACGGCCTGGCGTGGCACTGGACGATCTGCCCCGGATCGACCTGATCCTCATCAGCCACAATCATTACGACCATCTCGATCAGGCGACGCTCAAAAAGCTGTGGGCGCGCGACCGGCCGCTGATCGTCACCAGCCTGGGCAATGACAGCGTGATCGGCCAGGTCGGCGTACCCGCCACCGCGCTGGATTGGGGCCGGGAGAGGGTGATCCGGCCCGGCGTCTCCGTCGCCGTCACGCGAAACCACCATTGGGGCAGCCGCTGGTTCGCCGACCGCAACCGCGCGCTATGGTCCAGCTTCGTGGTGCGCTTACCCGGCGGCAATATCTTCTTCGCGGGCGATACCGGCATGGGTGACGGGCGCTGGCCCGAGGAAGCGGCCAAGCTGGGCCCGGTGCGGCTCGCGCTGCTGCCGATCGGGGCGTTCCGCTTCATGCCGGGCCAGATGGCGGCGGGCAGCCATGTCGGCCCGCCGCAAGCCGTGCAGATTTTCGAGCGGTTGGGGGCGTCCACGGCGATCCCCATCCATTGGGGCACGTTCCGGCTGTCCTACGAGGGTTATGACACGCCACCCAAGCTGCTGAGTGCCGCGATGCGGTGTTCGGGCGCGCCGGGGCGGTTTGCGCCGGTTCGGTTGGGTGAGCCGGTGGAGGTCGCGCCTTTTCAGGCTGCGGGCGCGGTACGGACCAGCGATGCGGCGATGCGGGCCTGTCTTGATACGCCGCAGGTTCGGGCGTTGCGATAGAGGGAGGGCGTAGCCTTCGACTGCGCTAAGGCTGAACGGAGGTGAGGAATGGGGCTGGATACAACAACCCGTTCAGGCTGAGCGAAGTCGAAGCCCACGCCCAACCCTCATCACGCCCAAACATCGCGGCCACTGGAACAAAAGCGCAACCGCACCCATATTCACCTCCATGGCGATCCAGATCCGCACCACCCTCGACGAGCCCGAAACCGGGGTCAGCTTCATCCCCCACCGCCCGTCGCGCCCCGAAAAGGCCGAAGGTGGCAAGCGCTTCGAACTCGTTACCGAATATACTGCCAGCGGCGACCAGCCCGCTGCGATCAAGGAACTGACGGCGGCCGCCCGCGCGGGCGACAAGGATCAGGTGCTGCTGGGCGTCACGGGCTCCGGCAAGACCTTCACCATGGCCAAGGTGATCGAGGAATTGCAGCGCCCCGCGTTGATCCTTGCGCCAAACAAGATCCTGGCGGCGCAGCTCTATGGGGAATTCAAGAACTTCTTCCCCAACAACGCGGTCGAATATTTCGTCAGCTATTACGACTATTATCAGCCAGAGGCCTATGTTCCTCGGTCGGACACCTATATCGAGAAGGAAAGCTCGATCAACGAGTCGATCGACCGGATGCGCCACTCGGCGACGCGGGCGCTGCTGGAACGCGATGACGTCATCATCGTCGCGTCGGTATCGTGCCTCTACGGTATCGGCTCGGTCGAAACCTATTCGGCGATGATCTTCGACCTGAAAAAGGGCCAGAGCGTCGACCAGCGCGAGATCATCCGCAAGCTCGTCGCGCTCCAATACAAGCGCAACGACGCCGCCTTCATGCGCGGCAATTTCCGGGTGCGCGGCGACAATCTGGAAATCTTCCCGTCGCACTATGAGGATTCGGCCTGGCGCGTCTCCTTCTTCGGCGACGAGATCGAGGAGATTGTCGAGTTCGACCCGCTGACCGGCAAGAAGGTCGCCAGCCTCAACTCGGTGCGCATCTATGCCAACAGCCACTATGTGACCCCCGGCCCGACGATGAAACAGGCGGTCGAGGCGATCAAATTCGAGCTGACCGAGCGGCTGAAGGAATTGGAGATCGAAGGCAAGCTGCTGGAGCGCCAGCGGCTGGAGCAGCGCACCAACTTCGACCTGGAGATGATCGCCGCCACCGGCAGCTGCAATGGCATCGAAAATTACAGCCGCTTCCTGACCGGCCGCCTGCCCGGCGAGCCGCCGCCCACGCTGTTCGAATATCTGCCCGAAAACGCGGTGCTGTTCGTCGATGAGAGCCATGTCACCATCGGCCAGATCAACGGCATGTCGCGCGGCGACCATCGGCGCAAGATCACGCTGGCCGAATATGGCTTCCGCCTGCCCTCGGCGATCGACAACCGGCCGCTGCGCTTCAACGAGTGGGACGCGATGCGCCCGCAGACGGTCAGCGTCTCGGCCACGCCCGGCAACTGGGAAATGGAGCAGACCGGCGGCGTCTTCGTAGAACAGGTCATCCGCCCCACCGGGCTGATCGACCCGCCCGTCGAGATCAAGCCGGTCGAGGAACAGGTGCAGGACCTGATCATCGAGGCGCGCAAGACGACCGAGCTCGGCTACCGCACCCTCGTCACGACGCTGACCAAGCGGATGGCGGAGGACCTGACCGAATATATGCACGAGGCGGGGATCAAGGTCCGCTACATGCACTCCGATGTCGAGACGCTGGAGCGTATCGAGCTGATCCGCGACCTTCGCTTAGGCGTTTATGACGTGCTGATCGGCATCAACCTGCTGCGCGAGGGATTGGACATTCCCGAATGCGGGCTGGTCGCGATCCTGGATGCGGACAAGGAAGGCTTCCTGCGCTCCGAAACTTCGCTGATCCAGACGATCGGGCGTGCGGCTCGCAACGTCGATGGTCGCGTGATCCTCTATGCCGACCGGATCACCGGATCGATGGAGCGCGCCATGCTGGAAACGTCGCGGCGTCGCGAGAAGCAGATGGCGTACAACACCGAACACGGCATCACCCCGCAGACGATCCGCCGCCAGATCGGCGACATCATCGCGCATGTGGCGAGCGGAGATCAGGTGACGGTGCCGATCGACGAGGACCGTCCGCACATGGTCGGCCATAACTTGCGCGCCTATATCGAGGAACTTGAGAAGAAGATGCGCAAGGCCGCCGCCGACCTCGAATTCGAGGAGGCGGGCCGGTTGCGCGATGAAATCCGGCAGTTGGAGAATGAAGAACTGGGTCTGCCTGTGCATGAGCAGAAGGCGCCGATCATGGGCCGGTCCAACGAGGGCAAGCCGGGGACGCGCAAGACGCGGTTCGGGAAGAGCAAGAAGTTTGCGAGTGGGCGGAAGGCGAATTAAGGGGTTCGGGCTGTTTGGCCTTTGCCCTCCCCCATCCCCTCCCGCCTGCGGGAGGGGTGCGTGACTTGGTGAGCGTCAAAGCCCTACGTCTGAGGATTTCCTACCGCTTCCACGGGCACGCCCCTCCCGCAAGCGGGAGGGGATGGGGGAGGGAACGCCCCAAAGGCTACCGCGGAAAACCTCACCCCAAATCCAGATTCTCCGTCCCCACCCCATAATAGCCCGCGACGCGATCGGCATAAGCCTGATCGAACACCGGCGCATTGTTGGACCAGCTCGGCCCGCCCTCCAGCAGGCGGCGGTCGACGGTGATGACATACTGGTCGCCCACCGGATCGAACTGGAGCAGGCTGAACGGCACCGGGTAGAAGCTCTTGCCCATGCCCAGGAACCCGCCCAGCGCCAGCACGGCATGGGTCGCGCGGCCCGAACGCTTGTGGACCATGAAGGCATAGACGCTGCCGATGGCATCGCCGTCGCGACTTTCGAGCTTCAGCGTCCCCGAGACGGTGGACTGGACCAGGATCAGGGTGGGCGTGTCGTGTTCGGCCATATTAACCTCCGTTTAGCCGGATGAACCGCCGGAGCGAGGCCGGGTTCCGATATCGGTTCCGATGCCCGCCCCATCGGCACGTTCCGTCGCAGCGCGGGGTTGAGCATCCATGACCCCTCCCGCATAGGCTGGCGCCGATGCGTCGCCTGTCCCTTGCTTCCCTCGCCCCGCTTGCCGGGGCCGCCGCCCTGTCGGGCTGTATTCCCGCTGCTCCACGTCCCGAGACCGCTGCCCCGGTGCGCCAGGCCCCCCGCCCCGCCCCGCCTGCGCCGCGCCCGGTGCTGGGAAATGACTGGCGCGACTGGCCGCTGACGGCGGGAGACTGGCGGTATCAGCGCAACCCGCAGGGCTCGATCGCGGTGTTCGGCACCAGCGGCGTCACCCGCCTGACCCTCGCCTGCGATCCCCGCACCCGCCAGATTCGCCTCGGCCGCCCCGCCTCGGTTCCGGGCACGGTCACGATCCGCACGTCCAGCACCACGCGCAGCCTGACCGCCCATGCGGTGGCCGGCGGCGCCGAACTGTCGCTGCCGGTCGGCGATTCGCTGCTCGACGCCATGGCGTTCAGCCGGGGACGATTCACCATCGAGCAGGGCGGACAAGTGCCGCTGGTCATCCCCGCCTATGCGGAGATCGGACGCGTGATCGAGGATTGCCGGGGCTGAGTCCCGCGATTTGGCGGGCGCAGGATGCTCGGCCAAACATCGCTGCATTACAAGTCTTGTTTATTGGCTTTCGCCTACGCACATTGACCATGCGCACTTTGAAAGGGCGCATTGGCTTTAACTAGCGAAAGGAGGTGATCCGATGTCTCATGGTTCAGCAAGGGGGTCGGTTCAGTTCGTTCGGGGGGCCGGTCTCTGACATCGATGGGTGCGGTTCGGGGGGTATCTTCCCCCAATCAACGGTCGCGCCTGATGTCTTGAGGCCCGCATGGTCTCCCGGGCTGGAGCTCTCCGGCCGCTGACCATGTTTAGGGGTTGCCGGGGCCGTCGCGACGACGTCCCGGCAGCCTCTTTTCATGTGTGGGGGTTAAAGACTTAATTCCCGCTCCACCCCGGCGAAGGCCGGGGTCCAGTCGGGAAGGGTTTTGCCGTTAGGGCGTGCCCGTGCCGTCAATCGCAAAGCAACTGGACCCCGGCCTTCGCCGGGGTGGTCGTAGAAAGACAGCGTGCCCCGAAGTGGCAATGTTGGCGAGCGGGGCGACCTATTCCGCCCTTTCCTCGCGATATTTCATTTCCAGAAATCGCCCGCGCGTCGACAGGCTGTCGAGATCGGCCTGGGCCAGTCGCTGGGTCATGTCGCCGATCTCCTGTTCGATCAGCTTGAGGCCGTCGACCAGCTGGGCGTCCGGCGTCCGTCCGTTGCGCTCGACCCGGCGAAGCGGCTCGGGCACGCGTTCGTAATCGCGCAGGAAAGCGGGAAGCTGCTCGCCGATCAGGCGGCGGACCTCCATCGCCTCAGCGGTATCGTTGTCGACGGCGGCCAATTGCGGCGACAGCGTGTCGAGCCGCCGCCCGATCCGGTCTACCAGTTGCACGGCGGGCGCGGGCAGCAGGGGCCGCTGCGCCTCCAGCCAGCGTTCGGTCTGGGCGGGCAGCGCCTTGATATCGACCTGCGCCAGCTTGGCCGGGCTCGGCGCGCGGGCGGCGGGGGCAAGCGCGATGGCCAGCGTTGCGGCCAGCATCAGCATCATCGCTGCCAGCGCGCCAAAAATGCCGATCCCGCCGGGCAGGATCAGCCCCGTCACCATGGCCGCGATCAGGATGACCGCATTGGCGATGGCGATCAGGATGACCCGCTGCATCGCCGACCGCGCGCGTCGCCGCACCCGCTTGACGGTCTGTTGGGCCTGGCCCCGATAATCCTGCGAGATGCGCGCCATGGTTTCGCGCGCACGCTCGATCTGGGCATCGACCTCACTCGAGCGGGGAGTCGTCACGGGCTTACAGCGCCTCCAGCTTGAACGACGACGCGGCCGACCCGCTGGTCAGCTGCGGGTTCTGCGCCCCCTCGGCCCGGGCGATATAGCCCTTCGACTTCTCGACCTCGTTGCCCAGCGTCGTGACCGTGGTCTTCATCGAATCGAGCGCCTTCAGCTTGAAGCTGTCGATCGCGTCCATCGTGTCATAGATATTCTGGAAGGCGCGTTGCAGCGTCTCCAGCGGGATGGTCGAGGCCGCCGCCTGCTCGTGGATCTGCGCGGTCTGGCTGCGCAGCAGCTTGCCGGTCGAATCGATGATGTTGGCGGTCGTGGTGTTGAGCGCGGTGATCTGGTCGAGCACCAGCTTCTGGTTCGCCAGCGCCTGCGCCACGGTGACCGCGGTGCGCAGCGCCGAGACGGTGGTGGTCGAGGCGCGGTCGACGCCCTTCACCAGCTCGACATTGTTCTTCTTGACCAGATCGAGCGCCAGATAGCCCTGCACCGTTACCGCCATCTGGGTCAGCAGGTCCTGGGTGCGCTGGCGGGTGTAGAAGAGCGCGGTCTCGCGAACCGCCTTGGCCTTGGCGGGATCACTGTGATCCAGCTCGTTCGCGGTATCCTCAAGCTTGGCGTCCATCGTCTTGGACAGATGAATCATCTGCTCCAGCCGCCCCATCGCCGACCAAAGGTTCGCGCGCTCGGTGTCGATGGCGGCATTGTCCATCAGCAGTTCGTCGCGGCCCGAGGACAGGCTCTTCAGGATCGCCGCGATATGCGTCTGCGACGAGCGATAGCCGTCGAAATAGTCGCGCATCTTGTTGCCGAAGGGCAGGATGCCGAGCAGCTTGCGCGGGGCGGAGAGATTGCCCTGACGGCCGGGATCGAGGCTCTCGACGACGCGGCGCAGTTCGGTCAGGTCCTTGCCCACCCCCGTCTCGCCGTCCATCGCCTTGACCGGGCGATCGAGGAAGCGGTTCGACTGGCTGGCCGCCTCGCGGATTTCCTTCTGCCCCATGGCGGTGATCGCATCGACGCGGCGGCCGAATTCGGGGCTGTTGACGTCCTGCGCGATCAGCTCGGCGACGAAGCCGTCGACCTTCTGCTCCAGCTGGCTGCGCGTCTTGTCGTCGACCGGGACCAGCCCGGCGGCCTGGGCGGGCGCCACCGTCGGCACGGGATCGGGCGGCGTCAGCGTCAGCCCCTTTTCCTGGGTCACGGTATCGGCGGTCGTGGCCATCGTTCAAACTCTCCAAATACGCGTCTCTAGTGTGGAGGGGATGGCCGCCGGGTTCAAGTGTATTATCGGGGTAATACTATGCGCAATGCCGTGCGGAAAAATGATCGCCGGTTCTTCGCAACCGAAGCCAGGGGGGTTCTTTACCCCGGCTCGGCCTTGCCTCTCCGGGCGGTTCGATCATCCTCAATCCCATGTCTCTCGCGCTTTCGCGTGGCAAATCATGGAGTTGCGGGGAAGCGATCACCGCCGTGCGGAGATGCCGGGCCGAACGCAGCAGAAAGAGATACCCACCTGGCCCCTATCGGTCTTCCGACCGGCGGGGGTCCATTTTGGAGGCGCCTCCGACCCAGACCTCCGTTCAGCCTGAGCGAAGTCGAAGGCCACGGAATTTCCGGTGGGTGATGGACCGATCTATTGGGCTGCCGGGTCCGCTTGGCCTTCGACTTCGCTCAGGCTGAACGGACGTGAGATGCAAAGTGGGCGATGTGTGACGCCCACCCTTCAGGCGTCAAACAGCCCATCCTGCGACCCGATCGGCGGGTTGAGACCCAGATGCTTCCATCCGCCCGGATTGAGGATACGCCCGCGCGCGGTGCGGGCAAGCAGGCCCAGCTGGATCAGGAAGGGCTCGATCACCTCCTCGATCGTATCGCGCGGCTCGGAGAGCCCGGCGGCCAGCGTCTCCACCCCCACCGGGCCGCCGCGATAGACGTCGGCGATCATCGTCAGGTAGCGCCGGTCCATCGCGTCCAGCCCCAACGCATCGACCTCCAGCCGGTTGAGCGCCTGATCGGCGGCGGCGGCGTGGACGATCTCATGCCCCGCCACGCTGGCGAAGTCGCGGACGCGGCGCAGCAGCCGCCCGGCGATACGCGGCGTACCGCGCGAACGGCGCGCGACCTCGACCGCACCGTCCTCGGCGATCGGCAGGTCGAGCAGCCGCGCGGCGCGGGTGACGACGCGGGTCAGTTCCTCGACTGTGTAGAATTGCAGGCGCACCGGAATGCCGAAGCGATCGCGCAACGGCGTGGTCAGCAACCCCTGCCGCGTCGTCGCCCCCACCAGCGTAAAGCGCGGCAGGTCGATCCGCACCGAGCGTGCCGACGGTCCCTCGCCGATCATCAGGTCGAGGACGCGGTCCTCCATCGCCGGGTAGAGCACTTCCTCGACCGCCGGTTGCAGGCGGTGGATTTCGTCGATGAACAGGACGTCGCCGTCCTCCAAATTGGTCAGCAGCGCGGCGAGGTCGCCCGACTTGGCGATGACCGGGCCGGAGGTCGCACGAAAGCCTACCCCCATCTCGCGCGCGATGATCTGCGCCAGCGTCGTCTTGCCGAGGCCCGGCGGCCCGAAGAACAGCACATGGTCGAGCGCATCGCCGCGCCCGCGCGCCGCCTGGATGAACACGCGCAGGTTATCACGCGCCGCCTGCTGGCCGACGAACTCGTCCAGGCTCTTGGGGCGAAGCGCGGCGTCGACATCCTCGGGACGGCGGCTGGCGGATAACAGGCGGTCTTGGTCGGTCACGCGGCAAGCCCTAGCGGCTGGGGGGCATGGCTGTCGAGCATCAGCGTGAACATTGCACGAACATAGCAGCGACCGGACGGCACGCCAGCCCTGGCGTCGCGGGGACTTGATGCGGGTAGCGGACTCGCGCGGGAAATCGGCCTATGCTGAGCCCCATGCCGCACGATCTCTTCCTCGCCACCGCCGTTCCGCCCGCACTGGATATCGCGCTTGCCGAGCGCTTCACGCTCCACCGCGACACGCCGCCGCCGACCACCCGTGCGATCGTCGGCGGTGGCATGATGACGGTCGATGCCGCGCTGCTCGACCGGCTGCCCGAGCTCGAGATCATCGCGGTGCACGGCGTCGGCCATGACGGGATCGACCGCGCCGCGGCCGCCGCGCGCGGCATCCGTATCGCGATCACGCCCGACATCCTGACCGAGGATGTCGCGGATCAGGCCATCGCACTTTGGCTGGCGGTCGACCGACGGATCGCCGCCAACGACCGGGCGCTGCGCATGGGCAACTGGACGGTGCCGCTCGGCCGCCGAGCGAGCGGGCGGCGGATCGGCATTTTCGGACTGGGGCGGATCGGACAGGCGATCGCCGCCCGCGCCGCGCCGTTCGGCGGCGAGATCGCCTATACCGCGCGGTCGGAAAAATCTGTGCCGTGGCGCTTCGTCCCCGATCTGGCGACGCTGGCGGCGGAGAGCGACGTGCTGTTCCTCGCCGCCCCCGGTGGCGCGGAGACGCGCGGGGTGGTGGATGCCGGGATGCTCGAACGGCTGGGCCCCGAGGGGGTGTTGGTCAATATCGCGCGCGGCAGCCTGGTCGATGAGGACGCGCTGATCGCCGCGCTGGAGTCGCATGGAATTGCGGGCGCGGGGCTGGACGTGTTCGCCGAGGAGCCCGACGTGCCCTTCGCGCTGCGCCGGATGAACCATGTCGTGCTCGCCCCGCATCAGGGGAGCGCGACGCGCGAGGCGCGCGCGGCGATGGCGGATATGGTGGTGGCGAACCTGGAGGCGCATTTCGCCGGGGAGGTTCCGCCGGGGCTGCTGGGCTAGCGGAGTCCCTTTAGCTTCGACTTCGCGCAGCCCGAACGGCTGCTGTACTCGGTCCTGGCCCAAAACATCCGTTCAGGCTGAGCGAAGTCGAAGCCCACGCCCCTTACTTCGCCGCCTTCCGCAGCGCCAACCGCACCAGCGCATCCAGCGTCGCCCCCGCACCCAACTCCTCTTCCGCCGCCGCGACCGCCGTATTGGCCTCGGCCGGGCGGAAGCCCAGGTTGAGCAGCGCCGACACCGCATCCGCGCCTGCCCCGGCCGATGCTGCGACCCCGCCGCCCGATCCGGGGGCCAGGACGATGCCGCCGACCTTGTCCTTCAACTCCATCACGATCCGCTGGGCGAGCTTGGGACCGACGCCATTGGCGCGTGCGACCATCGCCTTGTCGCCGCTGGCGATCGCCCGCATCAGGTCGGCGGGCTCCAGCGCCGACAGGATGGCCAGCGCCACGCGCGAGCCCACGCCCTGCACGCCCGTGAGCAACCGGAACCAGTCGCGCTCGTCGGCGCTGGCGAAACCGACCAGCCGGATCGAATCCTCGGATACCAGCATCTCGGTATGCAGCATCGCCGCCTCGCCCACCGGGCCGATGGACGACAAGGTGCGGGCGGACGCGCCGACCAGATAGCCCACGCCGCCCACATCGATCACCGCATGGTCGATGCCGGTGGAGTCCAAACGTCCCTTGAGATGCGCGATCATGCGGATGGGTTAGAACAAAAGGGGGTGGACGTCACGAGGGTTATCGTTGGCGGCGTTGCTTGTGGCGAGCCCTCCCCCATCCCAGTTTCAGGTAAACGATGCCCCGCATCGTTTAGGTCATGCCGAGGGGCATGACCGACCTGAAACTCGCCTGCGGGAGGGGCGTGCTACTTGGCTGTCCGCAAGCACTATCTCGAGATGTTCCTGCGCGTCGAACTTGGCACACCCCTCCCGCAAGCGGGAGGGGATGGGGGAGGGCCAGCCACAAGCCAGACCGCAGCCCTAAACCGCCCCCACCCGCCGCTGCATCGCCCTTGCACTCGCCAAGTGATGCGCATGCGTAATCGCCACCGCCAGCGCATCCGCCGCGTCCGGGCCGCTCAGCTTCACGCCGGGAAGCAAATGGCCCACCATCGCCTGCACCTGCTTCTTGTCCGCCCCGCCGGTGCCGACGGTCGCCTTCTTGACGATGCTGGGATGATATTCGCCGACGATCAGCCCGGCCTGCGCCGCCGCGAGCAGGACTATGCCGCGCGCCTGGCCCAGCTTCAGCGTCGACTGCGCGTTGCTGTTGCCCAGCACCTCCTCGACCGCCGCGCCGTCGGGCTGTTGCTGGCGGATCACGTCGTAGAGCGCGGCGTGCAAATTCGCGAGGCGGCGCGGCAGCACCATCGACGGCTCGGTCTTGATCTGGCCGTTGGCGACATGGCGCAGCCGGTTGCCCTCCACCGCGATCACCCCCCAGCCGGTGGTGCCGAGACCGGGGTCAAGGCCGAGGATGATCGCGGGGGGTAGGGTCATTGCGCGCTTTCGGAAGGGTTTTGACGTTGCCTGCCCCTCCACCACGCGGCCTTGCCGCGCGGTCCCCCTCCCCAAGCCGGGCTTGGGGAGGAATGGGGTTTAGCCGAGCTTTTCCATCACTTCGTCGGAGACTTCGTAATTGCCCCAGACGGTCTGGACGTCGTCGTCATCGTCCAGCGTGTCGATCAGCTTGAACAGCGTCGCCGCCGCCGCTTCGTCGACCGACACCATGGTCTGCGGCCGCCAGGCGAGCTTGGCGCCCTCCGCCTCGCCCAGCACGGGCTCCAGCGCCTTGGCGACTTCGTGCAAGTCGGCCTGCGCGGTCCAGATTTCGTGGCCGTCCTCGGTGGAGGTCACGTCCTCGGCCCCGGCTTCCAGCGCCGCCTCGAACACCTTTTCGGCGTTACCGGCGCTCGCGGGATAGTTGATGAGGCCCATCCGGTCGAAGCCGTGGCTGACCGAACCGGCGGTGCCGAGGTTGCCGCCATTCTTCGACACCGCGGTGCGCACGTTCGTCGCGGTGCGGTTGCGATTGTCGGTCAGCGCCTCGATGATGAGGCTGACGCCGCCGGGGCCGAAGCCCTCGTAGCGGATTTCCTCGTAATTCTCGCCGTCGCCGCGCGATGCCTTGTCGATCGCGCGGGCGATATTGTCCTTGGGCATCGAGGCCGCCTTGGCCGCGTTGACGGCGGCGCGCAGACGCGGGTTCATGTCCGGGTCGGGCGTGCCCATCTTCGCCGCGACGGTGATTTCGCGCGAGAGCTTGGAAAATGCTGCCGAGCGCTTCTTATCCTGCGCGCCCTTGCGGTGCATGATGTTCTTGAATTTGCTGTGGCCTGCCATCGGTGCCTCTTGAGATGATCGGGCTCCTTACGACTGCCCAAGGGCCTTTGCCAACCCGTCGATCTTCGCCTCCAGGCTGTCGAGCCGTTCGGTGACGGCATTGTCCAGCTTGTGATGCAGCCGCAATATGTCGATCTCGGCGCGCAAATTGGTGCGATAGTCGAGGCTGGCGGCCAGCCGGTCCTTGGCCGATTGCCTGTTCTGGCTCATCATGATGACCGGCGCCTGGATCGCCGCCAGCGTGGAGAGCATCAGGTTCAGGAAGATGTAAGGGTAGGGATCGAACGCCATGCCGAAATGGCTGAGCACGTCCGAGTTGAGCAGCATCCAGCCCAGCAGGATCACCGAAAAGGTGATGATGAAGCCCCAGCTTCCCCCGACCGCCGCCACCCGGTCAGCCAGCCTCTCGCCCCAGGTCGAGGTTTCGTCGGCGATATCGGCGGCATCGCGCGCGCTGAGCTGGCCCGACTCGATATCGGCGATGACCTGGGCTTCTTCCTCGTCCAGCTCATGTGCGGGCTTGCCCAGCGTGCGGCGGGCGATTTCGGCGGCGGTCGTCAGGGCCATGGGCAAAGGGCTCCGCTGGAGGAATCAAATGCCTTGCTCCTTGGGGCGTTGATCGGCCAAACGCCAGAGTCATGACGGTACGCGTGGATATGGGAACCGACGAGCGCGGCTCGTCGGTGCCGATCGATCTTGAGGAACTGCTGGCGACCCGCCTGCTGGTGCAGGGCAATTCGGGGTCGGGAAAGTCGCATCTGCTGCGCCGCCTGCTGGAGAAATCGGCGGGCCAGGTGCAACAGGTCGTCATCGATCCCGAGGGCGATTTCGTCACCCTGTCCAAGGCGTATGGCCATGTCGTGATCGAGGCGGGCGACTATGCCGAGCGTGAGGTCGGCCGCTTTGCCACCCGGATTCGCGAACATCGCGCCTCGGTGGTGCTCAGCCTCGAAGGGCTGGAGATCGAGGGGCAGATGCGCTGCGCCGCGACCTTCCTCAACGCGCTGTTCGACGCGCCGCGCGAGCATTGGTATCCCGCATTGGTCGTGGTGGACGAAGCCCAGCTGTTCGCGCCCACCACCGGCGGCGAAGTGACCGAGGAGGTTCGTCGCGCCTCGCTGTCCGCCATGACCAACCTGATGTGTCGCGGCCGCAAGCGCGGGCTGGCGGGCGTGATCGCGACCCAGCGACTCGCCAAGCTGGCCAAGAACGTTGCGGCGGAGGCGTCCAACTTCCTGATGGGCCGCACCTTCCTCGACATCGACATGGCGCGCGCGGCCGATCTGCTCGGCATGGAGCGGCGGCAGGCCGACTCGATCCGCGATCTGGCGCGCGGCACCTTCCTGGCGCTGGGGCCTGCCGTATCGCGGCGGCCGATCACGGTGAAGATCGGCGCAGTCGAGACCTCGGCCCGGTCGGGCAGCCCCAAGCTGACCCCCCTGCCCGACGCGCCGCCGCCGGACTTGCAGGAACTGCTCTTCGCGCCAGTCGAGGAAGCGCCGACCCTGCCCATGACCTTCGACCCGCGCCCGCGCCGAGTGCCCGCCGAGGAACTGATGGCCGATCTCGGCCGCCCGCCCCTGCCTACCACCGCCGCGCCGCCCCCGCCGGAGATGGATGAGGGCGAGGTCGAGGCGATCTACGAACAGGTGCTCCGCGCGATCGTCGAGGATCCCGAATCGACCTTCCGCCCCGCCTCGGTCCTGTTCCAGGATTTCCAGGTGCGCTGCCGGATGGCGGGGCTGGCCCGGCCGCCGCTCGACCTGAACGGTTTCGCCCGGCGGCTATCCTGCGCGCGGGCGGGGATTTTTGACGTCAACGACCCCGACTGGCAGGAGGCGCTGGCGCTGGCCGCAATGCTGCCCGACGACATGCTGGGCGCGTTCCTGCTGGTCGCACGCGCGGCGCGGGAGGGCCTGCCCTGCCCACCGGATACCAAGATCGCGGAGACCTACGGCACCAGTTCGCTGGGCCGGGTGAAGCGCCTGATCGCCTATATCGAGAGCCGCGATCTGTTCGTGTGCCGGACAGACCTGACGGGCAAGCGCTCGATCACGATTCCCCGGCTGGGCTGGACGACCCAGGCGGCGGAGATGGGGTGAGGGTTTCGTTTAGACCGTGATGACGTTGCGTTGAACCAAGGCGAGCCCCTCCCCTTCAGGGGAGGGGTTGGGGTGGGGCCTCGCCACGGGCAGCATGCTTGCGGAGGCGCCCCACCCCCGGCCCCTCCCCTGAAGGGGAGGGGTGAGTTAATCTCATGTCATCATGCTCGAGCCTTCGACTTCGCTAAGGCTGAACGGGGGTTGGGATTATGGGCCACAGCCATTCACTCCGTTCAGCCTGAGCGAAGTCGAAGGC
>DXIH01000105.1 GCA_019112965.1 Candidatus Sphingomonas excrementigallinarum | reverse complement strand
GACGGTGCCCGCCAGTCCCCGCGTGGGGAAAGCGCGCCGCCCGCCGATACCTTGGGGCCGTTGGGCAGGGCGGATCGCTTGAACTGACTGGTCTGAAAGAAGCGGGTCAGGAAACGCTCCAGCCAGTGCCGGATCGTCGGCAGGTCATAGGCGACCCGCGCGTCCTGCGGCAGATCCTCGGGCCAGCCGCCCGCTCCGGCATCATGCCAGGCGTGCCAGGCCAGGAATGCGATCTTCGACGGCTTCAGGCCATAGCGGATGACGTAATGCGCGAAGAAATCGTTGAGCGCGTAGGGGCCGATCATCGCTTCGGTCGACTGCATCGCGCCGCTGGCATCGGCGGGAACCAGTTCAGGCGAGATTTCCTGCGCCAGGATCGCGGCGAGCACCTGATTGGTCGCGTCGTCATATTGGCCGGTGCGGATGCACCAGCGGATCAGGAACTGGATCAGGGTCTTGGGCACGCCCGCATTGACCGCATAATGGCTCATCTGGTCGCCCACGCCATAGGTGCACCAGCCCAGCGCCAGTTCCGACAGGTCACCCGTACCCAGCACGATGCCGCCGCGCTGGTTGGCCAGGCGGAACAGATAGTCCGTGCGCAGGCCCGCCTGCACATTCTCGAACGTCACGTCATGAACCGGCTCCCCCCGTGCGAAGGGATGCCCCATATCCTCCAGCAACTGGTGCGCGGCGGGCCGGATGTCGATCTCCTCCGCCGAAACGCCCAGCGAGCGCATCAGCGCCCAGGCATGGGCCTTCGTGCCTTCACCCGTGGCGAAGCCCGGCATGGTGAAGGCCAGGATACGCTCGCGCGGCCAGCCCAGCCGGTCGGTCGCCTTCGCCGCGACGATCAGCGCATGGGTGGAATCGAGCCCGCCCGATACGCCAATGACCAAGGTCTCCGCGCGGCTGGCCTCGAGCCGCTTCGCCAGCGCTTCGACCTGGATGTTATAGGCTTCGTAGCAGTCCGCATCGCGCCGGGCGGGATCATCAGGCACGAAGGGGAAGCGGTGGACGGGGCGGCGCAGGCCGTGGTCGCTGACCTCGGCACCGTGCACGAAGCCGATCCGGCGGAAACGTTGTTCGGGATGGCCCGAATAGATGGCGGCATCGTTGAAGGTGCCGAAGCGCATCCGTTCCTGCATGATACGCTCGACATCGATATCGGCGACGGTCAGCGCGGGCTCGCGCAGGAAGCGGCCGGATTCGGCAATCGTCTCGCCCAGCTCATGGATCAGGCCCTGGCCGTCCCAGGACAGGTCGGTCGTGCTCTCGCCGATCCCGGCGGCCGAATAGACATAGGCGCAAGTCGCACGCGCCGATTGAGCGGCGGCGAGCATCGCCCGGTCGCGTGCCTTTCCGATGACGATGTTCGACGCCGACAGATTGCAGCAGATCGTCGCCCCGGCGAGCGCGCCCAGCGTCGAGGGCGGGGTGGGTGCCCAGTAATCCTCGCAAATCTCGGCATGGATGACGAAGCCCGGCACGTCCTCGGCGGCGAAGATCAGGTCGGTGCCGAAGGGCACGCTCTGTCCGTCCAGTTCGACGGTTAGGCCCGTCAGGCCCGCGCCGCTCGCAAACCAGCGTTTTTCGTAATATTCACGGTAATTGGGCAGGAAGGTCTTGGGCACTACGCCCAGGATCCGCCCCCGCGCGATGACGACCGCGCAATTGTATAGCCGCCCGTTGCGGGGCAGCGCCGCGCCGACCAGCAGGACCGGCGACAGCGCCGCGCTGGCATCCACCATCTCACCCAAGGCCGCCAGCGTGGCCGCGTGCATCGCCCCCTGCAAATGCAGATCGTCGATCGCGTAGGACGTCAGCGACAATTCGGGAAAGACGATCAGGTCGACCCCGTCATCATCCGCCTTGCGCGCCAGATCGAGCATGGCCTGCGCATTGGCCTGGGCATCCCCCACCGAAGCGGTGGGCGTCGCAGCGGCGACGCGGATCAGGCCATGGGTGTGGAGCGCGTAGAAGGGGTGGTCCTGCATCCTGCCGAAATAGCGGGGCAGGAAGGGAGGCGCTACCCCGCGTGGCCCGCCAGCGGTCGGTATGTCACGCGTCGGGGCGCGGTTCGCAGGCAATTCCGTCGCCATCGCCGTCCATCGTCTCGTCGTAACCGGGCTCGCCCCGGTAGATCGGGGCCGTGCCGACGGCGCGGGCATCGTTACATCCCGCCCAATGGTCTCCGGCCTGGGGTTCACGGCGGCGCTTGATATGGGCTGTAACGGCCGCATCGGTCAGCATGGCTTGAGATGCGTCGACGACCGCCGCGGTCGTATCTCCAGGCCCTCCATGCTGGGTGGGCGCTGTTCCGAAGCCCACGACCGCGCCGACCATGATCGCCCCGGCGATGGTAAGAATTGTGGACGTCCGCATGGATTGGAGATGCGCGAGATAGATAAACAATTGGTTCACCGTGTCCGAACTTCTATCGGGGCGTCGTATAGCAATCGACATCGGAGAATGGCCCATGACCATCACCCTGTACGGCATCCCCAATTGCGACACGATGAAGAAGGCCCGTGTCTGGCTGGACCAGCGCGGCGTCGAATATCGTTTCCACAACTACAAGATCGAAGGCATCGACGAAGCAACGCTTCGCCGCTGGGTCGATCAGGTTGGCTGGGAAAGGCTGCTCAACCGGGCGGGTACGACCTTTCGCAAGCTCGACGAGACCGATCGGCAGGACATCGATGCCGACAAGGCGATCCGATTGATGCAGGCGCAGCCCTCGCTCATCAAGCGGCCCGTTCTCGACCGCGACGGCACGCTGACGGCCGGGTTCAAGCCCGAGGCTTACGCCGAAATCTTCTGACGGCTCAAAGGGGTGGAGCGTGTAGCTTTGGCGGAGTAGAGGGATGGGCATGTCCACGACCTACACGCTCGACACCGCGACCAGCCGCGCCAATCCCACCCCAGCGCCGATGAAGCGGTTGACCGTGCCCGCGATCCGTCGTGCCAAGGGGCAGACGCCGCTGGTCATGCTGACCGCCTATACGGTGCGGTCGGCACAGCTGCTCGACCCGCATTGCGACATGCTGCTGGTCGGCGACAGCCTGGGGCAGGTGATCTATGGCCTGCCCTCAACCGTGCCGGTCACGTTGCAGATGATGGCGGCGCATGGTGCTGCGGTCGTCCGGGGCAGCTATCATGCGGTCGTCGTGATCGACCTGCCCTTCGGCAGCTATGAGGCGAGCCTCGAAAAGGCGTTCGAGAATGCGGCCTGGCTGCTCAAGGAAACCGGCGCGGCGGCGGTCAAGCTGGAGGGTGGCGTCGCGATGGCGCCGACCGTGCGCTTCCTGGTGGAGCGCGGCATCCCCGTCATGGGTCATGTCGGTTTGACGCCGCAGGCCGTGAACGTGCTCGGCGGCTATGGCGCGCGCGGCCGTACGCCCGAAGAGGCGGAGAAGATCATCGCCGATGCGGTCGCTATCGCCGAGGCGGGCGCCTTCTCGGTGGTGATCGAGGGCGTGGTCGAGCCGATCGCTATCGAGATCACCAAGCGGATCGCCTGCCCCACCATCGGGATCGGCGCCTCGGCGGAGTGCGACGGACAGGTGCTGGTGGGCGAAGATATGCTCGGCCTGTTCGACCGCACCGCGCGCTTCGTGCGCCGTTACGAGACGATGGGCGATCGGATCGGCGAGGCGGCGCGCAACTATGCCGAGGATGTCCGTACTCGGCGCTTTCCGGGACCGGAGCAGGTCTATGCGCCGCGCGATGGGGGATAAGCCAAGCCCGCTTCCCACAGGGGCCGCTCCTCGCTAAAGGTCGCGGCTTCTATCTTGCCCTGATCCAGAATAGCGGAGCCCGTCTTGGCCCTAACGCCCCAATCCAGCCAGGCCTTTTTGAGCGAGGTCGACGACGAACTGCGTCGCGAAAGGCTGACGACCTTCTGGACCCGCTGGGGCCTTATCGTCGGCGCGGCGGTCGTGATCGCGCTCGCCGCGTTCGGCGGCTATCTTTATTGGCAGCACCGCCAGCATCAGGCGGCGGGCGTCGATGGCGAGCAGTTGCAGGCGGCCTATGACGCGCTGGGTCAGAACGACACCAAGACGGCGGGCGAAAAGCTGAAGGCGCTGTCGACCACCGATGTCGACGCTTACCGCGCCCTCGCCGAGTTCACCCAGGCGGATATCCTGCTCCAGCGCGACGATATGAAGGGCGCCGCGGCGCGCTTTGCCGCCATCGCCAACGACACGTCGCTGGCCCAGCCGTTCCGCGATCTGGCGGTGATCCGCCAGACCATGGCCGAATATGACACGCTGAAGCCCGAGGCGGTCGTCTCGCGATTGAGCGGCATGGCGGTGCCCGGCAACGCCTATTTCGGCAGCGCGGGCGAGATGGTCGCGGTGGCCTATCTGCGGATGAACAAGCGCGATCAGGCAGGCCGTCTGTTCGGCCAGATTGCCAGCGACAAGGATGTGCCCGATACGTTGCGGCAACGTGCGGTTCAGATGGCCGGCGTATTGGGGGTCGACGCGGTCGGCCAGAGTGAGGACACCAAGACCCAATGACGAAGCATTTCCGCACCTCGGCAGCGCTCGCCGCGCTGATGGCGCTGGGCGCCTGCGGGGTATTCAAGAGCGCGCCCAAGAAGACGCCGACCGTCGGTAACCGCGTGCCGATCCTGGTTTCGGAAACGGGGGTCGAGGCGGACAAGACGATCGCCGACGTCCAGGTCCTTCTCCCCGCGCCCGAGACGAACCCGGAATGGTCGCAGCCGGGCGGCAATGCCTCCAAGTCGATGGGGCAGCTCGCTCTGGGTGAGCAGCCCAAGCGGATTTGGGAAGCGTCGATCAACGGCGGCTCGGCCCGCGATCCGCTGGGTGCTCCGCCGGTCGTCGCCGAGGGCAAGCTGTTCGTCGTCGATGTCGAGGGCAATCTTGTCGCAATGAATGCCGATACGGGCGCCCGCCTGTGGACGACGGCGGTCACCGAGGGCGACCAGAACCGTCTTGCCCGCTTCGGTGGCGGCGCCAGCTATGACAGCGGCACGGTCTTCGCGTCCGACGGTCTGGGCGACGTGATCGCGGCCAACGCCGCCGACGGCAAGGTGCTGTGGCGCGCCAAGCCCAGCGGCCCGCTGCGTGGGTCGCCGACCATCGCGAACGGCAATGTCTATGTCCTGACCCAGGACAATCAGCTTTATGCGATCAACCAGGCCGATGGTAAGATCGTCTGGGCCGGGCAGGGAACGCTCGAGACGCAGGGCGTGTACGGCGTGGCAGCCCCGGCCGCCAGCCAGGGGACCGTCGTCGCCGGTTTCTCCAGCGGCGAGCTGAACGCCTATCGCTACGAAAACGGGCGTCTGCTGTGGCAGGACGCACTGTCGCGGACCAGCATCTCGACCTCAGTGTCGACGCTGTCGGACATCGATGCCGCGCCCGTGATCGACCAAGGCCGCGTCTATGCGCTGGGTCAGGGCGGGCGCATGGTGGCGCTCGAACTGTCGACCGGCCAGCGTCTGTGGGAACAGAATTTCGCCGGTCTCTCGACGCCTTGGATTGCGGGCGAGTGGATTTTCCTGGTCACCGACGACGCGCGTCTGGTCGCGCTGGCCCGCTCGAGCGGCAAGGCGCGCTGGATCGCCCAGCTTCAGCGTTTCCACAAGGAAAAGAAGAAGACCGGCGCGATCACCTGGTTCGGCCCGGTGCTGGCGGGCAATCGCCTGATCCTGACCAATTCCGAAGGCCAGATCGTCTATGCCAATCCGGGGGACGGATCGATCCAGGCGACGGTCGACGGCAAGACGCCGTTCGCGCTGCCTCCGATCGTGGCCAACGGGACACTCTACGTCCTGGACCAACGGGGGCGGATCGCCGCCTATCGGTAAGCCATTTCGCCCCGTGGGACATTTGTTCCACGGGGCGGCACATTTGTACCGCTATACGCGTGACGAAAGGCTCGCCTTTCGCTAACGGACGGCGATGGCTAATCTCCCTATCGTCGCGATCGTCGGCCGTCCCAATGTCGGCAAGTCGACGCTGTTCAATCGTCTGGTCGGAAAGAAGTTGGCGCTGGTCGACGACCGACCCGGCGTGACGCGTGACCGGCGCGAAGGCGACGCGCACCTGCTCGGCCTTGATTTTCGTATCATCGATACCGCCGGTTACGAGGATGAAGATCCCGACACGCTCCCCGGCCGCATGCGTCGCCAGACCGAGGCCGCGGTCAGCGAGGCCGATGTCGCGCTGTTCCTGGTCGATGCCCGTGCGGGCGTCATGCCGCTGGACGAGGAAATCGCCCGCTGGCTGCGCAGTTCGGACACCCCGATCGTGCTCGCCGCCAACAAGGCAGAAGGGCGCGCGGCCGAACAGGGCATCCTGGAGGCGCTGGCGCTGGGCTTTGGCGATCCGGTCCAATTGTCCGCCGAACATGGTGAAGGCGTGGGCGACCTGTTCGAGGCGCTGCTCCCCTTCATCGACCGTGAAGTCGAGGAAGAAGAGGAAGTCGATCTCGAAAATCCCTTCGCGCCGTTGAAGCTGGCGATCGTCGGCCGTCCAAATGCGGGCAAGTCGACGCTCATCAACCGTTTCCTGGGGCAGGACCGCCTCATCACCGGGCCGGAAGCCGGGATCACGCGCGATTCGATCGCGATCGACTGGGAATGGCATGACCGCGACGGCGAAGTGCGGCAGGTGCGCCTGATCGACACTGCCGGGATGCGCAAAAAGGCCAAGGTGCAGGATAAGCTGGAAAAGCTGTCGGTGGCCGACGCCCTGCGCGCGGTCGATTTCGCCGAGGTCGTCGTGCTGTTGCTCGATGCGACTCTAGGGCTGGAGTCACAGGATCTGCGCATCGCCGACCGCGTGTTGGAAGAGGGCCGCGCCCTGTTGATCGCGCTCAACAAATGGGACGTGGCGGAAAATCCGTCGTCGCTGTTCAACGGTGTGCGCAAGGCGCTGGAAGACGGCCTCAGCCAGGTCAAGGGCGTGCCTTTGCTCGCCGTGTCGGCCGCGACCGGCAAGGGGCTGGATACGTTGATCGAGGCGGCGTTCGAAACCCGGGCTGCCTGGTCGAAGCGCGTGCCCACCGGCGAACTCAATCGCTGGTTCGAGCGGGCGGTCGAGGCCAACCCGCCACCCGCGCCGGGCGGCAAGCGGATCAAGCTGCGCTATGTCACCCAGGTAAAGTCGCGTCCGCCGAGCTTCGTGATCTTCGGGACCCGGGTCGATCAGCTGCCCGCCAGCTATGAACGCTATCTGGTCAATTCGATGCGGCGGGAGCTGGGCTTCGGCGCGGTGCCGGTGCGCCTGACGTTGCGCGCGCCCAAGAATCCGTTCGGTAAGAAGGACTGAGGGGGCGACCTTACTCCCACGCTCCGTTCAGCCTGTGCGAATTCGAAGGCCAAGGACTGAAATCGGACCAAGCCTGCAACCCAGGGCTTACCCGTGGCCTTCGACTTCGCTCAGGCTGAACGGGCGCGGGTGAAATCCGAAGATATGGGGCGGGGCGTCAGACCCGCCCCCCACAAACCTCATCCCTGAAGATGCGGTGCCGCGCCCGACTTCGGCGCATCGTTCTCCGCCATGGCGTTCAGCTGGATATAGTTCTGGATGCCCATGCGCGCGATCATCTCGAACTGGCGTTCCAGCGTGTCGACATGCTCTTCCTCGCTGGCGAGGATGCGCTGGAACAGGTCGCGGCTGACATAGTCGCGGACCTGCTCGCAATAGGCGATGGCTTCCTTGAGTTGCGCGACGGCTTCGACCTCAATGGCGAGGTCGCCCTTGAGCACTTCCTCGACCGTCTCGCCGATGCGCAGGCGACCCAGCAGCTGGAAATTGGGCAGGCCGTCCAGGAACAGGATGCGCTCGGCCAGCCAGTCGGCATGGCGCATCTCGTCGATCGATTCGTGATATTCGAACTGGGCCAGCTTGTAGACGCCCCAGTGATCGAGCAGCCGATAGTGCAGGAAATACTGGTTGATCGCGGTCAGCTCGTTCTTGAGCGCCTCATTCAAAAACTCGATGACCTTCGGATCGCCTTTGACCGCCATTATTCTCGTCCTTCATGCACGGATTTTTCGGATCACTTTAGAAGAGCGGAAACGGGCCCGGCAAGGCCGATTTCATAAGTAAAAATGCGAAGCGCTTTCATTTCCGGTAGGTCATGCTATCGGTAACATAGATTATGAGGTTCGGGGGCGATCATTGTCGGTGAATGCAGCGGAGCAGCTGGCGCTGGTCATGGAATATCTGCGTCACGGCATCGTGATCTATGACCGGGATGAGGAAATCGTCCTGATAAACCCGTATGTCAGCCGCATGTTCGGCCTGGCCGATAACGCCGTGATCGTCGGTTGCACGTTGACGGATTATATCGATCGTATCGGTAATATCGTCGGCTGGCCGCAGGACCGCAAAGCGGGCATTCTGCAAAACCATCGGGAATGGGCACGCGAAGGCGTACGGCGGCAATTCGATCATCAGTTCGATGATGGGAAGGTCCTCGAAATCACCTACCATCCGCAGGCCGATCGCGGCGCCGTGCTGACCTTCGTCGACGTGACCCACGAACGAAACCTGAAGCGTGTCAACGAACGGCGTGATGACCTGACCCGTCAGACAGCGGCCATGCTGGAACGCGTCGGTCGTATATCCGCGAACACGCGGCTCGTCGCACTGAATGCCAGTATCGAGGCGGCGAGGCTGGGCGACGAAGGACGCGGATTCGCCGTGGTGGCGGCGGAGGTTCGCGACCTCTCGATCGAAACGTCCGATGTGCTTGTCGAAATCAGCCGGATCAACCACGCTTCGCTACACATCGCGTAAGCGGATCGAACGGTTGGTGGGCCCGGCAGGACTCGAACCCGCAACCTAGCCGTTATGAGCGGCCAGCTCTAACCGTTGAGCTACAGGCCCCACCGACATTGTCGTTAGCGTGATGCAGGCGGCCTTCGCAAGCGCCGCCGGGCATGTTTTGCACAGGAAATCGGACAAAGAAAAAGGGCGCTTCCGCGAGGGAGGCGCCCTTTTCCGACATAGCAGTCGGCGCTTCGGACCCGAAGGTCCGAGGCGGCTATTACTGCATGTTGTCCGCCTTGGCGTCGGCAGCGTCACGGACGTTGTCGGCAGCGGCGTTCATGTTGTCGGCAGCGTTCTCGAGGGTCGCGGCAGCAGCGGCGTTCGAGGTGTTGTCGGCAACGGCTTCCATGTTGTCAGCCTGCATTTCCATGTTGTCGGCCAGCATGTCCGCGTTGTTCTCAACAGCGGCAGCTTCAGGCGACTTGTTGCAGGCGGCGACGGACATCAGGCCGGCGGCAGCGAGAACGAAAGCGATCTTCTTCATTCGAATGCTCCCAAGCAAAGCAAAAATCGCGGCCGGCCCGAATGCCGTCGCGAAGCGGCTCAAATAACGTGCGGTTCATCGCGGTCAATCCGCAAAATTCATCGGATCGCAAGGTTCGCGACGAACCGATGGCACGGATCGGGCATTTTCAAGGCGTTGGCGTTACCAAATCGTGAACGGAAAACCGCCATCTCAACGCGGCGTGACCGGGCCGATGGCCTCGGGCGCGTTCGCCACGACCGCGAGCATGGTCGTCCATGCCGCGACATTCTGGCGCAAGGCCGCCGGATCGACGCGGTCCAATACGTCGTCGGGCGTGTGATGGGTATCGAAATAATCCCATCCCGACTGGTTCAGATCGATCGCGGCCGTGCCCAGCTTCAGCGTCGGGCCGATATCGGTGCCGTCGCCACCCAGGCCGCTGCCCCGCGTGATGCCCAACGGCGCCAGCGCCGTCTGGAGCCGGTCGGCAACCGGCTTTGCGGTGGCGGGCAGATTGACCTCGAACCGCCAGACGCGATCCGCGCCGAAGTCGCTTTCCGATGCACTGGCATGGCGTTCACCGGCATGCGCTCTGGCATAGGCATCCCCGCCCATGCCGCCGACTTCCTCGGCCCCGAACCACACGACGCGGATCGTACGGCGCGGCTGGCCCGCATCCATGATCCGCTTGGCGGCCGCGGCGGTGATGGCGATACCGCTGGCGTCGTCGATCGCGCCCGTGCCCAGATCCCAGCTGTCCAGATGCCCGCCGACCAGTACGATCCCGGCGGAAGGATCGCTGCCCGGCACTTCGGCAATGACGTTGCCCGATTCGCGGGTGCCGACCATGCGCGGGGTCAGGACCAGCTTCATGCGAACCGGCTGGCCACGGCTCGCGATTCGCTCCAACTGCTCGGCATCGGGCACGGAAAGGGCCGCGGCGGGGATGGGCTTCACACTTTCGGGAAAATTGGTCGTGCCTGTATGGGGAAAGCGGTGATGATCGGTGCCGATCGATCGGATGACGATCGCGATCGCCCCGCGCTTCGCCGCAAGGGCAGGACCTGTAAAACGCGCGGTGCCATAGGCACCATAGCCCGATCCGTCCTGCGTGCGGGGCATCGCATTGCCGATATAGACGATCTTGCCGCTGATCGCGCTGTCGGGGGCGGACTGGAACGCCGCCATGCTGGGAAACACGGCCACCTCGCCGGTCAGGCCGGTTGCGGGCGTCGCGCCCGAATTGCCGAGCGCGGCCAGTGTCAGCTTCTGCGGGAAAGGCGCTAGGATCTCGGCGCTTTCGGCGCCCCGCTCCCAGACGGGCATCCGGTACGGCTCGATGCGGACATTCTTGAAGCCCAGCGCGGTCAGCTTGGCCACCGACCAGGCCCGCGCGCGCGCCTCCGCCTCGGTGCCCGCCAACCGCTGGCCGACTTCGGTGGTCAGTCCCTCGACGATGTCCCAGGCCACGGTGTCGTTCAACGCGGCATCGCGCAGGCGATCGACCTCGGGCGCGACCATCGCGGGCGGGGGCGGCGGGGTCCGCTGTGCCAGGGTGGGCGAGGACAGGGCGGAGGCGGTCAAGGCCGCGAGAAGAAAGCGCTTCATGGGGCCAAGTGTTGCGCAGCCGGTCCCGTTTGCCAACCGCCCGCGCACCCACTACATGGGCGGGCAAATATCCCACAGTCGCAAAAGCACGGAGCCCCGCGCCGCCATGGCCGTCCAATATACCTATGTGATGAAGGGTCTGACCAAGACCTTCCCCGGCGCCAACAAGCCTGTCCTCAACAACATCCACCTTCAGTTCCTGCCGAGCGCGAAGATCGCGATCATCGGCCCGAACGGCGCGGGCAAGTCCACGCTGATGAAGGTGATGGCGGGCATGGACACCGACTTCACCGGCGAGGCCTGGGCCGCCGATGGCGTGCGCGTCGGTTATCTGGCGCAGGAGCCGCAGCTCGATCCGTCGAAGGACGTGATGGGCAACGTCAAGGACGGCGTTCGCCCGATCGCCGATCTGGTCGATCGTTTCAACGCCATCTCGGCCGAAATGGGCGACCCGAAGGACGACACCGATTTCGACGCCCTGATGGAAGAGATGGGCGAGCTTCAGGCCAAGATCGACGCGGTCGATGGCTGGTCGCTCGACAGCCAGCTGGAACAGGCGATGGAAGCGCTGCGCTGTCCGCCGGGCGATGCCGACGTCACCCGCCTGTCGGGCGGTGAGAAGCGCCGCGTCGCGCTTTGCAAGCTGCTGCTCGAAAAGCCCGACATCCTGCTGCTCGACGAACCGACCAACCACCTCGACGCCGAGAGCGTCTCGTGGCTGGAAAATTACCTCAAGGAATATACCGGCAACGTCATCCTCGTCACCCACGACCGTTACTTCCTCGACAACGTCGTGAACTGGGTGCTCGAACTCGATCGCGGCCGCTACTACACCTACGAATCCAACTATTCCGGCTATCTGGAAAAGAAGGCCAAGCGCCTGGAGCAGGAAGAGCGCGACGAGGCGGGCAAGCAGAAGGCGATCGCCGACGAGCTGGCCTGGATGCGTCAGACGCCCAAGGCCCGCCAGACCAAGTCGAAGGCGCGTATCCGTGCGTTCGAGGAGCTGATGGAGAAGCAGGAGAACCGCGTCGCGGGCAAGGCGCAGATCCTGATCCAGATCCCCGAGCGGTTGGGCGGCAAGGTGATCGAGGCCAAGGGCCTCACCAAGTCCTATGGCGACAAGCTGTTGTTCGAAAATCTCGACTTCATGCTGCCGCCGGGCGGCATCGTCGGTGTGATCGGGCCGAACGGCGCAGGCAAGTCGACGCTGTTCAAGCTCATCACCGGCCAGGAACAGCCCGATGCGGGTACGATCGAGATCGGTTCGACCGTCAAGCTCGGCTATGTCGACCAGAGCCGTGACGAACTCGATCCCAATAAGAATGTCTGGCAGGAAATCTCCGACGAGCTGGAGGTCTTCCGCTTCGGCAAGCAGGAGCTGGGGACGCGTGCCTATGTCGGTGCGTTCAACTTCCGCGGTCCCGACCAGCAGAAGAAGGTCGGCCAGCTGTCGGGCGGTGAGCGCAACCGCGTTCACATGGCCAAGATGCTGAAGGAGGGCGGCAACGTCCTGCTGCTCGACGAACCGACCAACGACCTCGACGTGGAAACGCTGCGCGCGCTCGAAGAGGCGCTGGAGACGTTC
>DXIH01000104.1 GCA_019112965.1 Candidatus Sphingomonas excrementigallinarum | reverse complement strand
CACCGGCTCCGGCTATCCCAAGGCGGTGCCCCAGGCTCTGGCGCGGCGCATGGCGGCGGACCATGCCGAAGGGCGCGGGTTTCGCGTCAACCTGTGGACCGGCGCCTCGACCGGGCCCGAGCTGGACGGCGCACTGGCGGCCGTCGACGGCATCGCACAGCGCCTGCCCTATAGTGGCGATCCGGTGGCGCGCGAAAAGATCAATCGCGGCGAGATCGACTATCTCGACATGCACCTCAGCCAGGTCGCACCGATGGCATGGGAGGGGGTGCTGGGCCCCCTCGACACCGCGATCATCGAGGTGTCGGGCATCCGCGCCGACGGATCGCTCATCCCCTCGTCCTCGATCGGCAACAACAAGACCTGGTTGGATCGCGCGGGCCGAATCATCCTGGAGGTCAATCGCTGGCAGGACGCGGCACTGGAGGGGATGCACGACATCTATTACGGCACCCGCCTGCCGCCCGAGCGCGTGCCGATCCCGCTGGTGCGGCCGGACGACCGGATCGGCACGCCCTATCTCGCCTGCGATCCCGACAAGATCGTCGCCATCGTCGAAACCGACGCGCCCGATCGCAACCTGCCCTTCGCCGCGCCCGACGACACGGCACGCGCCATCGCCGGGCATATCATCGAGTTCCTGGCCCATGAGGTGTCGCGCGGACGCTTGCCCCCTGCCCTGCTGCCGATCCAGTCGGGAGTCGGCAATATCGCGAATGCGGTGCTGTCCGGGCTGATCGACGCCCCGTTCGATCCGATGACCGCCTATACCGAGGTGATCCAGGACGGGATGCTCGACCTGCTCGATGCGGGGCGCCTGCGCATGGCGTCGGCCACCGCCTTTTCGCTCAGCCCGCAGGCGGCGGCGCGGCTCAACGCCGACATGGCCGCGTACCGGGACCGCATGATCCTGCGCCCGCAGGAGATCAGCAACCATCCCGAACTCGTCCGCCGCCTGGGCTGCATCGCGATGAACGGCCTGATCGAGGCGGACATATACGGCAACGTCAACTCGACGCTGGTGATGGGATCGCGAATCCAGAACGGCATCGGCGGATCGGGCGATTTCGCCCGCAATGCCTATGTCTCGATCTTCATGACGCCCTCCACCGCCAAGGGCGGCAAGATCTCCGCCATCGTGCCGCAGGCCTCGCATGTCGACCATATCATGCAGGACGTGCAGGTCATCGTCACCGAACAGGGGCTGGCCGACCTGCGCGGCCTGTCGCCCCGCCAGCGCGCACGGGCAGTCATCGAACGGTGCGCCCATCCCGATTACCGACCGATGCTCGCCGATTATGCCATGCGCGCCGAGGGCGGCTCCTACGGCCTCCATGCCCCCGCGCTCCCGGCCGAGGCCCTGTCCTGGCATCGGCGCTTCATGGAAACGGGGACGATGCTGCCATCTTGACCGTGGTCAATGCGGCCAGCGTTCCACCGGCCCATCGGTACGGCAACCCAGGAGGACATCATGATCGCCGCCGATACCGAAATGCTTCTCACCCGTCACGGCACGGTGCTGCACGTCCGGCCCGCCCGCGAGGAGGACGAGCCCGCACTGGCGGCCTTCTTCGCCGACGTTTCGCCCCAGGATCTGCGCTTCCGCTTCCTGACCGGCGTGCGCGTGGTGAGCCACGAGCGGCTGTCGGGCATGATCCGCGCCAATGACGCAACCAGCGAAAGCCTGATCGCCTTCGACGACGGCGGCGCGATCGTTGCGGCGGCGATGCTGGCGGGGGACGATACCCTGCAAACCGCAGAGGCCGCCGTCGCCATCCGGCGCGACATGAAGGCGCATGGTATCGGCTGGACGTTGCTCGACCATCTGGTCGGCCATGCCAAACGAAAGGGATATCGCACCATCGAGGCGATCGAGGATCGCGACAATCGCTCGGCCATTAGTATCGAAAAGGAAATGGGTTTTGCCCCCTATCCGGTCGAGGGCGATCCCAAGCTTGTCAGGCTGAAGCGCGAGATCGCCTGATCGACGCGCGCCGACTCGATAAGAGGTGGCTCGGATCATCTGGATAGCGGGAATGAGTGGATTGCCGAGGAGCAGGCTGACGTGAGAGGCAAATAGAGTGCGGTATTCGAACCCACGTTTTGATGGTGCGATCCCCGCGCCCGATTGCCGAACGAACGCCTGATCCACCCGACCGACGCCCGAAAGCGAAATGGGCGGAGAGGCAACGCTCACCAGTTGGACTGATCCACCCACGGCATCAACGCGTGGTCCCGGACCCCGCCTCGACTTGGCCGGGCGCCTTCACGCCTTCGATGCCCAGCATGGCCAGCCCCCCGGCCACGCACAGCACCGCCAGGATCATCATCGTGTTTCCGAAACTGAGCGGCGTTGCAAACATCCACGCGAGTGGCGGCCCCAGCAGGGATGGCAGGGTGTTCGACAGGTTCAGCAGGCCCAGGTCGCGACCGCGATGGCGGGGATCGGGGAGGAGCTTCATGGCCACCCCGGCGTGGAGCGCGACGAAGATGGACGACCCCGTGGAATAGATCGCAAACGCCCAGGCGCCCGCCGCCCAGCTGCGCGCCATCGCCATGCCGACCAGGCCCGCTGCGGCGATCAGCGCCGACAGCAGCAGCGCCGGTTTGTAGCGCTGGGTCAGGTCGGACAGGCGGCCGAGGATCAGGGCGGCGGGCAGCGGGATCAGGAACGCGACGATCAGCAGGTGGCCGATATGCTTCGGCAAGGCCGCATGTTCGGCGGCGGGCACGACGCTTTCAAAATAATAGAGGAGATAGGTCTGGGTGACGACCCCGGCGACCTGGACGAACAGTCGGGCGACCCCGGCGACGATCAGGTCGCGACGCGGCCGCCCTTCCCATGTCCGGCCCCCATCGTTCGCCACGGCGATCCGGGGCCGAGCCAACAGGATCGGCATCACGCAAGCGGCCACCGCCGCAGGCAGGATCGCGAACCGTGTCGTTTCCGACAGCAGCGCCTGTCCGACCAGAATGGCCGAAAATCCCGACGCCACCGGATTGCCGAGGGCGAACAGACCACCTGCCACCCCCTTTTGCGCGTCGGGAACCTCCTCCGCCATGATGGCCATCAAGGGTGCGAGCAGCGCGTTGACCCCAGCCTGAAAACCGACGATCGCCAGGACCAGCGTCGTCGGTGTCGCCGCCGTCGCGATGCCCGCATAGCTTATCGCGGTCGCGACGACGCCGCCCGCCACCCATCCGCGCCGACCACCGCCCTGCGCGACCGAACGGTCGCTGAGCCACCCGAACAGCACGTTCGACAGGCTGGCCGCGACGGCGCCAGCGACGACCGTCGCGGTGAACACGCCGATGCGCGCCTCACCGCTCAACCCCTCGACCTTGATCGGCAGCAGCAGGGTCAGCAGCGGAAGATAGGCGATCACCCCGCCCACATTCGCCAACGCCACCGCCCCCAGGAAACGAGGCGAGCGCGGCGGAAAGCGCGAGGGGAGGCGCGGGAGCGTCATCGCCACCCCCTGCCCGCCTTTGCCCCGTCCAGCAATGGGCAGCGACGCGCCTCAGGGCTTAATCGTCTGCGGCTCCAGGGTCGTGGTCGAGACCATCGTCCGGTCGGCGGCATCGCGGCCCAGCGCGACCCGGTAGCGGCCGCCCGCGATCCGCCACCCCGGCAGCGCGGTGTCATAGTCGGCCACGATGCGTGGTTCGGCGGTCAATGTGATCCGCCGCACCTCACCCGGCTTCAGCGTGACGCGGGTAAAGGCGCCGAGCCGCATCGGCGTCGCACCGCCATCGCGTGCGACATACATCTGGGGCACGTCGACGCCGGTTCGCTTGCCGGTGTTCACCACGTCGAAGGTCACGCTCAACGTGCGGCCGCCGCGCACCACCGGATTGCGATAGGCGAAGCTGGTGTAGGTCAGACCATGGCCGAACGGGAATAGCGGCTTCAGCCCCTTCTTCTCATACCAGCGATAGCCGACATCGGCCCCTTCGACATAGTCGACCGGAAAGCTGTCGAGCTGATAGCTGGATGCGGCGGCGGGGTTGGCGGCCGCGGCGGCCTGCAATCCGTTCATCCGGTCGAGGCCGACGGGGTGCGGGCGCGGCGGCTGCGACGCGTCGGCCGGGAATGTGATCGGCAGGCGTCCCGACGGATCGACCGCGCCGGTCAGGATCGCGGCCAGCGCCTCACCGCCGCGCTGGCCCGGATACCAGGCCTGGACGACGGCGGGCACCTTCGCGATCCACGGCATCAGCACCGGGCCGCCCGTCTCCATCACCGCGACCGTCTTCGGCTGCGCGGCGGCGATCGCCTCGATCAGGGCGTCCTGCTGGTTGGGCAGCCGCAGGTCGGGGACATCGTCCGCCTCGGTCGTCCATTGCGTCGCAAAGACGATGGCGAGATCGGCCGCCTTCGCCGCCTCGACCGTGGCGTTGAGGCTGCGCCCATCGACCCAATCGACGCGAACACCCGGAAGCGCCTTGCGCAGGGCGAGCAGTGGCGACGAGGCGTGATAGGTGATCCGCGCGAATGACGCGGAGCCCCCCGTGGCCAGCGGAATTTCCACCGGCGCGCCGCCGACCGAGCGGACCTGGCTGGACCCGCCACCCGACAGGACGCCGACATCGGCATTGCCGCCGATCACGACGATGCGCTTGGCCGTCCGCGCGATGGGCAGCAGATCGCCGTCGTTCTTCAACAACACGATCCCCGCCTCTGCGGTGTGCTGCGCCACCTCGGCATGGGCGGCGTAATCGGGGGTGATCGCCTTCGTCGGCATGGCGTTGGCGAAGGCGCCCGTTTCGATCAGGCCGGTCAGGTAGCGCGCGACCATGTCGTCGACGCGGGCCATCGGCACCTCCCCCTTTTCGACGGCCGCCTTCAGCGGCGCCCCGAAATAGATCGCCTTGTCGAGCTCCTGCCCCGATTGCTGGTCGAGGCCCGCATTCGCGGCCTTCACCGTCGAGTGAACCGCACCCCAATCGCTCATCACCCAGCCGCGATAGCCCCAGTCGCGCTTCAGCACATCGGTGAGCAGGTGCTTGTTCTCGCACGCCCAGTCGCCGTTGACCTTGTTATAGGCGCACATCACCGACCCGGGATTGCCGCGTTCGATCGCGATCTCGAAGGCGAGCAGATCGCTCATGCGCAGCGCCGCCTCGCCGATCCGCGCATCGACGACCATCCGGCCCGTCTCCTGGCTGTTCAGCGCGAAATGCTTGACGGTCGAGACGATGCGGTTCGACTGGACGCCTGCGATATGCTCGCCCGCCAGCGTACCGGCGAGCAGCGGGTCCTCGCCCAGATATTCGAAATTGCGGCCGTTCCACGGATCGCGCGTCAGGTTGACGCCGCCCGCCAGCAGGACGTTGAAGCGCTTATCGCGCGCTTCGGCCCCGATCATCGCGCCGCCCGCCCGCGCGATGGCGGGATCGAAGCTCGCCGCCGTGGCGAGACCGGAGGGCAAGGCAGTCGCCACGTCGCCCTTGCGCTGCTCGACCTGATTGGCGACGCCAAGCGAGGCGTCGCTTTCGCGGACCAGGGGGATGCCCAGCCGTGGAATGCCGTCGATATGCCCGGCGGACGGGATCAACTCGTTCGTCGTCTTGCCCGCCGCCATCGGCGGGAACAGGCCGTGGAGCAACGCGATCTTTTCATCCAGCGTCATGCGTGCGACCAGCGCGTCGGCCTTCGCGCGCGCCTCTGCTCCCGCCGTCGAGCGGGCCTCCTGCGACTGGCCCGCGCTGGCGACGGTGCCCGTCCCGCCGATGGCGATCGCCAGCGTTGCGACCGTTGCCCAGCGGGCGAAATGCGTCTTCATAGATCCTCCCCTTGGCCCGGTGTGTCTTCCGCGCCACGATTGTTCCAAAATACACAAGCATATCGAATGAACGTTCACAACCATTGTAATTCAACACCCTGCCCCGCTTGACACTATCTTTGCCTTCAGCGAAGTGAACGTTCTCAATACGCGGCTAAAGACCGCGATCCAGAAGGGGAGGTTCTCATGCGCAGCGCCCACGCTCGCCTGCTTTCGCATTTCGCCATCGGCGTCTCGACCATCGCCCTCATGCTGCCCGCCGCCGCCGCGGCGCAGGATGCCGCCGCGACCGTCGGCCAGACTGGCCCGTCGCAAACCGATCCGCAGCCCGCCACCGCCGATGGTGCCGCTGGCCAGGCGGACGGCGATATCGTCGTCACCGGCATCCGTGCCAGCTTGCGCGACTCGATCAACATCAAGCGCAATGCGCAAGGTATCGTCGACGCGATCAGCGCCGAGGATATGGGCAAGTTCCCCGACACGAACCTCGCCGAATCGCTCCAGCGGATCACCGGCGTCTCGATCGATCGGTCGAACGGCGAAGGCCAGTTCGTGACGGTTCGCGGCTTCGGCCCGGACTATAACCTAGTGACGCTCAACGGCCGTCAGATGCCGACCTCGACGATCGGCGACGGCAACAGCGCGCCGGGCTCGCGCGCCTTCGACTTCGCCAACCTCGCTTCGGAGGGTGTCGCCGCGCTGGAAGTCTACAAGTCCGGCCGCGCCAGCGTGCCGTCGGGCGGCATCGGCGCGACGATCAACATCCGCAGCCCCCGCCCCTTCGACAAGCCCGGCCTGCGCGGCTCGATCGCGGCGCGCGGTGTCATCGACACCTCGCAGAACGGCGGCAAGGACATCACGCCGGAAATCTCGGGCATCATCTCCGACACGTTCGCCGACGACCGGATCGGCATCCTCATCAACGGCGCCTATCAGCGCCGCAACTTCAGCGCGAACAGCGCCAATATCGGCTGGCGCGACGGCTATCTCGGCAACGAGAACAACTGGGGCTCGCTGGCGATGCCGGGCGACCCGCGCTATGCGAACATCACCAACCGTCCCAAGGCGACCGACGTGTATCAGGTGCCGCAGAATGGCGGCTATGACGTCGTCAACGGCCGCCGCGAGCGCATCAACGGCCAGGCGGTGCTGCAATTCCGCCCGACGGACGAGCTGACCGCGACGATCGACTATACCTATTCGCGCAACACGATCGACATTCGCGACAACAGCGTCGGCATCTGGTACAATCATAACGACACGCTGAGCGCCTGGACGGACGGCCCCGTCGCCGGCCCGATCTTCTACACCGAACGCTTCGGCGCGGGCGAGGGCAAGGACCTGGCCTATTCCGCCTCGCAGACGTCCGTGCGCAACGAGAACAAGTCGCTGGGCGGCAACCTGACGTGGAAGGCGCCCGGCGGCGTTACGATGACGCTCGACGCGCATCATTCGAACGCGGAGTCGAAGCCGAACAGCCCGTACGGCATCAGCAATTCGGTCGGCACCGCCGTCTTCGGCATTCAGAACCAGACGCTGAACTTCGATCACGAACTGCCCGTGATCTCGTACAACATGTACCCCGGCATCGATGCGCTGAACGCGGCGAACATCGTTCCCACCGGCAATGCGTTCCGCAACGCCTATTTCCGCGACGAGATCAACCAGGTCCAGCTGCGCGGCCATTACGACCATGGCCATGGCTTCATGGACAGCCTGGATTGGGGCACCGAATATACCGACAACCAGGTGCGCTCTGCCTATAGCGTGCTGCAGAACGATACCTGGGGCGGCACCGGCGGCGACAGCGCGGCGCAGCGTGCGGCGGCAGCGGCGCTGCTGCCCGACAGCCTGTTCCAGCTGACCAGCATCCCCGACAAGTTCGCCGGGATCAGCGGCTCGAACGATCCCAACATCATCAAGTCGTTCTACAGCTTCGACCTGCCGAGCGTCGTCAAGCTGCTTGACCAGGCGTACAAGATCTGCGGCGGCAACGGCCAGTGCCTGATCCCGTACAACACGGACTCGCGCATCCACGAAAAGACGATGTCCGCCTATGCCCAGTTCAACGGCAAGTTCGACCTGTTCTCGCGCACCGCACACCTGATCGCGGGCCTGCGGTTCGAGAATACCGACGTCTCGGCCTCGGCGCTGGTGCCGACCCCCGTCGGCGCACGCCAGAATTCGCAGAACGAATTCAACGTCCTGTTCCAGGGCAGCGGCTTCACGACGTTCAAGGGCAGCTACCAGAACTGGCTGCCGTCGGTCGACTTCGACTTCCAGCCACTGGAAAACGTCAAGCTGCGTGCATCGTACAGCCACACGATCACCCGCGCGGACTATAACAGCCTGCAGGGCGGACGCCGCATCGATCAGCTGTTCCGTGTCGGCGGCGGCACCGGCGCGGTCGGCAACCCCAACCTGATCCCGTACAAGTCGAAGAACATCGATCTGTCGGCGGAATGGTATTACAGCCGCGACAGCTATTTCTCGGTCGGCTATTTCCACAAGGACGTGTCGAACTTCATCGGCACGACCCAGGTCAACACGACGATCCCGGGCATCACAACGCCCTTCAACGGCCCGCGTTACCAGGCGGCGGTCGCGGCCCTCACCGCGCGAGGCCAGGACCTGACCTTCGCCAATATCCGCGACTATATCGGCACGACCTATCCCGGCTCGGTGGTCAACGGCACGATCGTGGCGCAGGCCAATGATCCGCTGGTCAACTTCGTCGTCTCGACCCCGTTCAACAGCCAGCAGACCGCAGCGGTCGACGGCTTCGAGTTCGCGGTCCAGCACACCTTCTGGAACACGGGCTTCGGTACGATCCTCAACTACACGATCGTCAACGGCAACCGGAAGTACGACAACACCCTGCCCGCCAGCGTGTCGCAGTTCGCGATCACCGGCCTGTCGGATAGCGCCAATGCCGTGCTGTTCTTCGACAAGTTCGGCATCAATGCGCGTGCGGCGTATAACTGGCGCAAGGGCTATCTGGCCGGTGCGGGGATCAATCCCGTCTACATCAACACCTATGGCCAGCTGGACGCCAGCGCGAGCTATGCGATCACGCCGAAGGTCACGATCTTCGCCGAAGGGATCAATGTCCTTGGCGAGAACCGTGGCGGGCATCTGCGCTCCGATCGCAACATCACCTTCGTGACCAAGCAGGATGCGCGTTACTCCGCTGGCGTACGCTTCACCTTCTAAGGTTGCCTGCGGCCTCGCCAGCCTTCTCTCGCCCAAGAGAAGGCTGGCTTTTTCTGCCCCGGGGCGGCACGCCTGCGTGACAACGAGATCCTGACCGAGAGTTGCGTTCGATGACCAGCCAGCACGCGATCCTGACCGCCGAAGCGCACCGCGATCTTGCCGTCCGCACCGACCACGGCCCGGCCTATGGCGACGCGCAGATGTGCTGCATCACCGTGCCGTCCGAATTTCGCGCGGTGCAGGGCAGCTATCCGATCCTGTTCCGCCTCAATGATACCCGCGACCATTTCACCGCGCTCGCCATGTTCGGGTTCGAGAATGGCGAAAACCTGTTCCTGGAGGATGGTCGCTGGGATGCGCGCTATCGTCCGCTGGCGATGGCGATCCAGCCCTTCCTGATCGGCGGCGCGCCCGGTGGCGACGGCGTTCGGCAGGTTCATGTCGATCTCGCGTCGCCCCGCATCGCGACGGACGGCAACGGCGTGCGATTGTTCGACGAACTCGGCCAACCGACGCCCTATCTGGCCCAGATGGCGGAACAGCTCCGCAGTCTCGACGAGGGCTATTGCGCCGCGCCCGCCTTTTTCGCGGCGCTGCAACGATATGATCTGCTCGAACCGTTCACGCTCGACGTGACCCTGGACGACGGATCGCGCAACCGCCTGGTCGGTTTCCACATCATCGACGAGGATCGGCTGGCCGCGCTGGACGCTGTCGCCCTGGCGGATCTCCAGGCCGCTGGCCACCTCCTGCCCATCTATATGGCGATCGCGTCGCTCGCGCATCTCAGCGACCTCGTCGCGCGACGCAACCACAGGCTTTCCCGTGGCTGAGGCGGGTCCGGGGCCGCTCGCCGGTCTGGCCTCCGTGCCCGAGGTAAGGGTGACCGATGCCGCCGACCTCGATGCGAAGCTGCGCGTGGCCACGACCCCGTTCCTCATTCGCGGCCTCGCCGCCGACTGGCCGCTGGTCGAGGCCGGGCTGACATCGGCGGACACGGCTCGCGCCTATCTGCTGCGCCATCATCGCGACCGGCCGTTCACCGTTTCGGTCAGCCAGCCGGGCATCGACGGACGGCTGTTCTATGACGACGCGATGGGGATGAACTTCCGCACGTTCGACGCGAAGCTGCCTGAAATCTTCGCGCGCATGGCCTCGTTCGCGGGCCATGCCGATGCACCGACGGTCTATCTCGCCTCGATCGACGTCCACCAGTTCTTCGACGGCCTGCACGCCGCCAACCATATCGACCTGGGAACCCGCGAGGCGCTCGCCAGCATCTGGATGGGGACACGCACGCGCATCGCCGCGCATAACGACGTGCCCGACAATCTGGCGGTCGTTGCGGTCGGCCATCGCCGCTTCACGCTGTTCCCGCGCGAACAGTTCCGCAACCTGTATCTGGGCCCGGTCGACAACACCCCCGCCGGTCGCGCGGTTAGCATGGTCGATTTCCATGCCCCCGACCTCGCCCGCCACCCCCGTTTTGTCGAAGCGATCCGGCACGGTCAGGTCGTCGACATGGCGCCGGGTGACGCGCTCTACATCCCCGCGCTGTGGTGGCACCATGTCGAGGGGCTCGACGACTTCAACGTGTTGGTCAACTATTGGTGGCGTGAGACGCCGCGGTGGCTGGGCCAGCCGCAGGAAGCGCTCAACCACGCGCTGATGGCGATCCGCGATCTGCCCGCCGACCAGAAAGCCCATTGGCGCGACATGTTCGACTATTATGTCTTCAACAACGACGACGACGTCACCGCGCATATCCCGGAGGGCGGACGCGGCGTGCTCGATCCGATGACGCCGGAGCTGGCCGGGCGACTGCGCGCCTATCTGCTGCGGGCACTCAGCCGATGAACGCCGTCACCCCGCGCCGCATCGTGATCGCTGGCGGCGGCACCGCGGGCTGGATGGCGGCGGCCGCGCTCACCCGCACGCTTGGCCGAACCGCCACCGTGACGCTGGTCGAATCCGACGCGATCGGGACGGTAGGCGTGGGCGAATCCACGATCCCGCCGCTCATCACCTTCAACCGGCTGCTCGGGATCAACGAGGCCGAGTTCATGGCCGCGACACAGGCGACCTTCAAGCTCGGCATCCAGTTCGACGGATGGAAAAGCCCGGACGACAGCTATTTCCACGCCTTCGGCCTGACGGGGAAGGATCATTGGGCCGCCGGTTTCCAGCATTTCTGGCTGGACGGACAGGCGCGCGGCCATGACGCGCCGTATGACGAGTACTGCCTCGAACTGGTCGCCGCACGCGAGGGCAGGTTCGCGCATCTGCCCGACGATCGGATGAGCTACGCCTATCAGCTCGACTCCACGCTTTACGGTCGCTTCCTGCGGCGTATGGCCGAGGGCGACGGGGCGACGCGGATCGAAGGGAAGATCGCCCGCGTCGAACTGGACGGAGAGACCGGCGATATCGCCGCGCTGACGCTCGATAGTGGCGAGCAGGTCGAGGGCGACCTGTTCCTCGACTGCACCGGCTTTCGCGCGCTGCTGATCGAACAGGCGCTGCACGTCGGCTATGACGACTGGACGCACTGGCTGCCCTGCGACGCGGCGATCGCGGTGCAGACCGAAAGCGTGCGCCCGCCCGTCCCCTTCACCCGCGCGATGGCGCACGACGCGGGCTGGCAATGGCGCATCCCGTTGCAACACCGCGTCGGCAACGGCATCGTCTATTGCAGCCGCTACCTCGGCCAGGACGCGGCGCTAGACCGCCTGCTCGGCAATCTCGAAGGGCGGGTGCTGACCGAGCCCAACCGTCTGCGCTTCGTCACCGGCGCGCGGCGCAAGCAGTGGCATCGCAACTGTATCGCCATCGGACTGGCAGGCGGGTTCATGGAGCCGCTGGAATCGACCAGCATCCACCTGATCCAGCGTGCGATCCTGCGCCTCATCCGCCTGTTGCCGCCGGCGGGTCCGATCTCCGCGCACGACGTCGCCGAGTTCAACGACCAGCAGCTGACCGACATGGATCAGATCCGTGACTTCCTGATCCTACACTACAAGGTCACCGAACGCCGCGACAGCCCGTTCTGGCGCCAGTGCGCCGCGATGGAGATCCCCGACAGCCTGGCGCAGAAGATCGGCCTGTTCCGCGAAACGGGCCGGGTCTTCCGGCGCAACGACGAACTGTTCGCGGAAAACAGCTGGATTCAGGTGATGCTGGGCCAGGGCATCGTGCCGCAAACGCATCATCCGATCGCGGCCAAACTGCCCGACGACGAGCTCGCGCGCTTCCTGACGGGGCTGCGGCAAGGCGTCGCGACGACGGTGCGCACCCTGCCCGCCCATGCGGACTATGTCGCACACTATTGCGGTACGACCGCCGCCTGATGCCGCGTCGCCGTCAATCCGTCACCATCCGGCATGTGGCCGCCGATGCGGGCGTGTCGCTGCAGACCGTCAGCCGCGTCATCAACAAGGAGCCCAATGTCCGGCCCGAAATGATGGAGCGCGTGCAGGCCTCGATCGCCAAGCTGGGCTATGTCCCCTCGATCGCGGCGCAGCGCATGGCGGGATCGCGATCCTATCTGATCGTCGCGCTCAACGATCGCGAGCGGACCATTGCGGGCTGGCGCAATCGCGAAGGCACCGACTGGGTCGACCAGATGCTGCTGGGCGGCATGCTGACCTGCGCCGAGCATGGCTATCGGCTGCTCGTCGAACTGGTGGACACGCATAGCGACCATATCGCCCGCGAATTGCTTGGTGCGATCGCCGCGATCCAGCCCGACGGCGTCATCCTGACCCCGCCGCATTCCGACAATCCGCTCATCACGCAACTCCTGGCGACTCAAGGGATCAGCTTCGCGCGGATCGGCTCGCTGAAACCGGGCCCCGGTTTCGCCGTGGCGATGGATGATACGGGCGCTGCACGGCTTGCGACCGATCACCTCATCGCCCTGGGGCATCGACGCATCGGCTTCATTGCCGGTCCTGACGAATATGAACTCAGCGGTCGGCGCGTCGACGGCTGGCGGCAGGCGATGGCGGAGTCCGGACTGCCCTCCGATCATCTGCTCGCGCAAGGCGATTTCGGCCTGGCATCCGGTCGCCTGGCGGCCCAGGCACTGCTCGACGGGCCAGCACCGCCGACGGCGATCATCGCAAGCAGCGACCAGATGGCGCTCGCGACCCTGGAGCTTGCGCGCGAGCGTGGCCTCGACGTGCCCACGGACCTGTCGATCGTCAGCTTCGACGACACGCCCATCGTCCGTTTCGTCCACCCCGCCCTGACGGCCGTCGTTCAGCCCATCGCCGACGTCACCGCGCATGCAGTCGATCTCGTCATTGCGGAGCAAGCCGGTCGATCACCACCCGTCGAGCCGGTCATCGTCCCGGCCACTTTGGCGATCCGGGCTTCGACGGGATCGCCGGGGGCGATCCTACGAGCGGGGACAAGGACGTAGCCCTCATCATCGCGGTGATGCCGCGTTTCACCGGGCTCTCCGCAGGAACGAGACCAAGTTTGATCGTCTCGAGCACAGGCCGCACATCCGTCATCAGCTAAATCCATCGCTCCCTCTTGCGCCCGACGTGTTTCGAAATTGCGGGCGGTGCGTTCTCTCCTCGCAAGAAGGAGAAGGACATGACCGAGGAACGCGTTACCGCCCAGGAACCCGCCAGCTTTGCCGATCTTCCCATCCAGCCGACCGGGTCGGGGGTGCAGGATCTGGAGATCGCGTATGAGCAGATGGCACTGGCCCAGGATACTTCGACGTCGTCCGATCCGACGCAGGACGACCGCATCGTGGACAGCACTCCGGGCAGCGATAGCGTCATGCCGATCGAGGATGAGGAAGCCGCCATCATCAGCGCCGCGCATCCGAGCTGATCTTCAAAGATTTCCCCGCCCTGCCCCATAGCCATCCATCTGGCGGCCATGAGGTGCGGCACGCCTCGTCGATCCGGCAAGGGAGGTTGCCACAACCCTCTCGCGAGGCGACATGTCAGGGGCGAAGGAGATGCCGATGGATAAAAGGCCATTCACTTTGGACGAGGCCATCACGGAGGCGGATGCCCTCATCGTCGTCGATCCGCAGATCGACTTCTGCCCTGGCGGCCAGTTGCCCGTGGCGGGCGGGGACGAGATCATGGCGGGGATCGGCAGGCTCGCCACCCGTTTCCGCCATGTCGTCGTGACGCAGGACTGGCATCCCGCCGGGCATCTGTCCTTTGCCAGCAGCCATGCCGGTCGACGGCCCTTCGAGTCGATGACGATGCCCTATGGCGAACAGGTGCTGTGGCCCGATCACTGCATCCAGGGCACGTCCGGCGCCGAATTCCATCCCGCCGTGCGGGCCGCGATCGACCGCGCCGACCTTATCATCCGCAAGGGCCAGGCTCCCCAGGTCGACTCCTATTCGGCCTTTTTCGAGAATGACAAAAGGACGAGGACCGGCCTGTCGGGGTATCTGCGGGACAAGCAGGTTCGGCGGTGCGTGTTCGTCGGGCTCGCCTATGATTTCTGCGTATGCTGGTCGGCGCTCGACGCCCGTGCCGAGGGCTTCGATGCGGTGATCCTGAAAGACCATACGCGTGCGATCGCCATGCCGATCTCCGGCGGGACCACCGTCGATGCGGCGGAAGCGCAGTTCCGTGCGGCGGAAGTCCGTTTCCTGTAAACGGCGATCAGGTCGGGGTGTGACGCCGCAACGGGGGAGTCCCTGCCCCGACCGATTTTCCCCGACCCTGCCTCAGGACGGCGCAGGACCCTCCACGACGGGCGCGGCCTTCGGCAAGTCGACCTTGATCTCGACCCGCCGGTTCTTGTCGCGGCCCTCGGGGTCGTCCGATCCGTCGAGCTTGCGATTGGGAGCGATCGGACGCGCTTCGCCCATGGCAATTACGGTGATGCGATCCGCCGCCACGCCTTTCTGGACCAGATAGTCGCGCACCGCCTCCGCGCGGCGCCGCGAGGCGGTCAGGTTGGCCGCGTCGGAGCCCTGGGAGTCGCTATGCCCCCAGATGGTGATCGGCCCGCCCAGCGCGACCACCGGATCGGACAGCAGCGTATCGATCAGGGCAAGGCCCGCCTGGTCGGGCTGAGCGCCCTTGGCGGGCAAGGGCACGGTCAGCTCGACCGGCTCGGCCGGGGGCGTCGGGGTCGGAGACGGCTCGATATCCGGGCGGATGATCGACTTCTTGGCCTCTTCCTGCTCCACCATCGCCGCATTGTCGGGCATCGCCACATTGCCTTCGGCCGTTACATTGGCCGGAACCTCCGCCGCCATATTGGCGGTCGGCTCGCGGCTCGGCTGGCAGGCCGTAAGACCCAGGCCGATCATGACAGTGGCGGCACGCATGGCCCGTTTGTTCCTCGTCGACATCGTCATGCGACATCCTCTCCGGTTTGAAGGGGCAGGTTAGCGTCGGGATCGCCATGGCGCGAGGGGCCGTAGGATACGACGATATCGCCATTTTGCGGCATAGGCCGCGCGGCATGGGTGAAGAAAAGGATGCGGCCGTCCTTGCGCAGGACGAACAGCATGTCGGCCTCGTCGGGCAGGATCGATCGGGCATGGTCGAACTTGAACTGTTCGCTGATCCGCGTCTTGCGGAAGGTCCAGCCCGCCGCCTCGCGTCGCAGAATGTCCTCGACGCCGTGCCCGGCGGTGAACATCGCGCGACCGCGCAACGCCTCGGGCAGGCTGCGATGATCCTCGTCATCGCCGCTGCCGCCCAGCTGATAGACCGAATCGCGGCCGATATCATGCGCGAACTCGCTGCAGACCAACGCATTATAGGCCTCGTTCTCGGTGGTCGCGACCAGCACCTGGAACTGGGTGAGGTCGAGTCGCTCCTCGGTGGTCTCGGCCAGGATTTCGCCATGATAGGTCTCGATCCCCGCCTGGCGCGCCGCCGACAGACGCTGCCAGCTGGTGTCCGCGATCATCACCGGCAGCCCGAGCGACTGGATCTGACGAGCCAGGGAGATGCTCCAGGGCGTGCTGCCGACGATCAGAAGCCCCTTCTGCGTGGCGCCCGTCACCTTCAGCCAGCGCGCGACATGGCGGATGCTGAAGCCGTGCGCGACGATCGTCGCGACGACGACGGCAAAGGATAGGGTGACGAGGATATTGCCGTTGCCATAGCCCAGCTGGTCTAGCCGCAGCGCGAACAGGCCCGACACCGCGACCGCGACGACACCGCGCGGCGCGATCCACGCGATCAGCAACCGCTCGTTCCAGGGCAGCTTGCTGAAGGCCAGCGCGATCAGCACGGTCGCCGGACGGACGAGGAAGAGGAGCGCGAACAGGAAAGCGGCGAAGCGCCACTCGAACAGGCGCAACACCTCGAAATCGAGCGAGGCGGAGAGCAGGACGAACACGCCCGAGATCAGAAGGACCGTCACATTCTCCTTGAACGGATGAATGTCACGCAGCGAATCCAGCCGCATATTCGCGATCGCGATGCCCATCACCGTCACCGCCAGCAGCCCGGTTTCCTGCTGAACCAGATTGGACAGGACAAAGGTGCCGATCACCGCGACCAGCAGCACCGGCGCCTTCAGATATTCGGGCACATGGCCGCGCGGGAAAGCCCAGGCGATGGCGCGCGCCATGCCATAGCCGATCAGCCCCGACACCACCGCCGCCCCCAAAAGGGCAATGACGACCGACAGCAGCGTGCCGCCCTCATCGACGCGGCGCAGATATTCATAGGTGATGACCGCGCACAGCGCGCCGAACGGATCGTTGACGATCGCTTCCCATTTCAGGATCGCCCGTGGGCGCGCCGCGATGTTGCTCTGGCGCAGCAAGGGGATGACGACGGTCGGCCCGGTTACCACCAATATGCCCGCAAACAGGATCGCCACCGGCCAGACCAGACCCGCGACATAATAGCAGGCCAGCGCCCCCAGCACCCAGCCCAGCGGGATACCGATCGCCATCAACCGCGTCACCGCGCCTTCGGTCTTGCGCAGTTCGCGGAAATTGAGGCTCAGCCCCCCCTCGAACAGGATCAGCGCGACCGCAACCGAGATCATCGGCTCGAGCAGATCGCCGAAAGTATGTTCGGGAATGATGAGGCCGGTGACCGGCCCGGCGATGACCCCGGCGGCGAGCATCAGGGCGATGGCCGGCCAACCTGTCCGCCACGCAATCCACTGCGCACCGATCCCCAGAACACCCACCAGCGCGAAGACGAGAGCTTGTTGTTCCATAGGGCGGTGTAACCCATGGGGTCCCCAAAGGTAACCGCAGCCCTGCCATTTGCCTCCGAAGACCGGCGTTCAGCCGTTTCGGGGCGCGCGTCACGGACAGGAACGGGCTGCCTGGATGGCGATCATCCTGCCCTTACAGCCCGGCCCGTTCGATCATCGTCGCGATCTCGACCGGCAAGGCGGTTTCACCCTTGGGCAACAGTCGGTTGAGCGCGGTCTGCACGCGCTTGCGCGCGACCTGATACGCCTTGTGACGGATCGAACGCGTCGCATTGGTTCGCCAGGACGAGCTTTCGCCCAGCAACGCCTCCCACTTCGCCTCTTCCGCCTCCAGGATCGACAGCGCCAGTCGCAGGCCGTCCCGCCGCCCGCGGGCATAGTCATCGGATTTTTCGGCTTTCTCCATCGTCCCCACGCTGCCTCCGATAACGGGCCGTGGCAAGCCGGTCGTCAGGCCCGTCGCGAGCTCGGCCGCGGGGCAAGCTGGTCGAGCGCATCGGCATTGTCGCGCCCCCAACCATAGAGCAGCTCGACCGGCTCGACGAAGCGCTGGCCCAGATCGGTCAGGCGATATTCGACCATCGGTGGTGCGGTGTCCCGGACATGCCGGGTCAGCAGCCCACTCGCCTCCATGTCGCGCAGCGTCTGGGTCAGCATCTTCTGCGATATGCCGGGCAGGCTGCGCTGGAGCACGCCGGTTCGCGCGACGCCGCCATGACGGGCGTGCAGCGTGTGCAGCACCATGCTGGTCCATTTGGTCGCGAACAACTCCAGCACCCGGCGCGGGGCGCAGTCCTCACGCCATTCCTGATCCGGCGTTCCCGGTTGCATCGACATCTCCCGACCTTGGGCACCAAATGGTGCCGTCTGGAACCGCTGTCCACCCATGCCTAGCTGATGCCCCTGACACAGGAGGCTTTTATGGCAAAGACGGCATTGGTGGTGGGCGCCAGCGGGATCGTCGGCAGCGCGACCGCCGCGCTTTTGGTGGAACAGGGGTGGACGGTTCACGGCCTTGCCCGACGACCGACGGGGCAAGTGGGCGTAGAGCCGGTCGCGGCCGACCTTCAGGACCGGGATGCCACGGCGACGGCGCTGCGCGAAGTGAACCCGGACGCGGTTTTCATCACGACCTGGGCGCGGCAGGACAGCGAGGCGGAGAATATCCGCGTGAACGCCGCGATGGTCCGCAACCTGCTGGACGGACTGCCTAGGCCCTCCGGCCCACGCCACGTTGCACTGGTCACCGGCCTGAAACATTATCTCGGCCCGTTCGAAGCCTATGGCAAAGGCACGTTGCCGCAAACACCGTTCCGCGAGGAACAGGGGCGGCTGGACGTCGAGAATTTCTACTATGCGCAGGAGGACGAGGTGTTCGCCGCCGCGAAGCGCGACGGCTTTACCTGGAGCGTGCACCGTCCCCACACGGTCATCGGGCTGGCGGTCGGCAATGCCATGAACATGGGCACGACGCTGGCGGTCTATGCGACCCTGTGCCGCGAGACGGGGCGTCCCTTCACCTTCCCCGGTTCTGCCGCACAATGGTCCGGGCTGACCGACATGACCGATGCGGGGCAGCTTGCCCGCCATCTCCTATGGGCGACCGAGACCGAGGGGGCGCATGACGAGGCGTTCAACGTCGTCAACGGCGACGTCTTTCGCTGGCAATGGATGTGGGGCCGTATCGCCGACTGGTTCGGGGTTGAGGCGGTGCCGTTCGACGGCATCGTTCGGCCCCTGGAGCAGCAGATGGCGGGCGATGCAGCGCTGTGGCGCGAGATTGCCGCGCGTGAAGGGCTCGCCGAAGCCGATCTGGGCCGCCTTGCCTCCCCCTGGCACACCGATGCCGATCTCGGCCGCCCCATCGAAGTGGTGACCGATATGTCCAAGAGCAGGCGCCTGGGCTTCACCGGCTATCAGCCAACCGACGACGCGTTCTTTTCGTTGTTCGAGCGGCTGCGTGCCGACCGCCTGATCCCCTAGGCTTTTGCGGCGGGGCTGCATGGGAGGGACGAGCAATAGCCGAATCCCGCCGCGTCGGGGGCGTAGCTACGCGACCGGCAGCCCCCGACCAGCCCCAAAGCGGTAGCCCCGTCGCCTCGGTGATGGATACTCGGAAAAAAATTTCGTCTCGCATCGGAGGCTGGATCGCCCTCACGTCCGCTTGATACGGCGGTAACGTTATCTTTCACGCGAGCGGGGGCTTGGCGAAATT
>DXIH01000006.1 GCA_019112965.1 Candidatus Sphingomonas excrementigallinarum | reverse complement strand
AAGATCAACGACAAGCACATCGAGACGATCGTTCGTCAGATGCTGCAGAAGGTCGAGATCACCGACGGCGGCGACACCACGCTGCTGAAGGGCGAGCAGGTCGATCGCGAGGAAATGGACGCGATCAACGACAAGCTCGACGCGAACCAGGCACGTGCGCAGGGCAAGCCCGTCCTGCTCGGCATCACCAAGGCGTCGCTGCAGACCCGCAGCTTCATCTCGGCGGCGTCGTTCCAGGAGACCACCCGCGTCCTCACCGAGGCGGCGGTCCAGGGCAAGCAGGACACGCTGATGGGCCTGAAGGAGAATGTCATCGTCGGCCGCCTGATCCCGGCGGGTACGGGCGCTGGCATGAACCGCCTGCGCGTGGCGGCCTCCAGCCGCGACGCGGCGCTCCGGGCGCAGCAGCGCAAGCTGGCCGAAGCGATCGTCGCGCCGGTCAGCGCCGCCGAAGAGCGGGCCGCCGAGCAGGCCCGTTCGGCGCGTGACGCGGGCGGTACCGGCAACGATCCGCTGGCCGAGGTCGCACCCTCGGGCCACGGCACGGACGCCGATGCCGGTGAGTATCTGAACGACTGATCCGTCTAACGGATCGGAAGCAAAAGGGCCGCCGTCCGGGCAACCGGGCGGCGGCTTTTTAACGGCCCTTCGTGGCCACGCTTGATGCAAGGCAAGGCCGTCGTTCCCGGCCATAATTTGTAACAGGAAAAACGACGGTTTTGCGCCGAATGGAGGGCGCGCAAGGCCGGTCGCAGGAACCGAACCGCCCTCCCAACCATATACAGATATTGGAGAAGATCCCGGAAATGCGCGGGTTATTGGCGCATCTTCGGGACCCTGGAGACCTGAAATGACGTCGCCTGAGATTGACGAAGACTATTTCTACCAACGTGCCGAAACCGAACTCGAACTGGCCCAAAAGGCGACCCACCCTGCCGCAGTGCGAGCGCATTACATCATCGCCAACCACTATCTCGACCGCGTGTACAGCCAGCCGGAAAACGGCGCGGTGATCGAGGCGGCGGAGTAAACCACCATCCTGATAGGAGGGGCGGCTCCCGCGACGCGGCGGCCCCCTCCGCTACAATAGCGCTCCCGGTGACATCGCTATGTCCGGTCACCGACATGCCGCGCCCCTAGACCGTGATGACGTTGCGTTGAACCAAGGAGAGTCCCTCCCCTGAAGGGGAGGGATGAGTTCATCTCATATCATCTTGCTCTAAAAAGTGTGTCTCACAAATCCGCGAATGACCTCCGCGTCTCATGCGGCGTCTTGCCGCGTCTGCTCATCGGAAATGGCAGCAGCGTGCGCGATCGACTGACAAGCACCATGCGATAATCTTCGAGCGCAAGTTTCTGTAGTAAGGTGACAATGGCTTCGCTGTCCGAATGCGCAACTGCCCGGTGCTCGACAGTCCTTCTGCCCCGGCCTAGGGCGCGATCATGGAACGCCCCCATACCCGCTCGACGGCTTTTTCGGTTCGCTCCCCGCGGAGTTGGGCCTCTATCGCGTTGTTCGTGCTCACCTGGGCGATCGCCATGGCGATCTTCTTTCGCGTGCCGATCACCAGCGGCTTCGATCTGGGCTTTGGCGAGCGCGGCGATGCGCTGATCGAGATGACGATCCTCGAACATTGGCGCAACGTCTGGTCGGGGGTGTCGTCGTGGAACAGGGGGTTCTACTTCCATCCCTATGGCGGGACGCTGGGCTATAATGACGGCTATTTCCTCTATGGCATCGTCTACAGCCTGTGGCGGCTGATCGCCGATCCCTTTCATGCCGACACGCTGAATATCCTGACCTTCAAGACGATCGGCTTCGTCGCGGCCTATGCGCTGGTGGCGCGAAGTCTGTCCTGGGGGCGGGGCGCGGCGCTGCTGGTCGCGCTCCTCTGGACGATCGCCAGCAATATCCAGCTGCAAGCTGTCCATGCACAGTTGCAAAGCGTCGCGCTGTTGCCCGTCGCGATGATGCTCGCGATCGGCTGCGTCCGTGCGGAAGGGGAGGGACGGCACGGTGCGGCAAGGGTGCGGGCGTTGGGGCTCGCCGCGTTGATGGCGGCCTGGCTGATGACCTCTTACTACATGGCCTGGTTCACGATCTTTTCGGCCTGCCTGTTCCTGCTGTGCTGGGGCGTGATGACCGGGCAGGCGCGACCGGCCGTCGCCTTCGGATTGGTTCGCCGTCATGCCGGGACGATCGCGATCGGCTTTGCGGCCTTTGCCGTGCTGATCCTGCCTTTCCTGATCGTCTATCTCCCCAAAATGCGCGAGACGGGGGGCGAGGGGCTGGAGGACATGCTCGGCTATCTCGTCACGCCGGTCATCGACATGGTGAATGTGGGCCCGGGCAACTATGTCTGGGGCTGGCTGTTCGTGCCGCTCCACGCGCTGGTCCATCATTGGCTGCCGGATGATCCCGACCTGCCGCGCCGGGTGCTTGGGGGCGAACATGAGGCGGGTTTCCCGCTGGTGATGGCTGCGCTGCTCCTGGTCGCGGCGTGGCGGATCGTCGTGCGGCGGCGGGCGGGCGAGGGGGAGGCGCCGGTGACGCTCCGCGCCTTCACGCTGGCCATGATGGTCGCCTGGCTGCTGACGCTGCAATTCTGGTATGCCTCTCCCTGGTTGCTGGTGTTCGAACTGGTGCCGGGCGCCAAAGGACTGCGCACCGTCTCGCGCTATCAGCTATGGCTGACCCTGCCGTTCCTGCTCATCCTCGTCGCAGGCTGGCGGGCGCAGGCGGCGCACCTGTGGGAGAAACGGCCAGGTTGGCTGGCGGCGATCGTTGCATTGCTGGTCGCCGAGAATCTGAGCGCCGAGACGCCCGCCCAGCTCAGCCGCGCCGAGCAGCGCGCTGCCCTGTCCGCCATCCCCCGGCCGCCGCGCGACTGCCATGTCTTTTATGTTACCGCATCGCGGGTGACCGAGCCGCTCTACATCAGCGCGGAACTGCACAAGCTTTATCCCCACAATGTCGACGGCATGTTCCTGGCCGAGCTGTGGCGGGTGCCGACGATCAACGGCTTCTCGACGTTTAACCCGCCCGACTGGAATTTCGGCGACCCGCGGGCGGCGAGCTATGACGCGCGGGTGCGGGGCTATGTCCGGCGGCATGGGCTCCACGGTGTTTGCGGGCTCGACATGCGGCGGGCGCAGCCTTGGAGTCGGTTGTAACGAAGGCCTATCGTAGGATGGGCCCAAGATCGACGAGCGTCACGTCGCGCATCTGGTTCAGATAAGCTTCGTAATAGGGTTTGTGCGACGCGCCGACGATCGCGATCATCCGCGTGCCGGGCGCACGACCCAGGACCTCGCGGATATTGGCCACCATGCGCAGGTTGCGGGTTTCCCAATAGGCGACGTAACGCCGCCCATAGCCCTGTGGCGACGGCTCGGCGAGCGCGGCGCCCCAATCGGAGCGATAAGCCAGGTCGGCGGCTTTCGGCGCGTTCAGGGCGCGATAGAGGGTCAGCAGCCCATCGGGCCGGGCAAGCCCGGCATAAAGTCGCTCGCCCTCGGCCTTACGCGCCTTGGTGGCGGGGTTGTCCCAGGCACGCGCGATCGCCTCGCCATACGTCTTGTCGTCGATCTTCGCGCCGACGAAGGACTGGTCGTCGACGCTCCAGACCCGCTCCAGTCCCGACCGCGCGGCGAGTTGCGCGGCGACCAGTTCCGTTTCGTTTTTCATCGTGAGTCGGGCCTGCAGGTCCTTCACCAGCGCCGGCGTCAGCCCGTCCTCCGCGCGTCGCTCATCGGCGGGCAGGCGGAACCACTGGACCATCGCCGAGGCCGGTTCCCCGGCGGCGAGGAAGAGTAGCGCCAGGCGGCGGCGCTGGGCGGGTGTCGGCGCGGCGGGCCAGGCGGCGAGCAGCTCTTCGGCCCTGGCATTGGCGGCAACGACGTCGAGGCCCGTCGCCTGTCCGGCGGCGCTCGGATCGAAGCAATAGGCTTCGACCTCCTCGGCATGACGTTCGCGCTGGTGGCGCATGGCATCGCATTGCAGCCCGGCGATACTCTCGCTGGCCACCGCAGTCGGCTTCCAGCGGATCAGGTGCGCGAGCAGCGGCTCGACCATTTCCGGCCGGAAGCTGGCGGGGAGGCCTGACAGATGCGGCGAGCCCAGTACAAGCACCTCGTTCGCGCGTCCGGCAGGCCGATCGGTCAGCGCGTCGGGGTGGAAAACGGGGCGATAGCGCTGGGCCTCGGCCATGCCCGCCAGCCCTGTCATGGCCGCCAAAAAGACAAAGCTGATTCGTCGCATCGGTTGCCCCCCATATCTCCTGACACAGCCGCCATGCAGTCCGATCAGCGGCTGTATTATCTGTATAGTACGGTGTAGTGATGGCCGGGGTCAATGGCATGGCGGATCCACGTCCGATCCCAAAAGAAAAGGGCGACCCCCGCGAAGGGGCCGCCCTTGACTTTAGCTCGCCAAGCGAACGGGTGCGGCAGGTTGCCCTGCCGCAGTCCGATTACTTGAGCTCGACGGTCGCGCCGGCTTCTTCGAGCTGCTTCTTGATCTTCTCGGCCTCGTCCTTGGCAATGCCTTCCTTGACGGGCTTCGGAGCGCCTTCGACCAGCGCCTTGGCTTCGGTCAGGCCCAGGCCGGTGATCGCGCGGACTTCCTTGATGACGTTGATCTTCTTGCCACCGTCGCCGGTGAGGATCACGTCGAATTCGGTCTTCTCTTCAGCGGCCGGAGCAGCAGCGCCGCCAGCGGCAGGAGCCGCGGCAACAGCAGCGGCGGCCGAGACGCCCCACTTCTCTTCGAGCATCTTCGAGAGCTCAGCGGCCTCGAGGACGGTCAGCTCGCTCAGCTGGTCAACCAGCGCGTTCAGGTCTGCCATGTTCTTATCTCCAATACGGGCCGGGTAGGGTGGCCCGAGTGTGTCAGTTCAATCGTGTACGCCCGAAGATCAGGCGGCTTCCTTGTCCTTGTCGGCATAAGCCGCGAGGACGCGGGCGATCTGCGCCGCGGGAGCCTGGGTGATGGTGGCCAGCTTCGTGGCGGGCGCCACGATGAGACCGACCAGCTTCGCCCGGAGCTCGTCCAGCGAGGGCAGAGTCGCCAGCGCCTGCACGCCTGCGACATCAAGGACGTTCGCACCCATCGATCCGCCGACGATCTCGAACTTGTCGGTCGTCTTGGCGAATTCCACGGCCACCTTGGCGGCGGCCACGGGATCGATCGAGCTGGCAATGCCGACGGGACCCGTCAGCATGTCAGCGACACCGGCATAGTCGGTGCCCTGGGCTGCGATCTTGGCAAGCCGGTTCTTCGAGACCTTGTAGGACGCGCCGACTTCCCGCATCTTCGTGCGCAGGGCCGTCGACTGGGCGACGGTCATGCCGTGGTTGCGGGTGATGACCACCACGCCAACCTCGTTGAAGTTGCGGTTCAGTTCGGCGACGGCCTGGGTCTTTTGATCGCGATCCATGCCATTCTCCATGGTTGGAACGACCGCGAACGGTCATCCCGGTTGCTTGACCGGGGGGTGTGACCACCCCTCGGGGTGTCCAGCGATGGGGAATGGGCAACCGACGCGTGGGAAACGCGGGGCAGACCGGGCGGGACCAGCAAGGGGCACGACCGGCAAAATCCTTTTCCCCGTCTCGGCAGGAGATTAAGCCAGGGCATATTCCCCGACACCTGCTGTCTTGGACGGAATCCGAACGGGCAAGCCCGCCGGATGCGGGGGTGCCGTTAAGCCAGGTGCGTTGCGGAGTCAAGCCGCATGGCGAGATGGCGATGATGTCATGATATGGTCATCCCAAAGTCACCGACATGACGCCGAAATGAAGCCTGCATGACTTGCGGGCGCGGCAAAGGGCGCAGTGAGGCCGCGTTCGATCCCAGCGGCGCCGGGGGATTTTCCATGTCGGATATCAATAGCATGGTCGCCTATGACGATGGCGACGTCGATACCAACCGTTCTGCCAACACGCACATGAGCGAGTTGATCGCCACCCGCCTGTCGCGCCGCCAGACGCTGCGCCACGGGGTATCGGCGATGACCACCGCGCTGTTCGGCGGCGCGCTGCTGGCCGGTTGCGACGACGAGAATCCGCAGGCGGTCACCGCGACGGCGGCGGGCAGCACCGCCAGCGTCGCGGCGGGGCGTCCCGTCACGCTGACCGGCACGGTGGGCAGCGGGCAGGTGGCCAATGTGAACTGGAGTCAGACGGCGGGTCCGTCGGTCACGCTGACGGGCGCCAACCAGCTGGTCGCTTCGTTCCGCGCGCCCGCCGTGGCGACCGCGACGCAGTTGGGCTTCAACTTGGAGATCACCAGCCGCGACGGCCTGGTCACCAACAACAGCGTGACCGTCACCGTCACGCCGATCACGCTCGACTTCACCGCTGTGCCGCATAGCCTGGCCGACATCGTAACGGTCCCGGCGGGTTACAGCGTCAGCGTGCTCTATCGCCTGGGCGATCCAATCGCGGCGGGCGTGCCCGCTTATGCGAACAACGGCACCGACACCAATTTTGCGCAACGTGCGGGCGACCATCATGACGGCATGAGCTATTTCGGCCTCGTCGCGTCGGGCACCAACCCGGACCCGAACAACAGCACGCGCGGCCTGCTGGTCCTCAATCACGAGAATATCAGCGAGCAATATCTCCACGTAAACGGCCAGACGCCCGCTCCGCGCCCCGAAAGCGAGGCGATCAAGGAGATCGAGTGCCACGGCGTCTCGGTGATCGAAGTGACGCGAGCCAATGGCGCCTGGAGCTATGTGCAAGGCTCGGCGCTGAATCGCCGCATCACGCCGAACACGCCGATGGCGTTCAGCGGCCCGGTCAAGGGCAGCGCCTGGCTGAAGACCGCCTATTCGACCGATGGCAGCGCGGCGCGCGGTACGATCAACAACTGCGCCAACGGCACGATGGCGTGGAACACCTATCTGACCAACGAAGAGAATTGGGCGGGCTATTTCCGCCGTGCCTCGGGCGACGCGGCGGTGCGGACGGCGACGACGCCGAAGCAGAATGTCTCGCTCGCCCGCTATGGCATCGGCGAAGGGCGTGGTGGCAATTATAACTGGACCACGGTGACGCCGTCCAACCCGTCGAGCACCGTCTTCCGTCGCTGGAACGCGACCGCTACCGCCGCGCTGGCCGCCGACGGGACGGCGGACTTCCGCAACGAGCCGTTCCAGTTCGGCTGGGTGGTCGAGATCGATCCGTTCAATCCCGCCTCCACGCCGCGCAAGCGCACCGCACTGGGCCGCATGAACCATGAAGGCTGCCAGAGCGGCCGGATGATCGCGGGGGTTCGTCCGGCCTTCTACATGGGCGACGACGCGCAGAACGAATATATCTACAAATTCGTGTCGGCGACCCCGTGGAGCGCCTCGGACGCCAATGCCTCGGATCGTCTGGCAGTGGGCGACAAGTATCTGGACACCGGCACGCTCTATGTCGCCAGGTTCAACGCGGACGGCACCGGCCAGTGGCTGCCTTTGGTGTTCGGGCAGAACGGGCTGACCGCGTCGAACAGCATCTATCCGTTTGCCGACCAAGCCGATGTGCTCATCAACACCCGTCTGGCGGGCGATGCGCTGGGCGCGACGAAGATGGACCGGCCCGAATGGACCGCGGTCAATCCTGCGACCGGCGAGATGTATTGCACGCTGACCAACAACGCCTCGCGCAAGCCGGTCGCGTCGGGCAGCAACACTGCCGTCGATGCCGCCAACCCGCGCGCCTATGTCGATCCGCCCTCGACCTCGGTCGGCAACCGCAACGGCCATATCATCCGCATCCGCGAGGCGAACGACACGACCGAGGCGACCAGCTTCACCTGGGACGTGTACGCCTTCGGAGCGGGCGCGGACCTGGACCCGACCAACATCAACCTGTCTGGTCTGGATGCGACGAACGATTTCTCGTCGCCCGACGGCCTGTGGTTCAGCCTGCCGAGCAATGTCGCGGGCCAGGCGACGCCGGTCATGTGGATTCAGACCGATGACGGCGCTTTCACCGACGTGACCAACTGCATGATGCTGGCCGCAATCCCCGGCCGGGTCGGCGATGGTGGCACCCGTTCGGTGACGAGCAGCGCGGGCGGCGCTTCGGCCACCGTCACCACCCGCATCGGCAAGGCGCCGGGCGTCACGCTGAAGCGCTTCCTGGTGGGGCCGAAACAGTGCGAGATCACCGGCATCCACTCGACGCCGGACGGCACCTCGGTCTTCGTCAATATCCAGCATCCGGGCGAGGGGGCGACCACGCCGTCGGCCCCGACCAGCAACTGGCCCGACAGCCAGTCGGGCAATGCGGCGGCGACCGTGCGTCCGCGCTCGGCCACCATCGTCATCACCAAGAATGACGGCGGCGTGGTCGCGATCTAAACCGCTCGCCGCATCGGGCACGCCGGGGGACGGGAAGGTGATTGCCTTCCCGTCCCCTTTGGCGTTCAAGGGCCGCCGAAGAGGAGGGGCGGCATGACGACGACACGGCGCGAGGTAATGGCGGGCGCGATCGCGGCCACGGGGCTGGGCGTCGCGGGCGAACCGCTATTCGCGCGGGCGCCGGCGGATCGGCTGGTCGCGGGCACTTATGTCAACGAGGGCGGCAAGGGGCTGTATCCGGTCGTCGACGGACGGGTGGGCGCACCGATGACGGGAATCGTCAACGCTTCCTATGGCGTCGGGGGCGGGCCGAGCGGCACCTATTATCTGCTCCGCGAACAGGCCGAGGGGCAGGTGACCGGCTATGGCCCCGAATGGCGGCCACGGGGCGGGGCATCGACCGGCGGCGCGGATCCGTGCCATGCCGCGATCGACCGCGCCTCTGCCTGCCTGGCGGTGGCCAATTATTCCAGCGGCTCGGTCGCTTTCTACCGGCTCGACCGGCGGACGGGCGCGCCGGGTGAGCCGCAGCTCTTCCAGCATCGCGGCACCGGCCCCAATACCGAGCGCCAGGCCGGGGCGCATGCGCATTGGGTGGGGTTCAGCCCCGACCGGCGCTGGCTGCATTCGGTCGATCTGGGGGCGGATGCGATCTTTTCCTATCGCTTCGATCCGGTGGCGCGCACGCTCTCCGACCAACGGGTTGCGTGGCAGGCCCCGGCGGGCGCCGGGCCGCGTCACATGGTCCGCCACCCGACCCTGGCGCGTGCCTATCTCGCCTGCGAGTTGCAGCCCCGGCTGTTCGTGCTCGACGCGCTGCCCGATGGTCGTTTCCGTGACGTGGGCGAGCATGCGCTGCTGCCCGAGGGGACGAAGGGGCCGTCCTATGCCGCGCATATCGCGATCGATCGGGCAGGGCGGACGCTCTATGTCTCCAATCGCGGGGCGAACAGCATCACCGTCTTCGTCCTCGACGCCAAGGGCGAGCCGCGCGTGGTGCAGCATGTCCCGACCGGCGGCGACTGGCCGCGCTTCTTCCCGTTGCGCGAGGAGCGCGGCGAGATGCTGGTGGCGAACGAGCGTTCGGGCACGGTCAACGCCTTCCGCATCGGCAAAGACGGCCGCCTGACCGCGACCGGAAGAAACATCGCGATCCCCGGCATAGTATTTTTGGCCGAGGTTTAAGGCGCGCCGACCGCCGCCAAACCGCACGCCCCTCCCCCAACCTCCCTCTGCCGGGAGGAGGGGCTTACACATTCCAACCTCGAAGGCGGCTATGCGCTTCTTCCAACCCCTGCTTGCCGGAGCCACTTTGTCCGGCCGTCTGCTCGCCTGTGTCGGGGCGGTCATCGGGATCGCGCTGACGATCATCGTGTGCGGCGGGCTGCCCATATTCGGGCCGGACCTGCCGATCATCGTCGCACCGCTGGGGGCCTCGGCCGTGCTGGTTTTCGCTGTGCCCGCCAGTCCGCTCGCCCAGCCCTGGTCGGTGGTCGGCGGCAATGTCCTGTCGACGCTGGTCGGAGTGGCGATGTTCCAGGCCATCCCCTCGCTGCCGCTGGCGGCGGGCTGTGCGGTCGGTGGGGCGATCCTGGTCATGTCGCTGACACGCTGCCTGCATCCGCCGGGCGGGGCGGCGGCGCTGACCGCCGTCATCGGCAGCCAGGGAATCCATGCGGCGGGCTTTTCCTTCGCCTTCGCGCCGGTCGCGATCAACTCGATCGCGCTGGTGGCCATCGGCATGTTCTTCCACCGCGCGACGGGGCGCAGCTATCCGCACGAACCCGCGCTGGCACCGCCGGTGAGCGACGCCTCGCGCATCCGGGCCGAGGATGTCGACGCCGCTCTCGAGGACATGCACGAGAGCTTCGACATCGCGCGCGAGGATCTGGACACGCTGCTCGCCCATGCGGAGCGCCATGCACGAGCGAGGGCGGCGCGGGTTCGGGGGAAGCGCTTTTTGAGGGGCGGTTAAGGACCGACCCTCCGTTCGCGCTGAGCGAATTCGAAGCGCACGGGCGAACCGGGTGGCTTGGCGAATGTTGGCCTGTGGCCTTCGACTTCGCTCAGGCTGAACGGAGGGCGGAATCAAGGCCCGTCGTCCGTTCACGCTGAGCGAAGTTGAAGCGCACGGGCGAATCGGGCGGCTTGGCGAATGTCGGCCCGTGGCCTTCGACCTCGCTCAGGCTGAACGGAGGGTGGAATCAGGGCCCGTCCTCCGTTCGCGCTGAGCGAAGTCGAAGCGCACGGGCGAACCTTGGCCACGCGACAAAAAAAAGCCCGCCCCCCACGAAGAGGGACGGGCCTTTCCATCACACCGTCAATCCGATCAGCGATACTTGCCGCTGAACGACACGCCGATGATGCGCGGTTCGTTGAACACGGCCGCCATATAGTTTTCAATCACGCCCTTCAGGTTCTTCTCGTTCGTGATGTTGCGGGCGAAGACCGACAGGCTCCAGTCGTCGTTCGGTGCGGAATAGCCGATGCTCAGGCCGCCCTCGAAATTGCCGTTCGAGGTGAACTCCTTGGTCCGGTACAGGACGAAGTTGGTATAGCCCTGCAGGTTCCAGTCGGTCGAGATGAACGCCTTGCCGCCATCGGCCAGCGGCATATCGTACTTGGCCGCCAGGTTGACGTTATATTCCGGCGCGTTGGGCAGCGGGTTGCCGTTGATCGGCACGAAGAACGCGTTCGCCCCGAAGATGCGACGCATCGTCACCGGGCCGTTCAGCACGGTGCAGACCATCACGCCGTTCAGGCCGCAGGTCTGGACCTGCACGTTACGGTCGCGGATTTCCGAGTGGAGCAGGCTGACGCCCGCCGACAGCGCCAGGTTGCGCATCGGCAGCCACTGGGCATCGGCTTCCAGGCCATAGGCGACCGCCTTGTCGGCATTGAGCAGCACGCCGTTGCCGTCCGAATCGTTGCCGTTCAGCTGGATGTTCTTCACCCGGTACGCAAAGGCCGCCGCGTTCAGGCGCAGCGTGTTGTCGAACAGCTTCGACTTGAAGCCGGTCTCGAACGACAGGTTCGTTTCCGAGCCCGCGGTCGAGAAGTCCGAGTTGAACACCGCCGAGCGCCCCTGGATCGTCGGCCCGCGGAAGCCCTGCGCCGCGCGGACATAGACGTTGACGTTCGGGTTCACCTCATAGAGCGCCGACAGGTCCCAGCTGGGCTGGGTATCCGACAGGCGCACGTCGCGGCGGCCGCGATAGGTGGAGACACCAGTCGCGCTGTCGGCGGTGCGCAGCAGCTGGGTACGCTTGGTATCCTCGCTGATCCGGCCCCCGGCGGTCAGGGTCAGGCGGTCGGTCGCGCGGTAGCTGACCTGACCGAACACGCCCCAGGACGTGTTCACGTCGTGCAGGCGCACCCAGTTGTTCGGGTTGGCGCCGATCAGATAGGCACGCTGATAGAAGTCGGTGATGTCGCGGCTGTCGAAATAGATGCCGCCCAGCTGCCACTTAAAGGCATTGTTGCCGGTCGAGGCCAGGCGGACTTCCTGCGTCCACTGGTCGAGACCCCGGATCTGACCCTGGCTCAGGCCATAGCCATTGGGCACACCGTTGACCGGGAAGTTGGTCGCGGCCCCGCCATCGGTGTCGCCCCGGCTGAAGCCGGCCGTGGTTTCATAGGCGGTGATCGAGGTCAGCTCGGCGGGCCCCAAGTCCCAGGCGGCGCGCAGCGAGGTGCCTTGCGTGTCATAGGACTGCGGGTTGTCGCGGCCTTCGTCATAGGCGACGCGGTCGCGCGGCTCGGCCGACACGTCGCGCGAACCCTTCTTGAGCGCGCCGCGATGGAACAGCGTCGAGGTGCCGTCATACCAGCGGGCATGGCCCGACAGGTTGAACGACAGCGTGTCGGTCGGCGTCAGCAGCAGCTGAAGGCGCACGTCACGCTCGGTGAAGCCGCCCATGGCGTCCTTCTTCGGGGTCAGCGTGCCATCGGCGCTGGGGCCTGAATAGGTATTGTCGACCCAATTGTCGCGATGCTGGACCAGCGCCGACAGGCGGAAGGCCAGCACGTCGCGGATCAGCGGGCCGCCGACACCGGCGTCCATGCTGATCGTGTTGTAGCTGCCGATCGAGGCGGTGGCGCGGCTCTGGAAGCTCTGGGTCGGCTTGATCGTGTCGAACTTGATGATGCCAGCGGTCGTGTTGCGACCGAACAGGGACCCTTGCGGCCCGCGAAGCACTTCGACCTGATCGACGTCGAAGATCGGGTTCGACTTCAGTACGACATGTTCCAGGACGACATCGTCCTGGATGATCGAGACGGGCTGCGACGCGCCCAGATAGAAGTCGATATTGCCGAGGCCGCGAATGTAGAAGCGCGGGAAGATGCGGCCGGTGGTCGTCTCGGCATAGAGGCCGGGCACGCGGCCCGACAGCGCCAGAATGTCCTCACCGCCCTGCTGGAAGGTGCGCAGGTTCGACCCGCTGACCACGCCGACCGACACCGGCACGCGGTTCAGGCTTTCCGAACGGCGCTCGGCGGTGACGACGACGTCGCCCAGGCCCTGCTGCTCGTCCGTCGCGGCGGTGCCCTGCGCCGCGCCCTGGTCGGCGGCTTGCGCCATGGCCGGTACGGTCGCCAGCGTTCCCCACGCAGCGCCCAGCAGCGCCGCGGTCTTGATAACCGATTTCATATATTCCCCACGCTCCGGCGGGCGGTTCACGCCGCCCGACTGATTCAATTCTCCCGGTAAGGCGGGCCGTTAGAGGCGCATTATGGCGCTCGCGTGACAGAGGTGATGCGCCAAAAGCACAATGCGGAATGAAATCGATATGGTTGTCGGGTCCTGGCGATCGGCGGCATCGAGGGCCCCTGCGTCAACGCTCGCATGGCCTTCGGTGGTGGCGTGTGTCACATCGTTGTAACCCAGTTTTGCTTGACGTGATGCCTGCGTCTGGTCAGGGGGGCGACATTCGTGCCATCCTCGGTTCATGACCTTTTCACGGTCCGGCGTTTCGCCGTGGCCCGATCGGCCATGGCTTGAAGACGTACACGTTATCGGATCACTATCGGGGTTTACCGACTGATGTTCGCCTGGTTCCAACGCCTCCTGCCGAAGACGGGAAATTTCTTCGAGCTGTTCGAGGCGCAAGCCGCCACCATCCTTGCGGGGGCGGAAGCCACCGTCCGCATTTTCGACGCGCAGGGCCGCACCGCCGACGAGATCGCCGTCGTCGCCGCACGCGAGCATGACGCCGACGAGATCACGCGCCAGGTCCTGACCTCGGTTCGCTCGACCTTCCTGACGCCGTTCGATCGCGCCGCGATCACCTCGCTGATCGGCTCGATGGACGACACCATCGACGAGATGCACGCGGCGGCCACCGCGATCGGCCTGTACCGGCTGACCAACTTCGCGCCGGAAATGCGCGAAATGGCGGCGGTCGCGGTCGACGCGGCCAAGCTGACCGTCGAGGCGATGCCGCTGATGCGCGACGTCGCGCGCAACGGCGATCGCCTCCACGCGCTGACCGAGGAGCTGGTCCGGCTGGAAGGCCGCGCCGACGAGATGCATGCGGCGGGCCTGAAGCGCACGCTGGACGAATGCGGCGAGCGCGACACGCTGCGCTTCGTCATCGAAAAGGAAGTGTACAAGCATCTGGAGCGCATCCTCGACGCGTTCGAGGATGTCGCCGACGAGATCGACGGCATCGTCATCGACCACGCCTGAGGCGAGGGACATGCACGAACTCGCCTTTCCGCTGCTGGCCGGCCTGATCCTGGTCGCGCTGGCGTTCGATTATCTCAACGGCCTGCACGATGCGGCCAATTCGATCGCGACCGTGGTGGCGACGCGCCTTCTGTCGCCGGTCGCGGCGGTGGTGTTCGCGGCGTTCTTCAACTTCGCGGCCTATTTCCTGACCGTCGCCTTCCCCAGCCTGCACAAGGTGGCCGAGACGGTCGGCAAGGGCCTGATCGCGCAGGACGTGGTGACGCCCGCCGTCATCTTCGGCGCGCTGGGCGGGGCGATGGCGTGGAACGTCATCACCTGGCTGCGCGGCATTCCTTCCTCCTCCAGCCATGCACTGGTTGGCGGACTGGTCGGCGCAGGGGTCGCCCATGCGGGCATGGGCGCGGTCCAGTGGGCGGGCCTGAACAAGACGCTGCTCGCCATCGTGCTGTCGCCGCTGCTCGGCATGATGCTGGCGATGCTGGTCATGCTGCTGAGCAGCTGGGCGCTGCGCCGCTCGACGGCGGGCGGGGCGGAGCGCAGCTTTCGTGCCCTGCACCTCGTCTCCTCGGCGGCCTATTCGCTTAGCCACGGCTTGAACGATGCGCAGAAGACGATGGGGATCATCACCGTCCTCCTTTATTCGACCGGCCGCCTGACCGGCCCGTTTGAGGTGCCGCACTGGGTCGCCATCTCCTGCTACGTCGCCATGGCGCTGGGCACGATGACCGGCGGCTGGAAGATCATCGAGACGATGGGCAGCCGCATCACCAAGCTGTCGCAGCACCAGGGGTTCAGCGCCTCGACCGCCGGGTCCATCGTGATCTTCTGCGCTTCGGCGCTGGGTATTCCGGTGTCGACCACTCACACCATCACCGGCTCGATCATCGGCGCGGGCGTCGCGCGGCGTGCCTCGGCGGTGCGCTGGGGGGTGGCGGGCAATGTGGTGATCGCCTGGATCATCACCATCCCGGCCTCTGCCGTGATGGGGGCGGGCTTCTACCTGCTGACCCGGTTGTTCTGATTGGGGGGAGGGCTGAGGCTCTCCCCTTTTTTATTCCTCCCCTGGAAGGGGAGGTGGCATGCCGAAGGCATGACGGAGGGGTGTCCCGCTTTGCGAGGGCAGCCCGATCTCGTCGCCGGTGACACCCCTCCACCAGCTTCGCTGGTCCCCCTCCCCTTACAGGGGAGGAACAGATTTGCCTTCGGCCTTCGACTTCGCTCAGGCTGAACGGAGGTGAGGATGAGCGATTGAGCCCATCCCCCCCCTCAAGCCTCACGACCCCGTAACCGGCCCCCCGGCGGCCTGAAACAGCGCGACCGTGTCGGTCATCCGCGCCGCCTTGGCCTGGATCAGCTGCGACCGGGCCTGCGCGTCCGTCGCCGTCGCATTGAGCAGTTGCAGTGTCCCCACATCACCCAGCGCCAGCTGCCGCCGGGCAAAGGTCAGCGCTTGGCCTGCCGCGTTGCTCGCCCGCTGCGCCGCATCGAGCGCCTGGGCGTCGGTCGACAGGCTGGTCAGCGAGTCCGCCACATTGCCGAACGCCTGGAGCACCGCCTGACGATATTGCGCCTTGGCCCCCTCCAGCGCCGCCTCCGCCGACTTTTGCTGGTGGCGCAGTGCGTTCGCATGGAACAGCGGCTGGGTGATGCCGCCGAGCAGTGCCCAGAAGGGGTTGCCGCTCTTAAACATGTCGCCGAAGTTCTGCGCCGAGCCACCGGCATTGGCCGACAGCTGGATGCTGGGCAGGCGCGCGGCAATGGCTGCGCCGACATCGGCACCGGCACCCTGCAACTGCGCTTCGGCCGCCAGCACGTCGGGGCGGCGATGGACCAGCTCGGACGGCACGATCGCGGGCAGTTCGGTCGGCAGGGACAGCTGCGCCAGTTCGGGAAGCGGCGGCAGCGCCGAGCCCGCCGGGCGGCCGATCAGCGTCGCGATGATCGTGCGCTGCGCCGCTTCGGCGCGGACCAGCGGGGGCAGGGCACCCTCGGCGGTGGCGAGCGCGGCCTGTTGCGTCGCCACGTCGGAGGCGCCCACCGCACCCAGCCGCTGCCGCTGTTGCAGCGCGGACAGGATGTCGCGGTTGACCTTCACGGCCGTCTGCGCGGCGGCGACCTGTTCGGCCAGGCTCGCCCGCTCGATCAGCGCGGTGACGAGGTTTGCCGCCACCGTCATCCGCGCGGCATCCAGCTGATGCCGCTGCACCTCGGCGCGTGCGGCGGCGGAGCGGACCTGCGCCCGGTTCCCGCCGAACGCATCGACGTCATAGGAGACGCTGACCTGCGCGGTGTGGAGCGTATAGAGCTGCTGGTTCTGATCGGCGACCGCCGGGGACAGTGCATTGGACACGCGGGTCCGCTGCACATTGTAGTTCAGCCCGCCCTGCGGAAACAGCAACGTGCCGCGCGTGGCGCGCGCCTGCTCCTGCGCCTGCCGCAGCGATGCCTCCGCCACCGCGACATCGTTGTTGTGGGCCAGCGCCTCGGCGACCAGCGCGTCGAGCTGGGCATTGCCGAAGGCGTGCCACCATTCCGGCGCGATCGTGGCCGATACCGTCTGCGCCGGGCCGCTGGTCGGTGCGATCACCGGGGCAGGGGCGAGCGGCGGCAGGCTGGCATGCGCGTCCAGATCATGCGGGCCCACGGCGCAGGCCGAAACGCACGCCAGAAGCGGCAGGGTCAGGAAACGCTTCATGCCGGAACCCCGGATTCAGGAGTGGTGGTATCGTCCTGGTCATCGACCATCGGATCATGCTTCTTCTTGCGCTGCGCAAGCGGCAGGCGGGTCGAATAGCGGCTGATGAGCACCGGCAGGACCAGCAGGATCAGTACCGGGGCCAGCGTCATGCCGCCGACCACGACCAGCGCGAGCGGCTTCTGCACCTGGCTGCCGATCCCGTGCGACAGGGCGGCGGGCAGCAGGCCGATCGCGGCGACGAGGCAGGTCATGACCACCGGGCGCAGGCTGTTCTTGACGGTGGTGGCCAGCGCATTCTCGCGCGGCGCGCCCTCGTCGATCGCGTTGTTGAAGGTGGTGACGACCAGGATGCCGTCCATCACCGCGATGCCGAACAGCGCCACGAAGCCGATCGCCGCCGAGATGCTGAACGCCGTGCCGGTCAGGGCCAGCGCCAGCACGCCGCCCACGATCGCCATCGGGATCGCGGAGAAGGCGAGCAGACTGTCGCGCATCGAGCCGAAATTGGCATAGAGCAGCAGCAGGATGAGCACGAGGCTGATCGGCACCACGATTTCCAGCCGGGCGATCGCGTTCTTCAGGTTATCCAGCTCGCCCGCCCATTCCAGGTGATAGCCCGGCGGCAGGTGCACATTCTGGTTGATCCGCGCGCGCGCTTCCTCGACCGCCCCGCCCAGATCGCGGCCACGCACCGAGAATTTGATCGGGACATAGCGCTCCTGATGCTCGCGATAGATGAACGAGGCGCCGGTGGTCAGGCGGACGTTCGCCACCTCGGACAGCGGCACCTGGATCGTGCCGTTGCCGTCGGGCGACGGCGCGCCGATGGTGATGTTGCGCACCGATTCGAGCGAGTCACGCTGCTTGGGCTGCAACCGCACGATGATCGGGAAGTGGCGATCGGTGCCCGGTTCATACAGGTCGGCCGTCGACTGGCCACCGATGGCGGCCGCCACCGTCTGGTTGATGTCGTCGGGCGTCAGGCCATAGCGGGCGGCCTTGGCGCGATCGACGTCGATCCGCACGGTCGGCTGGCCCAGAATCTCGAACACGCCGAGATCCTCGATGCCCTTCACCTTGGCCATCTGCGCCTTGATCTGGTTGGCCAGCTTTTCCAGCGTGACCAGATCGGGGCCGAACAGCTTGATCGAATTGGCGCCCTTCACGCCCGAGGCGGCTTCCTCGACGTTATCCTCGATGATCTGCGAGAAGGAGAAGTCGACGCCGGGATATTTCTTGGCGAGGCGGGTCGACAGTTCGTCGATCAGCTTCTCCTTGGTCATGCCCGACGGCCAGGTGTCGAACGGCTTCAGCGGCACAAAGAACTCGACGTTGAAGAAGCCGGTCGCATCGGTGCCGTCGTCCGGGCGGCCATGGGCGGACAGGACCGCCGTGGTCTCCGGATAGGACGCGATGATCTTGCGCACCTCGTTGGTCACCTTCTCGCCCGCCTCCAGGCTGATCGAGGAGGGGAGGGTGGCGCGGATGTACATATTGCCTTCTTCGAGGTGCGGCAGGAACTCGATGCCCAGCGAGCGCACGCCGACGACCGCCAGCACCATCATCAGCGCCGCGCCGCCGATCGTCACCACCTTGTTGCGCAGCGCGAAGGACGCGGCGGGTTCATAGACGCGGCGCAGCTTGCCGACGATGAACGTCTCGGTCTCGGCCAGCTTGTCCGGCAGCAGCAGCGTCGAGAGCACCGGCGCGACGGTGAAGGTTGCTAGCAGGCCGCCGCTGATCGCATAGGCATAGGTCTTGGCCATTGGGCCGAAGATATGGCCTTCGACCCCGGTCAGGGTGAACAGCGGCAGGAAGCTGGCGATGATGATCGCGGCGGCGAAGAAGATGCCGCGGCTGACCTCCGACGAGGCGCCCAGCACCGCGCCGAAGCGGCTGGCCATAGTGTAATGGCCCTTGCCGCTTTCCACGGCGGCGGAGCGTTCGACCATGTGGCGGAAGATATTCTCCACCATGATGACGCAGGCATCGACCACGAGGCCGAAGTCGAGCGCGCCGACCGACAACAGGTTCGCACTCTCGCCCTGCAACACCAGGATCAGGATGGCGAAGGCCAGCGCGAAGGGGATGGTCGCCGCCACGATGATCGCCGAGCGCAGATTGCCGAGGAACAGCCATTGCAGCGCGAAGATCAACAGGATGCCGACCACCATGTTTTCCATGACGGTATGGATGGTCAGGTTGATGAGGTCGGAACGGTCGTAGATGCGTTCCAGATGGACGCCGGGGGGCAGGACGCCGCTGTCGTTGATGTTGGCGACCTCGGCCTGCACGGCCTTGATCGTCGGCATCGACTGGGCACCGCGCTGCATCAGGACGATGCCCTGCACGATGTCGTCGTCGTTATTGTACCCGGCGATGCCCATGCGCGGCGCGTTGCCGACCTTGACGGTCGCCACGTCCTTGATGAGCACGGGCGCGCCGCCCGCCTGGCCGACCAGCACGTTCTGGATCGCGTCGGGCGACTGGATCAGGCCGATGCCGCGCACGATCGCGGCCTGTTCGCCGAAGTTGATCGTCTGGCCGCCGACATTGCCGTCGCTCTTGGACAGCGCCGCCAGCACCTGCGCCACGGTGACGCCGTGCGCGTTCAGGCGGTTCTGGTCGATCACCACGTCATAGGCACGCAGCTTGCCGCCCCAGCCGGTCACGTCGATGACGCCCGGAATCCGCTTGAACCGGCGCTGGAGTACCCAGTCCTGCAGCGTCTTCAGGTCCATCACCGAATAGCCCTTGGGCGCGACGATGCGGTAGCGATAGATTTCACCCACCGGCGAGGTCGGCGACAGCGTCGGCTGCGCGCCACCGGCCAGCGGCGGCAGCTGCGACAGGCGGTTGATGACCTGCTGGCGCGCCTGCTCGTTGGTATAGTCGTAGGTGAACTGGATCTTGATGTCCGACAGGCCGAACAGGCTGATCGCGCGGATCGCGGTCAGATGCGGGATGCCCGCCATCTGAACCTCGATCGGGATGGTGACGTTGCGCTCCATCTCCTCGGCCGACAGGCCTTGCGTCTGGGTGATGACCTCGACCATCGGGGGGACGGGATCGGGATAGGCTTCGATGTTGAGGTTGATGAAGCCGATGACGCCAGCGACGATCATCGCGAAGAACAGGCCGACGATCAGCAGTCGCTGACGCAGCGCAAAGTCGACGATGCGGTTCATTATTCGCCGATCCCCGCTTCGTTGACGAACAGCGCGCCCGAGGTGACGATCTTCTCGCCCGGCTTCAGGCCGGTGGTGATGGTGACCAGGCCATTGGCGGAGTCGCCGGTCGTCACGTCGCGCGCGACCAGCAGGCCGTCGGGACGCATGATCCAGACGCGCGCATTGTCGCCTTCATGGATGACGGCGGCGGCGGGGACGCGGATCGCCTCGCCCGCATTCAGATGCTTGATCGCGAAGCTGGCGAACATCTGCGGCTTGAGCAGCTCGTCCGGGTTGGGGATCGACGCGCGAACCGGCAGGCGGTGGGTTTCGGGATCGAGCGCGGCGCCGACCAGATCGATGGTCGCGTGGAAGACGCGGCCCGGCACGGCGGGCGTCGTCACCTCGACGGGATCCCCGACGCGGACATTCTCGGCATCGCTTTCGGCCACCTGCGCGACCAGCCAGACGCGCGAGGGGTCGGTGATGGTCATCACCGGCTTGTCGCCGCCCTGCGAGACATATTGGCCCGGCGCGACATCGCGCGACGCGACGACACCGCTGATCGGCGCGACCAGCGTCGTGATGTCGTGGATGCCCGAGCCCTGACCGGAATTTTCCAGCCGGTTGATCTCGCCCTGCGACTTGCCGAGCACGGCCAGCTTGTCGCGCGCGGCGCCCAGCGCGGCGGCGGCGGTGCGCGCGGTCGCCTGCGCGGCGGCGAGGTCGGCCTTGGCCTGCTGGTAATCCTTCAGCGCGCCGCCAGCGGTCTCATAGATCTGCTGCTGGCGGTCGGCGTTGCGCTGTGCCGCGACCAGTTGCGCCTGCGCGTTCTGGTATGCCGCGCGCGCCGAGAACAGGCCGGATCGGGCATCGACGAAATCGCTCGTCTTGATGAGCAGCAGCGGCTGGCCCTGGCGCACCACCTGGCCGGCATCGGCCAACACGCGTACCACCTGCCCGGCATAGGGCATCAGCACCGGGGTCGAGCGCGTCCCGTCGGCGGTGATCGCACCCGTCGCCATCGTCTGCGCGCCCGACGCGCCCAATCCGACGCGCATGGTCGGCATCGCGTCCAGCTGATCCTTGGACAGGCGCAACGTGCCCGGCGGAGGCGGCGGGGGCGGCGTTTCCTCCTTGTGCGTCAGCTTGCCGATGACCGTGAACAGCACCAGCGCGCCGATCACGACGGCGGCGGCGATGCCGACCCAGCGCCATTGCTGCGCGGAGGAAAGGCGGCGGGTTTCGGGTAGCGTTGCGTCGGCGGGATTGACGTGCATCGGTGTCTTTCGGCGCAAGAAGGCGGATATTGCCACGGCCGATAGGGGCAAATCCCTGACGCACCCCTTACGGGTTCCTTACGAGACGTTCATCATCGCGCGCGGCGGACCCGCCCGAAATTCCATCGAAAATGCGCGAACGACCGTATTTCAAGACTTTGTCGGATGGCTTGCCGATATGAACGCCCTGTCACCCGGCAGGAACAAAAGTCTCGGTTCGTCGTTAAAAACCAACGGCTCGACACAAGGGAGGGAATGAGATGGCCAGTCACATGCCGCCGCCACGGATTTCCGACATGCCGCGCGAACAGCGCCTGGATGCGCTTTATCGCCGCGCTGCCGAGGATCGTGCCCGGTACATGGCGATGCGTGAACGCAAACCCGGCCTGTTCGACCGGCTGCTCCACCTGTTCTGACAGGAGTGCCAGGATCGTCAGCGCGCCGCCCGTCGTGCGCGCCGCCTTGGAACGTATCGGGGGCGAAGCCGCTTTTCGCGCCGCATATCGCTGTTTCCGATGGCGATCATGACGATGACGAGCGAAGACAGCGCCGATACCGTCAACCAGATTTCCACCAGCGCACCCGCCATGCCGCTCCCCCTGTTTTGAACCGCGCCAACGCGCTGGGCGCCGATCCGATCCCCGGCCGCCCGCCAATATCGCTTGGTCGCGTCTCGCCCGCCGCGATATAGCGTGCCGCCATGATCCGATCCGACCGTCGATCCTGGCCGCTGGCCATCTGGCTGGCCCTGCTTTGCGGTTATGTCGATGCGGTCGGATTCCAGCAGCTCGGCGGCTATTTCGTTTCGTTCATGAGCGGCAACGGCACGATGCTGGCGGTTCGGCTGGCCGCGCCGAAAGAGGCCGTTTCAGGCGCCGTTACGGTGCTGGCGATATTGCTGGGCCTGTTCGTCGCGGGCGTGATGGCGGGCACGCTGATCCGGCTGGCGCTGCCCCGGTTCGGGCAGGTGGCGGTGCTGCTGCTGGTCGCGCTGTTGCTGGGCGGGGTTGCCCTGCTCGGCGGATGGGCCGCGCCTGCCATGGTGCTGGCGATGGGCGCCGCCAATGCCACCTTCGAGCGCGACGGCGAGGTGAGCATCGGTGTCACCTATATGACCGGCACGCTGGTCAAGATCGGCCAGCATCTGGCGCACACCGTCGCCGGACGCGAGCGTTGGGCCTGGTTGCCCTATCTGTTGCTCTGGGCCGGATTTCTGGTCGGGGCCGGGCTGGGGGCGCTGGCCTTTCCGCTTTGGGGGCTGGGATCGTTGCTCGCGGCCGTGGCAGGCGTGCTGGGCGCGGCGGTGGCGGCATGGCGGCTTCGCCCGACGGCCTGACGCAAGCGGAAGCAGCCTCGCCGCCTTTTTGGCGGACCCGGCTTGGATTTCACGAGCGAGCAATATAATTACAAGCCGGAGAGTCGGGCATCAGACCCGGAACAGGAGAGTTTATGCGCGTGATCGACCATCTGGTTGCCGGTGGACAGACCGCAACCGACACCGCTTCGGCCCGGCCCGAACAGCGCTGGGGCGATATCTTCGACCCCAATAGCGGCCAGGTTCAGGCTAGGGTGATGCTGGGCGACGCCGCTCTGCTGGAACGTGCCGTCGCCGCCGCGCAGGCCGCGCAGCCCGGCTGGGCCGCGACCAATCCGCAGCGCCGGGCGCGCGTGATGTTCCGGTTCAAGGAACTGGTCGAGCAGAATATGGACGCGCTGGCGCATCTGCTCTCCTCCGAACATGGCAAGGTGATCGCCGACGCCAAGGGCGACATCCAGCGCGGGCTGGAGGTGATCGAGTTCGCCTGCGGCATCCCCCACGTGCTGAAGGGCGAATATACGCAAGGGGCAGGGCCGGGCATCGACGTCTATTCGATGCGGATGCCGCTGGGCATCGGCGCGGGCATCACCCCGTTCAACTTCCCGGCGATGATCCCGATGTGGATGTTCGGCGTCGCCATCGCCTGCGGCAACGCCTTCATCCTGAAGCCGTCCGAGCGCGATCCGTCGGTTCCCGTCCGCCTCGCCGAACTGATGCGCGAAGCGGGCGCCCCCGAGGGCATTTTGCAGGTCGTCCACGGCGACAAGGCGATGGTCGACGCGATCCTCGACCATCCGGCGATCAGCGCGGTCAGCTTCGTCGGCTCGTCCGACATCGCGCATTACGTCTATCGACGCGGCGTCGAGGCGGGCAAGCGGGTCCAGGCGATGGGCGGTGCGAAGAACCACGGTATCGTCATGCCCGACGCCGACCTCGACCAGGTGGTCGCCGACCTGTCGGGCGCGGCCTTCGGCTCGGCGGGCGAGCGCTGCATGGCGCTGCCCGTCGTCGTGCCGGTCGGTGACAAGACGGCGGATGCCTTGCGCGAAAAGCTGATCCCCGCGATCGACGCGCTGCGGGTCGGTGTCTCGACCGATGCGCAGGCGCATTACGGCCCGGTCGTGAACGCCGCGCACAAGAAACGCGTCGAGGACTGGATCCAGACCGGCGTCGATGAGGGCGCAGAGCTGGTCGTCGACGGGCGCGGCTTCAAATTGCAGGGTTATGAGGAGGGCTTCTTCATCGGCCCGTCGCTGTTCGACCGGGTGACGCCTGCGATGCAGAGCTACAAGGAAGAGATTTTCGGCCCCGTCCTCCAGATCGTGCGTGCGCCCGATTTCGAGACGGCGGTGCGCCTGCCGAGCGAGCACCAATATGGCAACGGCGTCGCGATCTTCACCCGCAACGGCCACGCCGCGCGCGAATTCGCCGCACGGGTCGAGGTGGGCATGGTCGGCATCAACGTGCCGATCCCGGTGCCGGTGGCCTATCACAGCTTCGGCGGCTGGAAGCGATCCGCATTCGGCGACGTGAACCAGCACGGCATGGAGGGCGTCCGCTTCTGGACCAAGGTGAAGACGGTGACGCAGCGCTGGCCGGACGGCTCCGCCACGGGCGAGAACGCCTTTGTAATTCCTACCATGGCCTAACAGCACGCCCCTCCCGCAGGCGAGTTTCAGGTCGGTCATGCCCCCGGCATGACCTAAACGATGCGGGGCATTGTTTACCTGAAACTGGGATGGGGGAGGGCAGGCCACGAGCGAAGGTCTCGGTGAGACTCCCTGCCCTCCCCAAACCCCTCCCGCCTGCGGGAGGGGCTTAACAGGACTAGACCGACCGATGACCCAATTCGACCTCACCGACGAACAGCGCGAGATCCAGGAGCTGGAGCGCCGTT
>DXIH01000103.1 GCA_019112965.1 Candidatus Sphingomonas excrementigallinarum | reverse complement strand
GTCGAACATGCGGTGGCGAACGACATCCACGATCGCGAAACGTGCAGTCGCGATCATCGGGGCCTCCACATCCAGGCGTGAGGTGAGGGGGAGGGTGTCGGTCAGGTCCATGGCAACCAATTTAATGTCTTTGTCGCGCCGCACAAGTTTAGGCGCTTGCAATGCGCAAAAAGCTGATCTAACAGCGCGCCTCCAATTGACCAGCCCCATGCGGTTTCCCACCGCGTCGGACATCCTCGCGGAGAGGTGGCAGAGTGGTCGAATGCACCGCACTCGAAATGCGGCGTACCGGCAACGGTACCGAGGGTTCGAATCCCTCCCTCTCCGCCACTTACCTCATGATCGCCGATGACCGGCTATAACGGTCAAGATGCCCAGCAGCTTGCCGGGCGGTCGGGTTCCCTTCCATCTGCTGGAGAAGCGATCCGATGCGCGGGTCGATGATGTCGCCCAGAGTTCGGTTGGCGCGCCTCTCTGTGGACCGGGCTTTGCGCTGGGGCTGGCGGCCTTCCATCTTTAAGCGAGGGTGGACGGCCGGTTGAGAATGCGGCAACCGATCCGGTCTTCGGCGACCGCGGGGGACGACTTTGCCGCCAACCTGCAGCAATGCCCGCGCCGGTGCGCCAACCCTCGATGATCCGGATGTCGGGAAAGAGGAAAGGGACGCCCCGCTCAATCCGTAGTGACACAGTGCCTGAACGGGGCGCCGAGGACGTGCGGAAGCTCGACCTCACAGGCGCAGTAACGTGCTTTGATGACAAAAGCTGCGCCTTCCTGCGGAATAGCCAAAATAAACTCGGTTGCGGGGTGATGGTTGTCACAAAATTGACGCGGGTATGTCACCGAAGTTTCTTCCAATCTGCATCTTGGCGTCATGAGACGCGCCTAACGCCCAGGACGGGATCGGCAGGGGGACTAGTCTTTGCGTCGGTCATCGGGCGGCGTTCGCCCGGCTTAGCAACGATAAGATCGGGAGTTTTTCGGCGATGGGCAGCTTCAAGCGCTTCGGCCTCATTCTCATGACCAGCTCGGCCTGCGCGGCCCTTTCCGCGTGCGGCGGTGCCGACAGCGTGGCCTCGCCGGGGGCGGGCAGCGTCGTCATCGTCCAGCCCCAGCCAACGCCGACCCCCGCGCCCACGGCTTCGCCGACCGCCAACATCACCGCGGCGAAGTTCGCCGTCGCAACCACGGTCAACGGCGTGACGATCACTCCCGATGAGCAGCTGGCGATCGTCAACGCGGGATCGAACAACAATGTCAACGGCGTCGGCTCGACGCTGAACGGCGTTTATCCGACCAGCAACACCTCGCTGACCACCGCCACCGACCCGTCGATCATCAACGGCTTCTTCACCTCGACCAACTTCGTCGGCGCGCTGAACGGCCCGAGCGACACGGCCTTCCAGGGCTGGACCTGCAGTTCGACCTCGGCCGAGTTCGGCGGCTCGGGCGCGCGCTGTACGGCGGTTCCGTCGATCGGCACCTATGCCGCCGCGACCTCGGTCTGCCCGACCGGCACGACGGACGACGGCACCAACAGCTCGTCCTCGCCGACGCTCCGCTTCTGCCGCCTGCCGCAGAACATCACGGCTGACCTGACGCTGCCGAAGATCGCGGGCGTCGTCTACCGCCTGCGCGGCCAGACCGAAGTCGGCACCGATCTGGGTTCGACCGGCGGCACCGGCGTCACGCTGACCATCGCACCGGGCGTGGTGGTCGCGGCGGACTCGACCGAGGCGACCAACGACCTGCTGCTCGTCAATCGCGGCTCGAAGATCTCGGCAGTCGGCACGCGCGACGCGCCGATCATCTTCACCTCGCAGCAGAATCTGGCCTCCAACGGCGTGTCCGACGCGACCCAGGGCCAGTGGGGCGGCATCATCCTGCTCGGCCGCGCGCCGACCGCCGTCTGCGCCACCGGCACCGGCCCGAACAACGCCGCCGGTTCGTCGACCACCTGCCAGCTGGCGATCGAGGGCGTGACGGGGCGCTTCTATGGCGGCGCGAACCAGGCCGACTCGTCGGGCCAGATGTCCTATGTCCAGATCCGCTATTCGGGCATCGCCATTTCGGACGGCAACGAACTGCAGGGCCTGACCCTGGGCGGCACCGGGTCGGGCACCGTGCTGGACCATATCCAGAGCCACAACTCGGCCGATGACGGCATCGAGATCTTCGGTGGTACGTCGAACCTGAAATATATCGCGATCACCGGCGCGGACGATGACGGCTTCGACATCGACAATGGCTATCGCGGCTTCATGCAGTTCCTGATCGCGGCGCAGCGGACCATCGGCGCGACCGCCGACAGCTTCTCGACCGAGATCGACTCGAACAATGCCGAGGACCTGCTGCCGCGCACCTTCGGCCGCTATGCCAACTTCACCTTCGTCCAGACCGCGCTCGCGCCTGCCGCGATCCGTCTGCGTGGCGGTGCCGACATGACCTTCATCAACGGCATCGTGAAGGCGCCGACGAACGTCGCCTGCGTCAACCTGGTCGCGGGCGCGGGTTCGGGCGCGGATCGCACCACGATCCGCGGTGCCAGCACCGACCTGCAGGATGTCGGCCCGCCGGTCTTCACCTCGGTCTATTTCAGCTGCGACGGCCGCTAAGGCCCGGCACGACCCGGTGCCCGGCCTGGACCGGGCACTGACGGCAGGCCGGGGCGGCGATCATCGCTGCCCCGGCTTTTCCCCATAGAATCTGACACGGGACGACCCGGCCATGCAGCGACGCCTCGCTTATGCCTCCCTCCTTCTGCTGACCTCGCAGCTTGTTGCGCCCGCTCTCCTGGCGCAGACGGCGGGCGGGGCGACGCCAGCTCCGGCGCAGACCAGCACCACCGCGACCAGCCCCGACGGGCAGGCAACGCCGCAAAGCCAGACGCCCACGGGCCAGGACGGCCAGTCGGCGGACGAGCCGGTTGAAATCTCCGCGCCCGGCGTCGATGCCACGGCGGGCAACGAGATCGTCGTGGTCGGCCGCAACATCCCCAACACGATCCGCGCCACGCCGCAGATCGTCTCGGTCCTGTCGGCTGCCGACATTGCACGCACGGGCGAGGGCGACATTGCGGGCGCGCTGACCCGCGTCACCGGCCTGTCGGTCGTGGGCGGCGGCTTCGTCTATGTCCGGGGCTTGGGCGACCGTTATTCCTCGTCGCTGCTCAACGGCTCGCCGTTGCCCAGCCCCGAGCCGCTGCGCCGCTCGGTCCCGCTCGACATCTTCCCGACCACCATCGTCGGATCGGCGCTGGTCCAGAAGACCTATTCGGTCAATTATCCCGGCGAGTTCGGCGGCGGCGTCATCAACCTGACGACCAAGGCGATCCCGAACAAGAGCTTCATCTCGGGCGGTTTCACCGTCGCGGCGGACGACGCGACGACCAGCGAGCTGGGCTATACCTATGCGGGCGGCGATGCCGACTGGCTGGGCTTCGACGACGGCACGCGCGGCGTGCCGCAGTTCGTGCGTGACGTGCAGGCGGGCAAGGGTTCGGGGCTGGTCCCCGCCGCGCAGGTCGCACGGCTGTCCAACGCCTCGACCACCTTGCTCCAGCGCAACAACCAGCTGCCTGCGAATCTGTCGGGCGAGATTTCGGCCGGGTCGGTCTTCGACATCGGCAGCGACCGTCTGGGCGTGATCTCTTCGCTGTCCCTGTCCAACACCTTCCGCACCCGCTCGGCGATCCAGCAGGATTCGGTGTCGGCGGACGGCACGATCCGCAACGATTTCCGCACGCTGCTGACCGACAACCGAATCGTCGCCAATGCGCTGGTGGGGCTGGGTTATGAGTTCGGCGACAACACGGTGCGCTGGACCAACGTCTATATTCACGACACGCTGAAGCAGGCGCGCGGCTCGGCGGCCGAGGTCTATAACAATGCCAGCGGGCTTCGCTTCCAGCAGAACACCAACTGGTTCGAGCGCCAGCTGATCGAAAGCCAGCTGGTCGGCGAGTTCAAGCTGACCGACGCGCTGAAGTTCGACGCGCGCGGCGCCTTCGCCAACTCGAAGCGCAACGCGCCCTATGAGCGCCAGTTCGACTATCTCTGCTCGGCGCGGACCAGCAACGGTCTGCCCATCAGCTATGACGGCGGCAACGGCGCGGGCGGCTTCCAGTGCAACGGCGCCTATCAGGTGACGCAGCGCTTCACCCCCTTCGCCTCGATCATCTTCTCGGAATTGAACGAGAATCTTTGGACGGGCCAGGCCGATCTTTCCTACAAGATCGACGGTGAACGCCCGATCACGCTGAGTACCGGCTATTTCTACCAGGGCACGGATCGCTATTCGAGCCGTATCCAGTTCAACTACCAGACCAGCGACGGGGCGGGCACCGCGCCCGGCTTCCCGTACAATCTGTACCGCCCGGACTATCTGCTGAGCCCGGACGTCATCAACAACGCCTGTCCGCTGCGCGGGCAGGGGGCGTGTACGCTCCAGCTGCAATTCTCGACGCAGGCCGGTGCCTATGCGTACGATGCCAAGCTGAACGTCCATGCCGGTTACGTCCAGGCCGAGGCGGAGGTCGCCAACGGCCTGCGCGCGGTGGCGGGCGTCCGCTATGAAACGGCGGTCGAGACGGTGACGCCGGTGCAGAGCACCACGACGCGGCTGAAGAACGACTATTTCCTCCCCGCCGGCACGCTTACGTGGAACTTCGCGGCCGACATGCAGCTGCGCGCAAGCGGTGCCAAGACCATCTCGCGCCCGCAGTTCCGCGAATTGGCGCCCCAGCAGTTCCGCGACCCGGACTCGGATCGCCTGTTCTTCGGTAACCCGAACCTGCGCGACAGCGAGCTGTGGAATCTGGAGGCGCGCTACGAATGGTTCTACGCGCGTGACCAGCGCTTCACGCTGGCGGGCTTCTACAAGCGGATCAAGAACCCGATCGAGCAGGTCGGCTTCTATACCGGCGCGGACGATCGGTTGCAGACCGGCTTCACCTATCTGCCCTCGGCCATCCTGTACGGTGCCGAAGTCGAGTTGCAGAAATATGTGCCGCTGGCGGGCCTGGGCGGCGACTTCTTCGCTACCCGCCGCCTGGTCGCGATCGCGAACTACACCTACACCAAGTCTAAGATCAACGCGGACGCCTCCTGCGTGCCCAACCCGGCATCGGCGCAGGGCTCGCCGGGTCTGGCGGGCTGTGCCTCGGGCTTCGGCCCGGCGCGGCTGCTGTTCCGCGATGGCGCGTCGCTGACCGGCCAGTCGGACCATCTGGTCAACCTTCAGCTCGGCATGGAGGATACCGCCGCGCTGTCGCAGGTCACGCTGCTGTTCAACTATGCCAGCAACCGCGTGACCAATCGTGGTCCGTCGAATCTGTCGGGCACGGGGTTCCAGCCCGACATCGTCGAAGTGCCGGGCATCCGCCTCGACCTCGTCGCGCGCCAGGGCTTCGAGCTGATGGGCGGCAAGTTCGAGCTGAAGGCCGAGGCGCGCAACCTGACCCGCACGCGGTATAACGAGCGGCAGGATTTCGGGAATGGCCGGTTCGTCTATCTGAACCGCTATAATCTGGGTCGTGTGTTCTCGCTGGGGATCAGCACGACCTTCTGATTATTGCGGGGTGTAGGAAGGGCCGTCGTCCGGAGTGATCCGGGCGGCGGCCTTTTCGTTTGGGATGGGGACGTGGGCTTCGACTTCGCTCAGCCTGAACGGCTGTTTGTATAAAGCCCCAAATCCCCACCGCCGTTCAGCCTGAGCGAAGTCGAAGCCCAAGGGATACGGCCCGCCCCGCGTGAAACAGATATGACCAAGATGTTTCGGGGCTTTGACGCCGGGCTGTAACATGCCATGCCTAGACCCCGAAAATGCGTACGGGGTGGGTTTCATGCGGTTGAGGCTCGACGCGCGCGGACGTCGCTGGTTGCGACGGCTGCCGGTCGTGAATGTGTATTCGGTGGCCGAACTGGCGCTGATGGCGGTCCTCGCCGTTCAGGGCGCGCGGCTGCTATGGGTGATCGTCACCCCCGTCTCGCCGCTGGGCGAGTGGCGGCCGCTGGTGCCCGCCATCGCGGGGTCTCCTGCGGCCATCCTCGAAGGCTTCGACCCGTTCTTCCGGCTGCAGGGGCAGCAGGCCGCCCCCGCCGCCGTTACCACGCTGCAACTGACGCTGTTCGGCACGCGGCTGGACGAGGCATCGGGGCGCGGCTCGGCGATCCTGGCCGGGCCGGACGGTGTGCAGCGTTCGGTGTCGGTCGGCGAGGAGATCCAGCCCGGCGTCACGCTGAAGTCGGTCGCCTTTGATCACATCACCATCGATCGTGGTGGTGCGACCGAGGACCTGTATCTCGACCAGTCCGATGCGCCGACCGCCGCTGCCGGGGCTTCCACGCCGGGTGCGCCATCGGTGCAAGCACCCGGATCGGTCCCCCCGGCGGGTGGCGTCGCGATCGCGCAGTTGCGAAGCGACATCGGCTTCATCCCCCGGCTCGACGGCGGGCGCGTCTCGGGGCTGGTCGTCCGGCCGGTGGGGTCGGGCGCTGCGTTCCGCGCGGCGGGCCTGCGCGAGGGCGATATCGTCACCGCGCTCGGCGGGCGTCCGGTGACGGGGCCGGGCGACATCGACCGTCTGGCGGCGGATTTCGCCCAGGGCGGTTCTCTTTCCATCACGGTCGAGCGGGGCGATCAGACGCTGCCGCTCTCCCTTCAGATTGCGGCACCACGGCCATGAAGAAGCTCGTCCTCGGTTCGGTTCTGGCGCCAATGATGGCCGTCGCCCTGGCGGCGGGTGCGCACGCCCAGACCACGCTCAACGTCCGCGATGCGGATATCCGCGCCTTCATCGCCGACGCCGCCAAGGTGACGGGGCGGACCTTCATCATCGACAGCCGGGTCAACGGCAAGGTGACGGTGGTAACCGACCGGCCGCTGTCCAAGTCCGAATATTTCGAGATTTTCCTGTCCACCCTCCGCTCCAACGGGCTGGTCGCGGTGCCCAGCGCGGGCGGCGCGTTCCGCGTGCAGCCGATCGACAATGCCGCCTCGCAGCCCAGCCGGATCGGCCTGGGCGGTGCGAACCGCAATTCCTATGTGACCGAGATCATCCGCCTGCGTGCGATCGACGCCAACAGCGCGTTGGAGACGGTGCGCCCGCTGGTCAGCGCGCAAGGGTCGGTGACGGCCAACCGCGCGGGCAACAGCCTGGTCGTGGTCGACTTCGCCGATAATATCCGCCGCATTCGCGAGGTCGTGCGCCGGATCGACGCGGACAACGCCTCGACCCGCGTCATCGCGCTGCGCAATGCGGGTGCGCGCGAGATCGCGACCGCGCTCCAGACGCTCGCGGGCGGCGGCGGTGGTGCGGGGCAGGGCGGCGCGCCGAGCCAGGGATCGACCGGCGTGTCGGTGGTCGCCATCGACAGTTCGAACTCGATCGCGCTGCGTGGCGATCCGTCGAGCGTGGCGCGCTTCGCCCAGATCGCGCAGGACCTGGATAACAAGGCCAAGAGCGGGACCGAGATCCGCGTCGTCTTCCTCGAAAACGCCGATGCCGAGCAGTTGCTGCCGGTGCTCCAGCAACTGGTCGGCCAACAGCCCGATCCGGTGCAGGAAACCACTCTGTCGCGCGGCAGCTTCACCCAGACCAATGCGCAGGCGGGATCGGCGGCGGGCACCTCGATCGCGCAGCGCGTCCAGCCGGTCGCCCAGCCCCAGGCGACGAGCGCGCCGGGTGCAGGCGGCCAGAACGGGCAGCCGCCCGCGATCAGCACGCAAGGCGGCCGGACGGCGGCGGTCGTCACCCGCTTCGTCGGCGCGAACGCCATCGTGATCGCCGGGCCCGCCGATATCCAGCGCCAGATCGGCGAGGTCATCCGCCAGCTCGACGTGCGCCGCGAACAGGTGCTGATCGAGGCGATCGTCGCCGAAGTCTCCGACCAGACCGCCCGGCGGCTGGGCGCACAGTTCCTCCTCGGGAGCCTGTCGGGCGGGGCCTTCGCCGCCTCGACCTATGGCAATACCGCGCCCAACATCCTCCAGATCGCAGGCGCGGTGGGTGCCAACACGATCGGCGGCACCACGACGACGGTCGTCGCCCCCGACGGCACGCGCACCACGACCAACGTCCCCAACCAGGCCTATAGCCAGCTGACCCAGTCGGCGGTGCAGTCGATCCTCGGCACGACGGGCGGCTTTGCGGGCTGGGGTGGCAAGATCGGCGACACGGTATTCGGCGCGATCATCAACGCGGTGAAGAGCGACACCACCTCCAACCTGCTCCAGGTGCCGCACATCATCACGCTGGACAACCAGCAGGCGCACAGCCTGGTGGGCCAGGAAATTCCGATTACGACCGGCCAGGCACTGTCGCCCAATTTCGACAATGCCTTCCGCACGGTGCAGCGGCAGAATGTCGGCATCCAGCTGGACGTGAAGCCGCAGGTCAATGCGGGTGGTTCGCTGAAACTCTATGTCCGCCTGGAGGTCAGCTCGATTGCCGGGCCGGTGTCGAGCAACAACAGCGAACTGATCCTCAACAAGCGCGCGTTCGAGAATGTCTTCACCCCCGATGACGGCCAGATCACGGTCATCGGCGGCCTGCTCGACGATAACGAGCGGCGCACGATCGAGAAAATTCCGTTGCTGGGCGACATTCCGGGCATCGGCGCACTGTTCCGCTCAAAGGCGCGCAGCCGGTCGAAGACCAATCTGATGGTCTTCATCCGCCCGACGATCCTGCGCACGCCCGAAGACAGCCGCCGCGTCACCGAACAGCGTTACGGCTATCTTCGTCAACTTCAGGGCTATGCCCAGCCCGGCGTCGAGCCTTCGATCGACGAGCTGGTCCGCGATTACATGAACGCCGCGCCGCCGATCCCGCACGCGCCGATGCCCGGCAATATCGAGGACCCGCGCATCGCGGTGCCCGTCGCCAAGTCGGTCGAACCGATCAAGCGCCGTGACTGACGCGCGGGAACCCCTGCCCACGGGGGACACCGTCCCCCTGCCACTGGGCACGCCCCTCCCGCAGGCGGGAGGGGATGGGGGAGGGCACCCCGCTCTCCCGCTCCCCACGCCCGACGAAGCGCTGGAACTGGTCGCCCCACTGACCATCCCCTACGGCTTCGCGCGCAAGTTCGGCACGGTAGTCCACACCGCCGACCCGCTGACCATCGCCTTGCGCGAAGGCGCCGATCCACGCGCGCTGATCGAGCTGCGCCGTCATATCGGCCGCCCCTTCGCCATCGCCCGCGTCGAGGGCCCCGCCTTCGACCGCCTGCTGTCCGACGCCTATGCGATGGACGGACAGGCGACCGCGATTGCGGCGGTGGGCATGGGCGACGAGCTGGACATGCTGGCCGACGGTATCCCGACCGCCGAGGATCTGCTCGACACCGCCGACGACGCGCCCGCCATCCGGCTCATCAACGGCATCATCGCCGACGCCGCGCGCAACGGCGTGTCGGACATCCATATCGAGCCCTATGAGACCGGCCTCGTGGTGCGTATGCGCATCGACGGCGTGCTGCGCGAGACGCTGCGCATGCCGCCGCATGTCGCCCCGGTCGTGGTCAGCCGTATCAAGGTCATGGCCCGCCTCGACATCGCCGAACGCCGGGTGCCGCAGGACGGGCGCATGGCGCTGACGCTGGGCGGCAAGCTGCTCGACGTGCGTGTCTCGACCCTGCCCAGCCGGGCGGGCGAGCGGGTGGTGCTGCGTATCCTCGACAAGGAGAATGCCGGGATCGACCTCGACGCGCTGGGCATGAACCCGGCCATGTACGCGCTGCTGCGCGAGGCGTTGAGCGAACCCAACGGCATCATCCTCGTCACCGGACCTACGGGTTCGGGCAAGACGACCAGCCTCTATGCCGCGTTGCGCCTGCTCAACGATGGCAGCCGCAACATCCTGACCGTCGAGGATCCGGTCGAATATGCGGTCGAGGGGGTGGGGCAGACCCAGGTCAATGCCAAGGTCGGGCTGACCTTCGCGGCGGGGTTGCGCGCGATCCTGCGCCAGGACCCAGACGTGGTGATGGTCGGCGAAATCCGCGACCGCGAAACGGCCGAGATCGCGGTGCAGGCCTCGCTGACCGGGCACCTCGTGCTGTCGACCGTCCATACCAACGACGCGGTCGGCGCGATCACCCGGATGCGCGACATGAAGGTCGAGCCGTTCCTGCTCGCCTCCACCCTGCGGGCCGTCATCGCGCAGCGGCTGGTGCGGCGGCTGTGCCCGGCGTGCAAGCGCCCGGTGGAGGCGAAGGAAACGGTCGCACCGCTGCTCGGCATCGATGCCCATGCCACCGTCTATGAGGCAGGCGGCTGTCCGCAGTGCAACGGCTCGGGCTATAAGGGCCGGACGGGCGTGTACGAGGCGGTACGCGTCGACGACACCATCCGGCGGCTCATCAACGAAGGCGGCGACGAACTGGCGATCGCCGCATACGCCTTTGCCCGGCAGCAACCGCTGGCGGCGGTGGCGCGGGCGCTGGTGCTGGACGGCGTGACCACGGCCGAGGAAGCCATCCGCGTGTCCCGCCGCGACTCCGACGCGGGGTGATGGGGGTGCGCACGCTCCTCATTTCCTGTTCCCCCGCGAAGGCGGGGGCCCAGTGCCTTGGCCGTATCGGGGGCAGCGCTGCGGCTAAGCATGTCATGGGTTCACGCGAAGACGCGGAGACGCGGAGAAGAAAGGGATGTTCGCGCGGAGGCGCGGAGGGTGCAGAGGTGTCTCGTGCGCGGCAGTGCACGGCCCTTTCAATTGGCCGAGAAAGGAAGGCCGCTGGCGCGGCAAGAACAACATCTCTGCACCCTCTGCGCCTCCGCGCGAACCCATATTCTCTTCGCGGCTTCGCGGCTTCGCATGAGACAGAATGGCGATTCCCCACGCCTCAAGGCAACTGGGCCCCCGCCTCCGCGGGGGAACAGGGCAAAGTGAAGGCGCACTGACATGGCCGGGTTCGACTATGTCGCGATCGACACCAAGGGTGCGGAGAAGCGCGGGTTCATCCCCGCCGAGACCGCCGACGCCGCCCGCGCCGCTCTGGAGAGGCAGCGGCTCTATGTCGTCTCGATCAAGCCGGGCAGCGGCGACACCGCCGAACGTCGTCCGCTGTTCGGGCTGAAGCTCGGCCGCGCGCGTATGTCGGTCAAGCAGCTGACCCTGTTCACCCGCCAGCTCGCCACGCTCAACCGCGTCTCGCCGCTGGAGGAGTCGCTTCGCACCATCACCCGCCAGACCGAGCAGGAGCGGGTGCGTGCGATCGTCGCGACGGTGCATCAGGGCGTGACCGAGGGCCGCCGCCTGGCCGATGCGATGGCGCGCGAGCCCAAGAGCTTCCCGCCGCTCTATCGCGCGATGGTGGCGGCGGGGGAGAGTTCGGGCACGCTGCCGACCATCCTCGAACGCCTCGCCGCGCTGCTGGAGCGACAGGCGGAGATTCGCGGCAAGCTCATCACCGCGCTCGCCTATCCGACGATCCTGGCGGTCGTGGCGATGGGCGTCGTCACCGCGCTGATGATGTTCGTCG
>DXIH01000102.1 GCA_019112965.1 Candidatus Sphingomonas excrementigallinarum | reverse complement strand
GCGGAATTGGTGAAGGAAAGGTCGTAGCCGCCGACCACCCAGTGCCGACCGAGCACCGGCTCGATCAGGAACTGGTGCATCGGATCAATCTTGCCGCCCGATTCTGCCGCCACGCTGCTTCGTTCCCACATATGACGAACGCCCGGTTACTCCGGGCGTTCGCCAGAAATCCGAATAATCTGCCTGAACGCCACGCCGATCCCCAGGAACAGCATCACGATCAGGGCCCAGGGTGCGGTGCCGAACCAGCGGTCGAAAAGCCAGCCGATCAACGCACTGCCGACAAGACTTCCGATCAGCGCGGAGATGACGCGACTGCCCTGGGAATAACCCCTGTCGGCATCCACCTTCACCCCCTGCCGCGCTGCGCCGTCCGCTTTCGCCTTAGCCAATCGCTGATCCAGCGCGGCCAGACGCGGATCGTCCGCATCGCCAAAGTCCTGTCCGGGTTCCTTCTCCGCCACGCAGCCACCCTCACCTGATTTCGTCACCGAAGGGGAGAATGCGCGCGAACGGCGAGCGACCCCGCCAAGGCGAGGCCCGTTTAGAAAGCCCCTCCCCCCAAGTCAACCGCCTGGGGGTTGGGTTGTGACAGATGTGTTAAGCATTGTTGCCGGGGAGTGACAGAAGGGGTGCGCAACCTGCTTCGTCTTCCTTCCCTCTCGCAGCCGGGAGCCCCTCTTCTTTCTCCCCTCCCGCAGGCGGGAGGGGCCGGGGGAGGGCTGGCGCTGCCCGCAAGCGATGCCGTCCGTTATTTGAGCGACACCAGTCCACGCCCCGAACCGTACGCCTTGTCGCTCCCGGAGTCCCCTCCCCCAACCCCTCCCGCCTGCGGGAGGGGAGCATGGTTACACGCAGGCCGGGGCGCGTTCCGGGGCCGCGCTGGTGCGGGTCTTCCAAACACCTTCGGGCGTCTTGTACTTTTCGCCGCTCGCGGTCTGCGCGATCAGGTTGCAGCCGCTGGTGAAGGCCATCTGCTCGACGGTCGCGCCGCTGGCCTGCGCCTTTTGGGTATAGGCGGCCTTGCGCTGTATGTTGATGCTGTTGACCAGCGTGCGCAGCGCGGGCGTCGCGCTGCCGACGATGCCCAGATAGCCGTCGGGCTGCTCGCCCACCAAGCCCTCGGCGCGCGCGGCGGCATAGGCCGGATCGCGCTGCGCCATTGCCATGCCGGACACGCCCAGCAGCGCCACCGCACCGAGCGCCAGGATCACCGTCTTTGCCTTCATGATTAGAATATCCCCGGATTCTGCTGGATCAGCGATTTGGCCTCGCCATCCAGGCGATATACCACTTCCTGCGTCACATTGATGTTCAGATTGATCTCGATCGGCTTGTCCGGCGCGGAGATGTTGACGCATCCTCCGCCGAGCAGGGTCAGCGCGACCGGCATCCATCGTGTCATCCCCAAGATCGGCATTCTGTCCTGCATTTTCAATCCTGTTACGGTCATGGCACGGTCTCGCTTGCCGAAGGCTGAATGGCGTATTTGACGGTGGCGGGCGGTGCGGCCCGATTGTTCTGTTCGTCCAGAAGGGCGGGCAGGTTGCGCTGGATCAGGCGGCGCGGGTCGTAGAAGGACTGCGCCGAATCAAGCAGCCCGCGGAAGGGCGCCTTGATCCGCACGTTGAAGATGAAGGGCAGCTTCTGCAGCCGCCGGATGATGAAATTGGACTTGGCGCCCTTGCCCTGGCTGATCCCGGCGAAGCGCACGGCGGTCACCATCTCGCCCGCCAGCGGCCCGTTCATGTCGATCCGCAAGGACCGATAGTTGAGCGAACGCAGCGCCCCGAACGCCAGATTGCCCCAGAAGCCCAGATTTTTCTGACTGATCTCACCCAGATAGGCGATGCTTCCGCCACCGGGTCGCACGATCAGCCGCCCGCCCTCGATCCGCCCGCCGCGTTCGTCAAAGATCATGGGCAGGGTGCCGTCGAAAACGCCCGTCGCGTTCAGATTCTGGAAGTCGAACTGGAGCAGGAACTGGTCGGCCGCCGCCCCCTCGACATGGAAGGTCATGCGCCGCTCGACCGGCTGCGAGAAGTCGAGCAGCGTCGGGTCGAGGGTCAGGGTGCCGCCCGCAAAGGGCCAGCGACCGCTCTCCACCTTCACGCGTGACCCGGACAGCGTCTGGTAGCGGATGACGCCGTTCGTCACCTGGATGCCCGGGTTGATCGTCTTGACCGTCGCCACCTGCCCCGGTGCGCTTTCCAGCGCGAGCAGATCGGTAAAATTGATCGTCCCCACAATGCCGCTGACCGGGCCAAGTGCGGCGGCGAGGTCGATCCCGTCGGTGCCGAATCGCCCGGTCGAGCGCACACCGTCGGCATCCCAGGCGATATGGCCCGTCCCGTTGACCGGCCCGCGCACATCCTCGATCACGCCTTTCGTCACCGGGGTCAGCAATTCCGGCTGGAACTCCTTTGTGAAAGTGATGCCGGGGACCGTCAGGTCCGCCTCGCCCGCGCCCTTGTCGAGCGCATGGGTGATGGTGACATCGGCGACCTTCACATTCTTCGTCGGCTCGAACAGCGTGCCCTTGGCGTCGATCCGGCTGCCCGCCAGCGTCAGCGTGACGTCGCGCGCCGCCATGGGCAGGAAGCGCGGCGAATCGGCGCGCGCGTCGCGCACCTGAAGCGCGCCGTTCAGGGTCAGCACGCCGCCCGTCAGTTGCCAGTCGCCTTGCGCCTCCCCGAGCAGCAGCGGCACCTGCCCGACCTGCCCCGCGCCGCCGGTGAACTGGCCCGCGATACCTTGCGGCGTGATCCGGCCGGTCAGTTCGGCCGCATCGATCCGGGTCGGCGATTCGGGGCGGCCGATGCTGGACTGCACGCCGGTCAGGGTGAAGCTGCGGTCGGCCAGCGCGAAGCGGGTGGTCGTCGCCGCCAGCGCCAGCGGGCTGCTACCGATCTGCCCGACCAGCTTGGTCGCCCCCAGCTGCGCCCCGCCGCCCAGCCTTGCGCCGTCCAGCCGAACCAGCGCGCCATCCAGCGGACACAACCGCACGCCCACCCGAGCCAGCCGCAGCCCCGACAGCGCCAGCCGGTCGATCGCCAACGGCTGGCAGGTCGGATTGACCAGCAACCGCCGCCCGCCGTCCCAGCGCGCCGCGATCGGCAGGATCAGTCCGTCGATCCGCCCGCCGCTGATCGGCCCGGACAGTGCGACGCGGGTCGTCACCTGGGTTTCGCCATTGGCGGCGGAGCGGAACACCATCCGGTCGAACGCCAGGGCCGCCCCACCCGCTTCGTAGCGGGCCAGCTCGGCGGTGCCGCGTATCGGCTGTTTTGGCCCATCCTGTTGCAGCGTCGCACGCAGGCCGGGCAGACCGCCGCCGCCCATGGCGAGCCGCGTATCGATGCGCAGCCCCCGCGCATCATAGGCCAGGCCGGAGCCGCCCGCGAAGGCGAGCCGTCCGCCGCTGGCCGAGGCGATGGTCAGACGCGGCACCCGCACCGCAAAGCCGGGGCCTCGCGGCCCCCGATCACTATCGATCGCCAGCGCCATGTCGGCGGCGAAGCGCCGCCCGGCCCGGCCGACCGCCTGAACCATGGCGCGCACCACCGGCCCGACCGGCGTACCCGCTGCCGCCTCCCCCGCCTTCAGCACGGGGGCGAGGGCCGCGGCCGACGCCTGTGCGCCGCTTAACTGCGCCTGGCCGTCGAAGCGGGTGGTCGGGCCGACCAGATAGCGGCCCGCGACCATCGCCCGCTCGGCCCGACCGAAATGCGCCACCACGTTGCGCGCGGCGACCTGCATCCGGCCCTGCGTGCCCTTGGGCGTGCCCGAAAAGTCCAGCTGCCCGTCGATCGCCGCGGCGGCGATGACGGGATGGCGGATCGCGCCGCTGCCGACCGAGGCGCGCCCCTGCCAGCGGTCGAGCGCCGCGCCGAAGGTCACGTCGACCCGCGCCGCCAGATCGGCAACCGCCACCTCGCCGCAGCGCAGATTGCCGAGCCGCAACGGCCCAGTCAGTGTCGGCTGCTCGCGCACCACGCGTACACGCAAAGGCGCCGCCAGCCCGGTGGCGACGCAATCGCCCATCACCAACCGGGGCGCCACCGCCGCCAACCGCCCGGTAAAGCCATCGCTCAACACGCCCTGCCCCGACACGCTGAGCCCGATGGCCCCGTGCGGCGTATCGAGCCGGATGCCGCCATCCTGCACGATCACGTCCAGCTTGGGCAGCTGGAACGGCGTGCCCGAGGAGCCTGCCCCGCCCATCAGCTTGTCGAGCGTACCCAGGCTGATCCGCCCGTCGATCAGCCGTCCGCGCAGGCGAACGCGCCCGGCACGCACCCCCGTCACTTCCGGGCCCGACAGGGTCATGCGGGTCCGCGTCTCCATCCAGTCGGCGACCAGATCGGGATGGCGCGGATCGCCCATCACCACATCGGTCAGCCGCTGGCGGCCAAAACCAAGGTCGGAAATTTTGTAGCGCGCAGGCACGCCGCGCTTCGCCAGTTCGCGGTCCAGCACATGCCCGGCCAGCGGCTTTCGCTCGATCCACAGCGCGACCAGCGCGACGAGGATGACAAGGGCGATGGCGATCAGGGTGAATTGCAGGCGGCGAAAACGCCGGGTGGGGCTCGCGACCGGGGTCACGCGCGTCTCGATCTCCTCGCTCGCGCCCTCCACCCCGATGCCACTCCCTCGCTCTCGGCCCATGTCATAGCCGCCGGTTCCCGCGCCACGCAATCGCGTGAAGCCCGGCGACAGTTCCCGCCGCCCGCTTTATGCTGACCAGCATCGGGGGGACGGACCATGCGCGACACCAGCGAAATCGAGGCCAATGACCATGCCGGACACCGCGCGCGGCTGCGCGACCGATTGCTGGGCGGTGGCGGATTGCTCGATCATGAACTGATCGAATATCTGCTGATGACCGCCATCCCGCGCCGCGACACCAAGCCGATGGCCAAGGCGCTGCTCCGCGAGTTCCACGATATCGGCGGCGTCCTGAGCGCCGATCCGATCGCGCTCCAGCGGGTCGACGGGATCGGTGAGACGGCGGCGGCGACGATCAAGATCGCCCAGGCGTGCGCGCTTCGACTGGTCCAGGCGGAAGCGATGAAGCGGCCGGTCCTGTCCAACTGGCAGGCGCTGCTCGACTATCTCCACGCCGACATGGCGCATCACGGGGTCGAACGGGTGCGGGTGCTGCATCTGAATACCCGTAACATGTTGATCCGCGACGAATTGATGGGACAGGGTTCGATCGACCAGGCCCCGGTCTATGTCCGCGAGGTAATCCGGCGCGCGATCGACTTCGGCTCGGCCGCGCTGATCCTGGTCCATAACCATCCCAGCGGCGATCCGTCGCCGAGCCGCGCCGATATCGACGTGACCCGCGCCATCGCCGAGGCGGGGAAGCGGCTGGGCATCACGGTGCACGACCATATCATCATCGGCACCTCGGGCCATGTCAGCCTGCGGGCGCAGGGTCTGATCTGACCCGATAGTGCCAAATCGGTCCTTGGCCGCCGCGATCCCGGCTTGTCCGGCCCTGCCCACTCGCCCATCACGCGCGCCATGATGGACGCAATCCACAAGCTGCCGGGCATCGGCCTGGCCTGTCATCTGGTCGACCGCCAGTCGCGCGCCCATCGGATGAAGCGGCATTTCCACCATGCCCGCGCGATTCAGGCAACGCCGCCGATCGTGCCGAAGCAGGACGGCGTGGTGATCCTGTCGATGATCGGCACCGCCACCGTCCTGCCCTATCTGGTCGCGGTGAAGTCGTTCCACCACCATCTGGGCATGGGGCGGGTCGTCATCCTCGACGACGGCACTCTGACCGACGGCGACAAACGCCTGCTCGCGCATCATGTCGGATCGCCCACCATATTGCGGCTGGCCGATGTCGACGGCGCGGGATGCCCGCGCGGCGGAGCGTGGGAAAGGCTGCTGACCGTGCTGGCGCTGCGGGCGGAGGATTATGTCATCCAGCTCGATTCGGACACGGTGACGCTGGGCGACATTCCCGAAGTGCGCGCCGCGATCGTCGCGAATGACAGCTTTATCTTCCTGGGCGGCCCCGATGCCGAGGACATGGGCATCCGGACTCTGCCCGACTTCGTCGCCCATCGCTATCCCCAAGGCCCCGCCGCCGAGCCCGCGCATATCCAGAGCCTGATCGAGTCGCGCCTGGCCGACCATCTCGACGCCGACCGCCACCATTATGTTCGTGGCTGTGCAGGATTTGCAGGCTTCGCACGCGGCGGCCCGAGTGGGCAGGCCGAGGCGGTTCGCTTTTCGCAGGAAGGCGCCCGGCTGGTCGGCGATACCGCCTGGACACGCTGGGGCAGCGAGCAGGTCACGTCCAACTTCCTGCTGGCCAACGAACCGGGCGTGCGCCTGCTGCCTTATGCGCGCTATCACAATTACTGGCTGGAGCCGCAGCCGGTGGACGAGCGCTTCATCCATTTCGTCGGCACGCATCGTTACTCGGACGACCGCTATATCGTCGCGACCGACCGGGCGATCGCCCTTCTGCCCCGGCCCTGATCGTCTACACAACGACAAAGCCCCGTTTCGCGTTCGCCGCGCCCGGTGCTAGGGGCCGTCGCGATCACGGACAAGGAACACCACATGCAGGTCTGGACCGGGCTGGGCAATCCGGGCGCGCAATATGCGATGCACCGCCACAATGTCGGCTTCATGGCGATGGACGCCATTGCCGAGGTGCACGACTTCGGCCCCGTGAAGAAGCAGTTCCAGGGCTGGACCCAGGAAGGGCGGATCGGCGGTCAGAAGATCCTGCTGCTGAAGCCCGCCACCTTCATGAACGAAAGCGGCCGCAGCGTCGGCGAGGCGCTGCGCTTCTACAAGCTGGGCGTGGACGCCCTGACCGTCTTTCACGACGAACTCGACATCGCGCCCTTCCGCGTCAAGGTGAAGACCGGCGGCGGTACGGCGGGGCATAACGGCCTGCGCTCGATTGACCAGCATCTGGGGCCGGACTTTCGCCGCGTGCGGCTGGGCATCGGCCATCCGGGGCATAAGGACCGGGTGACCGGCCATGTGCTGGGCAATTACGCCAAGTCCGAGATCGAACCGCTGTCCGACCTGCTCGGCGCACTGGCGGCGGAGGCGCATTGGCTGGCGGAGGGCGACGACGTGCGCTTCGTCAACGACATCGCGCTGCGGCTGGGGGATGCGGCATGAGCGTGCGGCGCCTCTTCGCCTCGCTGCTCTATGAGGGGCAGTTGGACGATGCCGACCTGCTGGCCGAGATCGAGCAAAGCTGCTGGGCGCTAGCCGAGGACGACCGGGCCGGGCGGCGCTGGTCCAAGGAACATGGCTATCGCGGCTATACCAGCTATGCCTCGCTCAACGACCTGCCGATCCGCGATCCCGTCTTCGCCGACCTCAAGAAGAAGCTGGACCGTCATGTCGCGCGCTTCGCCGAGGAATGCGCCTTCGACCTTGGCGGCCGCAAGCTGAAGCTCGACAGCCTGTGGGTCAATGTCCTGAAGCTCGGCGGCCACCACTCGGCGCATATCCACCCGCATTCGGTGGTGTCGGGCACGCTCTATGTCGCCATGCCCAAGGGCTCGGGCGCGCTGAAGCTGGAGGATCCGCGCCTGCCGATGCTCATGGCCGCACCCCGCCGGCGCCCCGATGCGCCGGACGATCTGGCGACCTTCGCCACCGCCACGCCCGAACCGGGCACGGTGCTGCTCTGGGAAAGCTGGCTGCGGCATGAGGTGGTGCCCAACGCCGCGAAGGGCGAGCGGATCAGCGTCAGCTTCAATTATTACTGATCCGAATGAAACGGGGGCGACGACGCGCACCGCACCCGCGACCAGTCGAAAAGTTCCCTCGGCTGGTCGCGCATGAAAGGCGCTTGGTCGCGGCGATATCGTGCCGTTAACCTGTTTTGGGTAAGGGAAAAGGCGATCGCACCCCTATCCCGGATCTGTTCCCAATGCTCGAATTCGCCGTCTTCACCTTTGGCATGTTGGCCAGCTTCGTGCTGTCGGGCCTCGGCCGGAACAAGAAGGCGCAGCGCGCCAATCCGCCGATCCTGCATTATATGGGTCTGGTGCTGATGGGCTTTTCGGGTGCGATGGGCGTCATGCTGCTCGGCTATGCCGCCGCGCTGGCGGTAGGGGCCGCCTGAGGAGTACGGGAACTCCCCCACACCGTTCCGCCTGAGCGAAGTCGAAGGCCACGGGCCAAACCTTAGCCAAGGGATATCTTGTCCAACTGGATTCCCTTGGCCTTCGACTTCGCTCAGGCCGAACGGAGGCGGGACAAACGCCCCCGTCCCTCCGCACCATCGGTTGAGAAATTCCCCCATCCTCGCTAGAGGGGCGCTTTCCCCTTTCCTGTAGGATAAGCGACGCATGGGTTTCCGCTGCGGCATCGTCGGCCTGCCGAATGTCGGCAAGTCCACCCTTTTCAACGCGCTGACCGAAACGGCGGCGGCGCAGGCCGCCAATTATCCGTTCTGCACGATCGAGCCCAATGTCGGCAACGTCGCGGTGCCCGATCCGCGCCTGTACCAGTTGGCCGAAGTCGCGGGCTCGGCCAAGATCATCGAGACGCAGTTGGCGTTCGTCGACATCGCCGGGCTGGTGCGCGGCGCGTCCAAGGGCGAGGGCCTGGGCAACCAGTTCCTGGGCAATATCCGTGAGGTGGACGCCATCGTCCACGTCCTGCGCTGCTTTGAGGACGGCGACGTTACCCATGTCGAGGGCAAGGTCGATCCCATCGCGGACGCCGAGACGGTCGAGACCGAACTGATGCTCTCCGACCTGGAAAGCCTGGAAAAACGCGTCCCCGCCTTCATCAAGAAGGGCCAGCAGGGCGACAAGGAAGCCAAGATTGCCGCTTCGGTTCTGGGCCAGACGCTCGAGCTGCTGCGCGACGGCAAGCCCGCCCGCCTGACCGTGCCGAAGGACGAGGAGGAAGCGCGCGTCTTTTCGCAGGCCCAGCTGCTGACCGCAAAGCCGGTCCTCTATGTTTGCAATGTCGAGGAATCGAACGCGGCGAACGGCAACGCCCATTCGGCGCGCGTCTTCGAAAAGGCGGCGGCAGAGGGCGCACAGGCAGTCGTCGTGTCGGCGGCGATCGAGGCCGAGATCGCGACCATGCCCGCCGAGGATCGCGGCGAATTCCTGCCGGAACTGGGCCTGTCGGAAACCGGCCTGGCCCGCGTGATCCGCGCCGGTTACGCGCTGCTCGACCTGCTGACCTTCTTCACCGTCGGCCCGAAGGAAGCGCGAGCCTGGACCGTCCATCGCGGTGCCAAGGCGCCCAATGCGGCGGGTGAGATCCATAGCGATTTCGAGCGCGGCTTCATCCGGGCCGAGACGATCGCCTATCCCGACTATATCGCGTTCAAGGGCGAAGCGGGCGCGCGCGATGCGGGCAAGCTGCGCGCCGAAGGCAAGGAATATGTCGTTCAGGACGGCGACGTGATGCTGTTCCGCTTCAACGTCTGATCCCTTTTGTGCCGGTCGGGTTGGCCCGACCGGCACATTTGACGCTTTTCAGACACGGCGACGCACGTTAGGCGCCCAAACATGATCCATGTTAGTGCATTTCGCCGTGTCATCTACACCAGCCGCGCGGTCGGCGAGGACAAACGCGCCGATCAAGAGGCCATTCTGGCCAGTTCGCGCCGCAACAATGGCATGGACGGCGTTTCGGGCATCTTGTGGATCGGGGACGGCGAGTATCGCCAGCTGCTGGAAGGTCCGGCGGACAGCGTGCACGAAACACTGTCGCGTATCATGGGCGACCCCCGCCATGCCGACATCCGCATCCTCGACGACCGGATGACCGACGGCCCCGCATTCGGCGAATGGGCCATGGCCGGACTGCCCGGCGATCGGCCGCAGGACGCTACCGAGCGGCTCCGCCTACTCCTCCGCAACGCGGACCCGACCATCCGTCAGTTCTTTCCGGTCGACTGAGGGATCGGCGCGGCGGCTGCCCCCTCGCCAGTGTCATATTGCGGCGCTATCGGGCTGGTCCGAAAGGATAGCCTCTCCCGTGATCCGACTCCCTCTTGCTGCCATTGCGCTCGCCCTGCTCGGCGGTTGCGCTTATCCCTACAGCCCGCCCGCCCTGCCGCCGGTGACGAGCGCACCGCCCGTGACCGGCGCCGCGACGCCCGTCACCACACTGCGCGAGGAACGCGCGCCGGTCACGATCCTGGTATCGATCGACGGGTTCCGTGCCGACTATCTGAACCGCGGCATCACCCCGAATCTGTCGCGCTTGGCCGCTGACGGAGTGAGTGCGCCGATGCGGCCGTCCTTCCCGTCCAAGACGTTCCCCAATCACTGGACGCTGGTGACCGGGCTGGTGCCCGACCGCCACGGCATCGTCGCCAACAGCTTCACCGACCCGGCGCATCCGGGCGAGCGCTTCACCATGGCGTCGGAGCAGCCTTATTGGTGGAATGCGGCCGAACCGCTCTGGGTCACCGCCGAGAAGGCGGGCATCCCGACCGCCACCATGTTCTGGCCCGGATCGACCGTCGCCTGGGGCGGCGTCCAGCAAAACGACAGCCATCACACCGTCACCGGCGGCATCCGCCCGCACGACTGGCAGGCGTATAATTCCGCCGTGTCCGACCGGCAGCGGGTCGACGCCATCCTCGACTGGCTCCGGCGTCCGACAGCCACCCGTCCGCGCTTCCTGACCCTCTATATCGACGAAGTGGATATCGCCGGGCACGAGGTTGGCCCGGACAATCCCGAGATCAACACCGCCATCGCCAAGGCCGACCAGGCGATCGGAATGCTGGTGGCCGGGCTGGCCGAGTTGCATCAGCCCGCCAATCTGGTGGTCGTCGCCGATCATGGCATGGCCGCCACGTCGAGCGACCGGGTGATTGCGCTCGACCAGCTGCTGGACCCGGCCGATTACGAGCTGAGTGACGACGGCCCCTTCGCCTCGATCACCGCCAGGCCGGGGCATGAGGCCGCCCTGGAGGCGCGCCTGCTCGGGCGGCGCGGGCACATGACCTGCTGGCGCAAGGGCGAAATCCCGGCGCGTTTCCATTACGGCCGCAATCCGCGCATCGCCCCCTATTTCTGCCTCGCCGATGCCGGATGGATGATCGAGGCCAAGGCCCCGGACAAGCCCTTTGCCGGGGGGATGCACGGCTATGACAATGCCGATCCGACCATGACCGCGCTGTTCATCGCCAACGGCCCGGCCTTTCGACCGGGCGTCCGGCTGGCACCATTCGACAATGTCGACGTTGCACCGCTACTACGCGACCTGATCGGCCTGCCGGCGGGTCAGGGACTGGACGGCAACGACGCGCCGTTCCGCCGCGCGTTTCGGCGCTGAGGAGACAAGGGAATGATCTGGCTGGAGGATGTCGCGGTCGGCGACGTGACGCGGTTCGGCGAATATCGGGTGACGCGCGACGAGGTCGTCGCCTTTGCCGAGCGCTATGACCCCCAGCCCTTTCACCTGTCCGACGAAGCCGCCGCCGCCACCCATTTCGGGCGGCTGTCGGCCAGCGGATGGCATACCGCCTCGATGGCGATGGCGATGATCGTCGAGCATTTCCGCGACACCGGCTTTCAGAGCATCGGCTCGCCCGGTGTCGACGAGCTGCGCTGGACGAAGCCTGTCTATCCCGGCGACACGCTCCACTGCGAGGCGGAGGTGCTGGAGACGCGCGCATCCGCCAGCCGCCCGGAGATGGGGTTCGTCATCAGCCGCTGGACCGTGCTCAATCAGGACGACGTGCCGGTCATGACGATGCGCCCCACCGTCATGATCCGGACCCGCCCCAAGGCCGGTTAACGCGGGCCGCGCCCGCCGCGTCCACCCGGACGGCCGCCACGCCAGCCGCCGGGACGCGGCACCGACGGGGTCGGGCGAACGCCCTGCTGCCCACGCCACCCGCCGGGATTACCGCGCCAGCCACCTGGGTTGGGCGCCGCGCCGGGCACCGGCCCGCGCCATCCGCCCCGGCCCCATCCACGCCACTGGTCGCGGATCGCACCGCCGCGCCACGCATCCCGCCGCCCCTGCCAATAGGCACGCTGCCCGTCGTTCCAGCGGTACGGGCGGCGATAGCGATCGTAAACATAGACGCCGGTGCCGGGATAATAGAAGTCGTCATACCAGCCGAAATAGGACGGTGTGTAGCCATAGCCGCCATACCCACCGCCATAATAGCCCGGCGCGTATCCACCGCCATAGCCCGCGCCGACCGACACGCCGCTATAGCCATAACCGTCCGCGCAGCCGCCCAGTGCCAGCAACCCGGCCGCGATCGCCGTGGCCCAACCCATTTTACCCAGGGTCATCATCCTCTCCATGCCCCTGGTGCAGCCGGAGCGGGTGCGGCAGGGGTCCGTCATCCGCGTCGATCAGCGGTCAACCCCGCAGTGCGAACGCTTGTTCCTGCGCCCGTCTGCCTGCACCCGCGCTGAATGGTCAGCCGTGGTTCCCAAAGGGGATTGGCAAAACCGATCAAGCAAGGCTAACCTGACGTGCCGTTCATCATGGACGGGTCGAAACAGGCGGCGCATGACCGGGGACAATCCGGCACGACCGTCGACGACATAGCGTAACGAACGCGGGCAAAGGTGGAGGGACAGGACGAATGGCGATGACGGATAATACCGTACCCCCCGGCGAGTCACCCAAGCCATTCGAGGAAGAGGTTCACGATCCCCGCCGCCGCGACTTCATCAACGTCGCTGCCGCTTCCTTTGCGGGTGTCGGCGCACTGGCGATCGTCCTGCCGCTCATCAACCAGATGAACCCGTCGGCCGACGTGCTGGCGCAGTCCACCACCGAGATCGACCTGTCCAAGATCGCCCCCGGACAGGCGATCAAGGCCAGTTTCCGCAAGCAACCACTGTTCGTCCGCAACCTGACGCCCAAGGAAATCGCCGAGGCCAACGCCGTGCCGCTGTCCGAGCTGCGCGATCCGCAGACGCTGGCCGAGCGGACCAAGCCGGGCAAGACGAACTGGCTCATCACGCTGGGCGTGTGCACCCATCTGGGCTGCGTCCCGCTGGGCGCGGGCGAGGGCGAGAACAAGGGCCCTTATGGCGGCTATTTCTGCCCCTGCCACGGCTCGGCCTATGACACCGCCGCGCGCATCCGAAAGGGTCCGGCACCGAAGAACCTCTTCGTGCCCGATTACAAATTCGACACCGACACGACCGTCACGGTCGGCGCGGCCGCTTAAAGGGGATCCGAGAAATGAGCTTTCCCTGGGCCAAACATTATGAGCCGAAACAGCCGGTCATGCGTTGGCTGGACGAGAAGCTGCCGCTGCCGCGCCTGGTCTATAATGCGGTCGGCGCCGGTTATCCGGTGCCACGCAACCTGAATTATTTCTGGAATTTCGGTGTACTGGCCGGCGCCGCGCTCGCCATCCAGATCATCACCGGCGTCGTGCTGGCGATGCATTATGCCGCCAATGCGGGTGTCGCCTTCGACTCGGTCGAAAGCATCATGCGCGACGTGAACGCAGGCTGGTTCCTGCGCTATGCCCACGCCAACGGCGCGTCGATGTTCTTCATCGTCGTCTATACCCACATCTTCCGCGGCCTCTATTACGGGTCCTACAAGGCGCCGCGCGAGATGGTGTGGTTGCTCGGCGTGGTCATCTTCCTGCTGATGATGGCGACCGCCTTCATGGGCTATGTCATCCCCTGGGGGCAGATGAGCTTCTGGGGCGCGCAGGTCATCACCGGCTTCTTCTCGGCGATCCCGGTGGTCGGCGACACGATCCGCGTCTGGCTACTCGGCGGCTTCGCGCCCGACAATGCCGCGCTCAACCGCTTCTTCTCGCTCCACTATCTGCTGCCCTTCGTGATCGCGGGCGTCATCATCCTGCACATCTGGGCGCTGCATATTCCGGGGTCCAACAACCCGACCGGCGTCGACGTGAAGGGCGAACAGGATACGGTGCCCTTCCACCCCTATTACACCGCCAAGGATGCGGTGGGCCTGGGCGTGTTCCTGCTGGTCTTCGCCAGCCTGCTGTTCTTCTTCCCCAATTATCTGGGCCATCCGGACAACTACATCCCGGCCAACCCGCTCTCGACCCCGGCGCATATCGTGCCCGAATGGTATTTCTGGCCCTTCTACGCGATCCTGCGCGCCTTCACCGCCGACTTCATCCTGCCCGCCAAGCTCTGGGGCGTGCTGGCGATGTTCGGGTCGATCCTGCTGCTGTTCTTCCTCCCCTGGCTGGACAGCTCGCCGGTGCGCTCGAACAATTTCCGGCCCAAGGCGCGGATCGCCTTCTGGGTGCTGGTGGTCGACGTGCTGCTGCTCGGCTGGTGCGGGGGCTCGCCCGCGACGCCCTTCTTCATCATCCTCAGTCAGCTGACGGCGGCCTATTATTTCCTCCATTTCCTGGTGATCCTGCCCTGGATCGCCCGGACGGAGCGCCCCGCGCCGCTGCCCAACTCGATCACCGAGGCGGTGTTGTCCAAACATGGCGGCACGGCGCCCACCAAGTCGGCCCTCACCCCTTCGGCCTCGGCCTGACGCGAACCGAGAGAGGATAAAAGAACATGGTTCGTGGCATCGCATTCCTGGTTGGGGCGGCCTTCACCTTCGTCCTCGCCATCGCATTGTGGGGCAGCATCTCGGGGCTCGTCTCCGAGCCGCCCGTCCCCACCGCCGAGGAGGAGTTCCACCTTCACCCCAAGCAGGCGCATCTGGCATCGGACGGCATTTTTGGCCGCTTCGACCGCCGCCAGCTCCAGCGCGGCTTCCAGGTCTACAAGGAGGTCTGCGCGGCCTGCCACTCGCTGCGGCTCGTCGCGTTCCGCGACCTGAAGGAGCTGGGCTATAACGAGGCCGAGGTGAAGGCGATCGCCAACCAGTGGGTGATCGAACAGCCGAGCATCAACCCGGAGACGGGCGAGGCGACGACGCGCAAGAACGTGCCCGCCGACCGCTTCCCCTCGCCCTTCGCCAACGAAGTCGCGGCGCGCGCGGCCAACAACAACGCCCTGCCGCCCGACCTGTCGCTGATGACCAAGGCGCGGCATGACGGCACCAACTATGTCTATTCGCTGATCGGCCCCGACGGCTATCGCCAGCAACCGGCCGAGTTGCTGCGCAAGTTCCCCGACGCCAAGACGCCGACCGGGCTGCACTACAACCCCTATTTCGCGAACCTGAACATCGCGATGCCGCCGCCGCTGAACCAGGACGGTCAGGTGCAATATACCGACGGCACGCTGGCGACCCGCGACCAGATGGCCAAGGACGTCGCGGCCTTCCTGACCTGGACCGCCGAGCCCAAGCTGGAATCGCGTCACGCGGCCGGGATCGGGGCCTTCGTCTTCATCCTGGTCTTCTGCTTCCTGGCATGGGGCGCGTATCAGAATGTCTGGCGCAACGTGAAACACTGAGATCGGGAAAGCCCGATGTGAGAGAACTGGGGCGGTTTCCGACAAGGGAGCCGCCCGTTTTATTGGGGGGCAGTTCCGCCCGCACTCACCCCAGTTTCCCCGATCCGTTCAGGCTGAGCGAAGTCGAAGCCCACGCCGTTCCCTTTCCGCCGCCCCCCTGGCAGAGGGATGCCCTTGGCCTTCGACTTCGCTCAGGCTGAACGGAGGGTGGGATATGATCGGAAGGAAGAAGGGTCAGCATGGTGCCCCCTTTACCCCCGCGCCCCGCAGGCCCATTACGCGCCTCATGAGCGCCAATGACGACCTGAAAGCCCTGATCCGCACGATCCCGGACTTTCCCAAGCCCGGTATCCAGTTCCGCGACATCACCACCCTGCTGCTCGACCCCAGGGGTTTCGCGCAGACCGTCGAGCGGATGGCCGCCGCGACGCGAGGACAGGTCGATCTGGTCGCCGGGATCGAAGCGCGCGGCTTCATCTTCGCCGCCGCGCTGGCCGTGCCGCTCAACGCAGGCATGCTGCTGATCCGCAAGGACGGCAAGCTGCCGGGCGCCACCATCGCCGAGGATTATGCGCTGGAGTATGGACAGGATCGCATCGCCATCCATGAGGATGCGCTCGTCCCCGGTGCCCGCGTCCTGCTGGTCGACGACCTGATCGCCACCGGCGGCACCGCACGCGCTGCCGTGCGGCTGATCCGCAAGGCGGGCGGCGTGGTCGAACAGGCGCAGTTCCTGGTCGACCTGCCCGACCTGGGCGGCGCCGATGCCCTGCGGGCCGAGGACATCGCAGTCGACTCGCTGCTGTCCTTTCCCGGCCACTGATGCGCCTGGCGCTGCATGAGCCCGACATCGCGGGCAATGTCGGCACACTGATCCGCACCGCGACCTGTTTCGGCGTCGCGGTCGACCTGATCGAGCCGATGGGCTTTCCCTATTCCGACCGCGCCCTGGCCCGATCGGCCATGGACTATGCCGCGCTGGCCGAGGTCGTGCGCCATGCCGACTGGGACGCCTTCCGCGCCGCGACGCGCGGACGGGTCGTCCTGGCGACCACACTGGGCGCGGTGCCACTGCCCGAGATGGAGTTCCGGCCCGACGACGTCATCCTGCTCGGCTCCGAAGGGGCGGGCGTGCCGGAGGCGGTCCACCATGCCGCCGATATCCGCGTGCGCGTGCCGATGCGCGCCGGGGTCCGCTCGCTCAACGTCGCGATCACCGGCGGCATTTTGCTGGCCGAAGCGCGTCGCCAGACCGGCTGGGGCCAAATGGCCGGTTGACCCTGCCCCCCGCCCCCGCCCAGAACGCGCAGCGATGAACAGCCGAACCCCCGATATCGCGCTCGACGCCGAGCAGGACGCCGCCCGCCTCTGGTTCGAGGCCTTGCGCGATCGGATCTGCGCCGAGTTCGAGGCGATCGAACGTGAGGCGGGATCGGATGCCGCCTTCCACTACACCGCCTGGGACCGCACCGACCCCAGCGGCGAGCCCGGCGGCGGCGGCGTGCGCGGGGTGATGAAGGGCCGCGTCTTCGAAAAGGTCGGCGTCAACGTGTCCACGGTCGGCGGCACCTTCGAGGGGCCGTTCGCCCAGACCATCCACGGCGCTGGCGACGATCCGCGCTTCGTGGCGACCGGCATCAGCCTGGTCGCGCACATGGCGAACCCGCATGTGCCCGCCGTGCACATGAACACCCGCTTCCTGACCACCACCAAGCGCTGGTTCGGCGGCGGCGCGGACCTCAATCCGCCGCTGCCCATCGCGGAGGACACCGCCGATTTCCACGCCCGGTTGAAGGCGGCCTGCGACGCGCATGACCCGGAGCATTATCCCCGGTTCAAGGCCTGGGCCGACGACTATTTCTACATCCCGCATCGCCAAGTGCATCGCGGCGTCGGCGGTATCTTCTACGACCATCTGGAGGGCGATTTCGACGACAACTTCGCCTTTACCCGCGATGTCGGCGAGGCGTTTCTGGACGTCTTTCCGCGCATCGTCCGGCGGCGCATGGGCCTGCCCTCTACCGAGGCCGACCGCGCGCAGATGCTGGCGTGGCGCGGCCGCTATGCCGAGTTCAACCTGGTCTATGACCGGGGCACGCTGTTCGGGCTCAAGACCGGCGGCAATATCGATGCGATCCTGATGAGCCTGCCGCCGCTGGCGACCTGGGAGTAAGTCGGTGGCGCTGATCCCCGTCGCCCCCGCCGAACTCGCCACCATCGTCACCACGCTGGAGATGCGCGAGCGGCCGCGGCCACGCCCCCTGCCCGCCTCGCCGTTGAGACTCGTCGCCTGGGGCAGGCCCGATCCGGCCAAGTACCGCACGCTCTTCGCGCGGGTGGGCGCGCCCTGGCTGTGGTTATCGCGGCTGGTCATGGACGATGCGGCACTGACCGCGATCATTCACGATCCCGCCGTCTCGGTCTTCGCCGTGGTCGATCGGGCGGGGATCGAGGTTGGGCTGCTCGAACTCGACCATCGCAAGGCGGGGGAATGCGAGATCGGCTATTTCGGGCTGATCCCCGAATTGGCGGGGCATGGCCATGGTCGCTGGCTGATGGCGCAGGCGCTGATGCGCGCCTGGACCACGAAGGTCGAGCGGGTGTGGGTTCACACCTGCACGCTGGACCACCCCTCCGCGCTGAACTTCTATCGCAAACAGGGCTTCGTGGCGGTGTCACGCGCGATCGAGACCTTCCGCGATCCGCGCGCGCTGGGCCTCCTGCCCGAAGACGCCGCGCCGCAAATTCCCCGGCTCAGCCCGCGCGGTTGACCAGACGGCGATAGGCCGCCACCGCGATCAGTGCCTGGGCCAGCCCCGCGGCCATCGCGACCGCTGCCGATCCCGCCTGGAGCAACGCGACCGCGACCGGATTGCCCGGCCCATCCCCCTTCACCACGTCGATCAGCGCGAGGAAGGGCTGTGCCGCGATCATGCCGCCCAGCGTGGTGCAGGACGCCAGCGCCGCCATCGACAGACCGGCCCCGCGCGTCAGCCCGACCGACCGGGCGAGCGCGGCCATGGCGGGCATCCGCCGCTCGGCGAACAACACCGGCCCGACGAGCAGAAGCCGACCGGAGACGTACAGGCCGGGCAGGATGTACAGCAGCATCCCCGCCCCGACCGGCAGTGCCACCAGAATCATCGCCAGCAGGAAACGCGGCGCCATTCGCAGCGCGCGGCCCAGCGCTTCGCCGACCGTCACCGGCCCGCTGAGCTGCGCGGCCAGGATCGCCGCCGTGCCGATCATACCAACCGCATAGCTGGCGAAATACCAGCCGCCATACTGCCCGGCCCAGGCACTGACCGAATCGATCCAGGCCATCGCCCGCGCGGTCGCCTCGCCGCCATCCGTCTCGGGCAGCGGCGGCGCCGGCACCAGCAGCCCCAGCGCCAGCGCGGGCCAGAACAGGAAGGGCGCCGCCAGCCGGATCAGCAGCGAACGATCGCGTCGGAACAGCCCCCAGGCGTCCCGCAACGTGGCGACGACATCCAATCCCATCACAGCGACGGCGAACCGACCTCTTCGCGATGCGCCTGTTCGCCCGCCGTCGCGACATAGAGCCGCGCGATGAAGACGTAGGCCAGCGTCATGAACCCCGCACTGACCACCGATCCCAGCAACGCCTCCAGCCGGACGGCCGTCATCGCCTGATCGGCGCCCAGCATCAGGCGGAACACCGCGCCGGTGACGCTCTGCACCGCCAGCGTGGCGACCAGCGTGACGACCCCGAACAGCAGGAACACGCCGATCAACCGCCAGGTCAGCCCCCGCGTCAGCGCCACCGAGCGACGGATCGCGCCCAGCCCGCGCCGCTCGTTGAGGACCACGGCGTACACCAGCATCAACCGGGCCACGAGCCACAGCGATCCCACCAGCACGATCAGACCGTATAGCAGCAGGAACAGGGCCAGCCCCCCGCTCATCGACGGCATCTTGGACGGATCGCCATTGGCCGCCAAGGCCGCGGCGAAATTATAGTGGGAAAGCCCCAGCGCGACGATCATCACCAGCGCGACCAGCGCGAAGACGAAACCGATCGCCAGCGCGACGCCCAGGACCGGCCACATCCGGCGAAAGCCCGCGCGCGATGCCTCCCCGCTGGTGGTCGCCGGATGGGTCGCCAGCGCCATGATCGCCAGCTGCGCCCAGATGCCGAGCAGCACCGACACGACCATCACCGCGAACGCCGCCACCCCGACCTGGGGCTGGCCGGGCACCGGCGGCGCCAGCACGAGCTGCAAGGCGCCGGGCAGGACGAAGCCGATGGCGGCGAAGGGGACCATCATCCCGGCCCTGCCCGCCAGCACCTGTTGCGTGCTGTCCCACACCGTTCCGATCCTGACGGTCATGCTACCTCCCTTAGCGGCCCACCCCGTCCGCCTGTCCGCGTGTGCCTAGCCGATTGGCGAATGCAAAGCCATCGGGGCCGGTTGCCGACAGCGCCGCTTGCATCGGCGTCCGGCCGGGCGCAATTACGTCGCATCGTGACCCATTTCCCCGACATGCCCGATATCGAATGGCGGATCAGCCCGGGCCTGACCCCCTATGACCAGTCGCTCGCCGAAATGGAGGCGCGGGCCGCCGCCGTCGCGGCGGGCGAGGCGCGCGAGCTCGTCTGGCTGCTCGAACATCCGCCCGTCTATACCGCCGGGACCAGCGCCGATCCGGTCGAGCTGGTCGATCCGCGCTTCCCCGTGTTCCAGACGGGGCGCGGCGGCAAATATACCTATCACGGCCCCGGCCAGCGCACCGGCTATCTGATCCTCGACCTGGGCAAGCGCGGGCGCGACGTGCGGCATTTCGTCCACACGCTGGAGGATTGGCTGATCGCGGCGCTGGGTCGGCTGGGGGTCAACGCTTTCCGGGCCGAGGGGCGCGTCGGCATCTGGACGCGGGACGGCGGCGCGGAGGCCAAGGTCGGCGCGATCGGCGTGCGCGTGCGTCGCTGGGTCACGCTGCACGGCTTTGCGATCAACGTCGCGCCCGATCTTTCGCATTTCGGCGGAATCGTGCCCTGCGGCCTGCCCGAATTCCCCGTAACCAGCCTTTTTGCGTTGAACGGCGTCAAGTCGTTGGAAACCTTTGACGAGGCGCTTGCGTTCAGCTTTCCGGCTTTCCTCAAGACCCTCGCATCGGACAGACAAAACGAGGCTTGAGGCCCAGGCGGTATCCGATTAATGTCCACCCCGATTTGGGTAATAGGGCCAGCAAGCCGTTCCAAATCCACAATATCAAGGGAGCTTCCAATGCGTGCAATCATCTCCAAGGTCCTGACGGGCTCGATCATCGCCGGCGCGGCGCTCGCGGTTTCGGCTTGCGGCTCGAAGACCGAGAACACCACCGACGCGAACATGACCACCGAAATGAACGCTTCGGAAGGCATGGACACCGCCACCGACAACATGACCGCCGTCGACGGCACCATGAACGGTGGCATGATGGCCAACGACACCACCATGTCGAACGACATGATGATGGCCAACGACACGATGATGACCAACGCGACCAACGCGATGTAATCATCGTTGGGGTCATCCCAACGAAGGGGGCCGTCCGGGCGACCGGGCGGCCCCTTTTTCATGGGCTGGACCCAAGCCAGCGCAATGCCCCCCTGGGCCGCGCAAACCCCGGATTTCGCTATGTTTCCGTAACGACCGGCCCGGCATGAACGATTGCCGCACGGGCGTAATTCCGTTTGGGAAAAAACCCGAAAAGCGTTATGTTTCGGGACGCTCGAAGGCCCTACGGGGGAAGGATCGGAACACAATGAAAGTGGTGCGTACCGCGCTGGTTGCTGGCGTGGCGTTTTGGGGGATGGGCGCCGCGGCGCCTGCATCGGCTCAGTTCTTCCTGCAGCCCTATAATTTCCAGGGAAAACCCGTCCAGGGCGACGAACCCGGTATCGGCCAGCCGCTGCCCGGGGCGACTCCGGCGGAATTGCGCGCAGGCCTGTTGTGGAACATGCGCGCCGCGCTGAACGTCGCCGCGCTGCAATGCCAGTTCGAACCGATGCTCTCGACCGTCGCCAACTATAACGCGACCCTGAAGGATCACGAGGCCGAGCTGAAGGGCGCGTTCGACACGCTGGGCGCCTATTTCAAGCGACAGAGCAAGACGGTGAAGGCCGGGCAGGATGCGCTCGATCAATATGGCACGCGCACCTATGCCAGCTTCTCGTCGGTGTCCGGGCAGCTCGGTTTCTGCACCACGGCGGCGTCGATCCTGCACCAGGCGGTGTTTACCCCACGCGGCCATCTGGGCGAGCTGGCGGTGGACCGGATGCGCGAGTTGCGCAACAGCCTGGTGCCCTATGGCGAGCAACGCTTCCCCCGCTATATCGGCCGCGAACAGCATATCGCCGCCACCATGCCGCGCCTGGACGCGCTGTGCTGGAACAAGAAGGCGGAATGGGTCGTCAAGAAGTGCGGCGTCCAGAATTGGCCGCCTGCCGGTGCGACCGCCATCGCGGCACGCTGATCCCAAATCCTTCCCGGTACGGGGAGGTGGCAGCGCGCACGCGCTGACGGAGGGGGGGCTTCCTCATAGGACGCCCTGTCAGGAACGCCCCCTCCACCACCGCTTCGCGGCGGACCCCCTCCCCGTGCCGGGGAGGATGAAAGGCCCCCTCCCCTTCCGCGCCGGAATTTGCTAGGCGCGCGCCATGCTCAATCTGAATGGCATCACCGTGCGCCTGGGCGGCCGCACGATCCTCGACGGTGCATCCGCCGCACTCCCCCCCGGCAGCCGGGTCGGCCTGATCGGCCGTAACGGCGCGGGCAAGTCCACGCTCGTCCGCGTGATCGCTGGCCAGCTGGAGGCCGATGACGGCGCTTGCGAGATGCCCAAGGGCGCCAAGCTCGGCTATATCGCGCAGGAAGCGCCCGACGGCACCGCCACCCCGTTCGAGACGGTGCTCGCCGCCGATATCGAGCGCGCCGAACTCATGGAGCGCAGCGAGACCGAGAGCGACCCCGAAAAGCTGGGCGATATCTATGAGCGCCTGATCGCGATCGACGCCTATACCGCGCCCGCGCGTGCCTCCAGCATCCTGCAAGGCCTGGGCTTCGACGAAGCGATGCAGGCCCGGCCGCTGTCCAGCTATTCGGGCGGCTGGAAGATGCGCGTGGCGCTGGCGGCGTTGCTCTTCTCCGCGCCCGACGTGCTGCTGCTCGACGAACCGTCGAACCACCTCGACCTCGAAGCGGTGATGTGGCTAGAGGATTTCCTCAAATCCTACCGCGCGACGATCCTGCTGGTCAGCCACGAGCGCGACTTCCTGAACAACGTCGTCGACCATATCCTGCACCTGCAGGGCGGCAAGGTGACGCTCTATCCGGGCGGCTATGATTCGTTCGAACGCCAGCGCGCCGAACGCATGGCGCAGCTGGCGGCCGCCAAGGCGAATCAGGACGCGCAGCGCGCCAAGTTGCAGGACTATATCGCGCGCAATTCGGCCCGCGCCTCGACCGCCAAGCAGGCGCAGAGCCGTGCCAAGATGCTGTCCAAGATGCAGCCGATCGCCGAGATGGCGAACGATCCGTCGCTGTCCTTCGACTTCCCCGATCCCGACCAGCTGCGCCCGCCGCTCATCACGCTGGACCTGGCGAGCGTGGGCTATGCCGAGACGCCGATCCTGAAGCGGCTGAACCTGCGCATCGACCCAGACGACCGGATCGCGCTGCTGGGCCGCAACGGCAACGGCAAGACGACGCTCGCCCGCCTGCTCGCCGCACAGCTGACGCCGATGGAAGGCGATATGAACTCCTCCGGCAAGATGCGGGTCGGCTATTTCACCCAGTATCAGGTCGAGGAACTCGACACCGACGACACGCCGCTCGAACACATGACGCGCATCATGCGCGGCGCGACCCCAGCGGCGGTGCGCGCGCAGCTGGGCCGGTTCGGCTTTTCGGGCGACAAGGCGACCACCAAGGTCGGCAAGCTGTCGGGCGGCGAGCGCGCGCGGCTGGCACTGGCGCTCATCACCCGCGATGCGCCGCACATGCTGATCCTCGACGAGCCCACCAACCACCTGGACGTCGACGCGCGTGAGGCGCTGGTCCAGGCGCTCAACATGTACAAGGGCACGGTCGTGCTGGTCAGCCACGATCGCCACATGCTGGAGATGACGGCGGATCGGCTGGTGCTGGTCGACAATGGCACCGCGAAGGAGTTCGACGGGTCGCTCGACGATTACATCGCCTTCGTCCTGAAGGGCGATGCGGGCCAGGGCGACGCCGCGTCCAAGGCGGATCGGGCGGCGAGCAAAAAGGCCTCGGCCGAGCAGCGCGAGCGCTTCAACGCGATGAAGAAGACGCTGCGCGGCATCGAGGATGAAATGGCCAAGCTGACCCGCGAGCGCGATGCGCTGGACAAGGCGATGAACGATCCGGCCGCCGCCGAACCACGCCACGCGAAGCTGTCGATGGGCGAGCTGAACAAGCGCCGCGCCGAGGTGGTCGACAAGCTGGCCGAGGCGGAGACGCGCTGGATGGAAGCGGGCGAGGCGATGGAGGCGGCGTAAGCCGTACCATCCGTTCGCATTGAGCGAAATCAAAATGCGGTGACGAATTCCCTTGGGCTTCGACGTCGCTCAGCCTGAACGGGGGTTGGGGAGCAGGCGCGGATAAAGAAGGCCTGTTCCCCGGCGGAGGCCGGGGCCCAGTTTCTGCCAAGCCAGCGGCGCGCCATTCAGGGCGTGGGAGGCAATCGCACCCCAACCCTCGATAGTGCACAGCAACTGGACCCCGGCCTTCGCCGGGGAACGCCCGGTAATCAGGCTTCGGTTTCTTCCGACCCCTCTTCGGCGCCATCGGCGGGATTCTCGATCCACGCCTCGACCTCGCCGTTCAGCTTCAGGGTCAGCGGGCGGCCATGGCGGTCGACCTTCTTGCCCAGCGCAACGCGAATCCAGCCTTCGGAAATGCAATATTCCTCGACATCGCGGCGTTCATTGCCCTTGAAGCGGATGCCGACCCCACGCGAGAGGAGGTCCTGGTCGAAATAGGGGCTGTCCGGGTTGGTGGACAGGCGATCGGGAACGGTATCGGTCATGTCGCTGGCCTTAACGCCGACTCGGGGGCGCTGCCAAGCAGCCGTCACAAGAAAAACGGCGCCGGGATCGCTCCCGACGCCGCTCGTCCGGTCAGTTACAGACCCGTACCGGCACGCTGCGGCCCCAATAGGGGTCCCAACGCCAGTCCTGATAGCAACGCGGCGCGTAGCTGCGATACTCATAGGTCACCACCGGCGGCGGGGGTGGCGGCGCATAATAGGGGTCATAGCCGCGGTTGTAATAATAGCCGCGATCGACATAGCGTGGCTGGTTGCTGCTCGCGATGGCAGCGCCCACGCCCAGCCCAAGAATGCCACCAATCAACGCGCCCGCCACGGCGTCGCCGCCACGGTCACGGTGATAATAGCCGCCATAGCCGCCGCCCCAGCCACGGCCCCAACGCTGTGCCTCGGCCGGAGCCGCCGCCGTCAGCGCAGTGGCCCCCAGGGCCAGGCCCAATCCCAGCTTCTTCCAAACTCCGTTCATACCGAACCTCCGATACTGATACGCCCGGTCCGCTGATCGCAAAACGCGCACATGGCGTCCGTGTTGCGTTCCTTGGCACTATGGGGCTGAATGGATACGGAATGTGGCGTTTAGGCACGGTTCAGGAGGAGGGCACGGACATGGCCTGTTGGCTGCTGAAGTCGGAGCCGGACAGCTATGGCTGGGACGATCTGGTGCGCAACGGCCGAACCGAGTGGGACGGCGTGCGCAACGCTGCCGCCGCCGGGCATCTGCGCGGCATGACGCCGGGCGACTCGGCACTCTTCTATCATAGCGGCAAGGCCAGGGCGGCGGTGGGGATCGCGACGATCACCCGCGCCGCCAGACCCGATGGCGATGACGGACGCTGGGTCTCGGTGGAGATCGCGCCTGACCGCCCGCTGCCCCGCCCCATCACGCTGGCGGCGATGAAGGCGGAGGCGAAGCTCGCCGCCCTGCCGATCCTACGCCAGTCGCGGCTGTCGGTGTCGCCGGTGGGCGAGGCCGAATGGGACGTGCTGATGGCGATGGCCGGCCTTTGACATCCTCCCCGTCACGGGGAGGTGGCAGGGCGAAGCCCTGACGGAGGGGGGCTTCCAGGCAGGTCGTACTTCGCCGCACGCCCCCTCCGCCATCTTTCGGATGGTCCCCCTCCCCGTTCCGGGGAGGATCACCCCATGCGATAGGCGTAATCCGCCGCGTCGCGCACCTGTTCAGGTGTCGGGCGGACGCCGGTGTAGAGGACGAATTGCTCCAGCGCCTGGATGGTCGCGACCTGGGTGCCGGTGATGATCCGCTTGCCCAACCCGCGCGCGACCGTAAGGAATTTCGTCTCGGGCGGATATTGCACCACGTCGAAGGCGATGTCGGCCTGGGCGATCATCGCTTCGGGGAAGGCGAGCTGGTCCTCATTGCCCCCGGTCATGCCGATCGGCGTGACGTTGATGAGCAGCGGCGCGCCCTCTTCCAGCTCCGATGACCAGCCAAAGCCGTAAAGCCCCGCCAGTTGGCGCCCCAGCGGTTCGTTGCGCGCGACGATGGTGCCGTTCGTGAAACCCGAATCACGCAGGGCCGCCGCCACCGCCTTGGCCATGCCCCCCGATCCGCGCAGCACGAACGGTGTCGAGGGGGCGATATCGGCGACCAGTTCGACCACGGCGGCATAGTCGGTATTATAGCCGGTCAGTCGCCCGTCATCGTTGACGATGGTGTTCACGCTGTCGATCGCCGCCGCCGATCCGGCCAGCCCGTCGAGCAGCGGGATCACCGCTTCCTTGAACGGCATCGAGATGGCGCACCCGCGAATGTTCAGCGCCCGGATACCGCCCACCGCCGCCACCAGATCGGTGGTGCTGAACGACTTGTAGACATAGTCCAGCCCGGTCAGCTCGTAGAGGCGGTTGTGGAAGCGCGATCCGAAATTGCCGGGCCGGGCCGACAGCGACATGCACAGCCGCGTGTCGCGACCGATGGGAGGCTTGGTGGTCATTCCGGAGGTTTAGCGGAGTGTTTTGGCGAACGCATCCCTTGGCCTTCGACTTCGCTCAGGCGGAACGGGGTCAGGGGACTGCGCAAAACCTCCGTTCAGGCTGAGCGAAGTCGAAGCCCATGCGCCAACCTATCCCCGCATCTCTCCCGCTATCGTGCGCACGAGCGTGGCAGCAGGCATGACGCGCGCCAGCGGCGCCCCCTGCCCCGCCCATTGCGCGCCATAACCGCCATCGCCCCGCGCCTTGGCAACGGCGTTCAGAGCCTTTCCCGCATCATAGGCGATCGGGTATTCCGGCACCGCCTCCGTCAGGGTCTCGCCCAGCGCGGTGAACCGATTGGACAGGCACCGCGCCGGACGTCCCGAAATCGCACGCGTCATCACCGTATGCGCGGCCCCCTCGCCCATCAGCGCCGCGCGGTAGGACTCATCCGCCGCGCTCTCGGGACAGGCGATGAAGGCCGTTCCCAGCTGCGCCGCCACCGCGCCCAACGCCAGCGCCGCCGACACGCCAGCCCCGTCCATGATTCCGCCCGCCGCGATCACCGGCAACCGCGTTCGCAAAATCAGCAACCGGGTCAACGCCAGGGTTCCCAGTCGATCGTCCGCCGCATCTGGATCGAACACCCCGCGATGCCCGCCCGCCTCATAGCCTTGCGCCACCAGCGCATCGATCCCAACGCGCTCGGCGGCCTGCGCCTCGGCCAGCGAGGTCACGCTCGCGAGCAACAGGCATCCCGCCATTTTCAGCGCCGCGATACGCGCGGCGTCGGGCAGGCCGAAGTGAAAGCTGACGACCGCCGGTTTTGCCGCAACCAGGAGCGCCAACATCGCATCGTCCTGTGCGAAACTGGGATAGATGGCACGCAGCCCGTGCGGCGGCTCGGCATCGAACGCCGCGAAGGCGGGGCGAAGCGCCGCGCACCACGCCGCCTCGCGCGCCGGATCGGGTTTGGGCGGCGCGTGGACGAAGAGATTGACGTTGAACGGCCGGTCGGTTCGCTCCCGCGTCTCGGCGATCATTCTCGCCGCAGCGGACGGGTCGCTGGCCCCGAGCGCGATCGCGCCCAGGCCACCCGCCGCGTTCACCGCCGCTGCCATGGCGGGCGTCGAAACGCCCGCCATCGGTGCCTGCAGGATCGGCAGGTCGAGGGTCAGACCTGCCAACACGTCGATCAGCGCGGTGCCTTGGCACCCTCCACGGCGGCCTGCGGATCGACCGAGGGCGCGCCCTTGGCGGGCGTGCCGGTATTGGCGATCGATCCGGTGTCGGCGCGCGGATCCTCCTCGACCTTCTTGACCGCCGCGTCCGCGCCATTGGCAGGCGCATCGCCCTTCGCTGGTTCCGCATTGGCGGCGGGGGCGGCCGGAAGCGGCAGGTTCGATCCCTGCTGGTTGAGATACAGGATCACGTTCGCGCGGTCCTGCGGATTGGAAAGCCCGGCAAAGGTCATCTTGGTGCCGGGGGCGAATTTGCGCGGGGAGGTCAGCCACGCGTTCATCTTGTCCCAGTCCCACTTGCCGCCGACCGCCTTCAGCGCGTCGGAGAAGGCGAAGCCCGCTTTCCCTTGCGCGATCGCCTCGCCCATCGTGGCATAGAGATTGGGGCCGATGCCGTTCGCGCCACCCTGGTTGATGGTGTGGCACGCGGCGCATTTCTTGAAGACTTCGGCGCCCTTGGCCGCGTCCGCGGTGGGCAGCAGCGAGGCGATCGGCACCTCGGCGGCACCGCCGCCCGCGCCTTCCGCCTCCACGCCCTCGATCGCATAGCCCATTTTTTCCGGGCGTTCTTCGTGGAAGATCATTCCTCCGACGATCGAAAGGCCCAATGCCGCGCCTGCCGCGCCCAGCACCCATCCCGCGATCGTATTGGTCTTTAGGTCCATCGCGTTTCGCTGCCCCGCCAATATCTCTCCTGAACGCGAACCTTAGGTGCGGCTTTCGCGAACGGCAAGTTCTGCTTCCCTTGATCGTGCGGCATGGGGGCTCTACGCCGCAGCGCCATGGAGAATTACGCCGCCCCCGCCCGTCCCATCGTCGCGGGCATGACCGCCGCCGCCCTGGCCGAGCCAGCCCGCGCCGTCGCCTTTCAGGGGGCGCCGGGCGCCAACAGCCATGTCGCCGCAACCGAGGTGTTCCCGGACGGCCTGCCGCTGCCGTGCTTCGATTTCGCCGACGCGCTGGACGCGGTGAAGACCGGCAAGGCCGACCGGGCGATCATCCCGATCGAGAATTCGTTGCACGGGCGCGTCGCCGACATCCATTTCCTGCTGCCCGAATCCGGGCTGGTCATTACGGGCGAGCATTTCCTGTCGATCCGCCACGCGCTGATGGCGACGGGCGGGCGCGACGGGCTGGTCGAGGCGATGAGCCATCCGCAGGCGCTGGGCCAGTGCCGCCACTGGCTGCGCGCCCATGGCATCCGCCCGATCGCCTATGCCGATACGGCGGGCGCGGCGGCGCGGGTGGCGGAAATGGGCGACCCGCGCGTCGCCGCCCTCGCCCCGCCGCGCGCCGCCGAACTCTATGGCCTGAACCTGCTGACCGAGGATATTTCGGACGCCGACAGCAATATGACCCGCTTCGTCGTGCTGGCGCGGGGCGGACAGCCGCCGGTGGGGGACGGCCCGTGGATGACCAGCCTGATCTTCGAGGTGAAGAACATCCCCGCCGCGCTCTACAAGGCGATGGGCGGCTTTGCGACCAACGGCGTCAACATGACCAAGCTGGAAAGCTATCAGCGCGGCGGCAGCTTTGCCGCGACGGAATTCTATTGCGACGTGGTCGGGCGGCCGGGCGAAGCGGCGTTCGACCGGGCGATCGAGGAATTGGGCTTCCATAGCAAATGGGTGCGGATGCTGGGGACCTACGCCCAGGCGCGGCAGCGGGGGTAACTCCTCCCCGGTACGGGGAGGGGGACTACCGCGAAGCGGTGGTGGAGGGGGGCTTCCACAAGGGGCTCCCTTTGGGGCACGCCCCCTCCGTCAGGCCTTCGGCCTGCCACCTCCCCGCAAGCGGGGAGGATTTATTTTGCCCACGCCTCCAGCAACGTATGCGCGATCGCATAGGATGGCGGCACACCGAAGCGCGATCCGTCCCCCGCCAGCGCCGCGCGTACCTCCGCGCGCGTCACCCAGATCGCGTCCTCCAGTTCGGTCGTGTCGATGGTCAGCCGGTCGTCCACCGCCTCCGCCACGCAGGCGATCATCAGTGACGACGGAAAGGGCCAGGGCTGGCTGGCGATGTAGCGGACATTGCGCACCCGCACGCCCGCTTCCTCGAACAGCTCGCGCGCGACCGCTTCCTCGATCGATTCGCCCGGCTCGAGAAATCCGGCCAGCGCCGAATAGCGCCCCGGCGGAAAGGCAGGCTGGCGGCCGAGCAGCGCACGCCCCTGATGCTCGGCGATCATGATGACGACCGGATCGACGCGCGGAAAATGCTCGGTTGCGCAAGCCGGGCAGCGCCGCCCCCAGCCCGCCCGGAACGGCTCGGTCGCCGCGCCGCACTTTGCGCAAAAGCCGTGCCGCGCATGCCAGTCGAGCACCGAGCGCGCCGCCGCATAGGTCGCCGCCTCACCCGTCTCCAACGCATGAAGCGCCGCGATCATCTCGACCGAGCGCCCCACCGCCGGTTCGCCGGTCAGACGTGCGAAATGCGGTACACCGCCCTCAAGGCCGAGCAGGACATGATCCGCCGGTAGCGCACCCGGCTCGATCGCGGTCCAGCCCAATCGCCCGTCCGTCATCTCCGGCTGATAGTCGTTCAGAATCAACAGCCGCGCCGCCGGGTCTGCCAGCGCTGCCGCGAAACCCGCCGGATCGTGGCGCAGCGGGTCGGCACGATCCAGCCGCCCGCCGGTAAAACCCAGGGTCGTCACTTCGCCATCCGTCCCAAATCCCTGTAAAGCGCTTTCGCCAGATCGCTGCGCAACGGATAGCGGTCGGCGGGGAAATAATTGACCATCACCGTGCCCCGCACATGTCGGGTCGGATCGACATAGGCGATGGTGCCCGCCGCCCCGCCCCAGCCATAGGTGCCCTTGCCCGGCCCGCCCGGCGTATCGGCCAGCGTCACCGATCCGCCCGCGCCATAACCCGTCGGCACTTCGCCCCCGCTGCCGCCGCTCGCGCCCGTCACCGAACCATAGGTGACACCGGCGGGCAGCAGGTTGGACATGGCCAGCCGCACCGTCTCGGGCTTCATCACCCGGACGCCATCGACCTGCCCCTCATTCTGAAGCATCTGGAGGAAGCGGTCATAATCGCGCGCCGACATGACCAGCCCCGCGCCGCCATAAGGGAAGCTGGGGGCCAAGCGAAAGACCGAGGTCGCCGCCGGGTCCACCGGCACCATCTGGTCGCCAAGGAAAGTATAATTGCTGACCAGGCGGTTCGCTGCCGATGCAGGCACCTGCCAATAGCTGCTGTTCATCTTTAGCGGCGCGAAGAGACGGGTCTGGACGAACCGCTCGAACGGCATGCCCGACACTTTCTCGACCACCGCCGCCAGCACGTCGAGGCCCATCGAATAGCTCCACCGCGTGCCCGGCTCGGCGATCAGCGGCGCGGTGGCGGCGCGCTCGGCGAATTGCTGGAGGGTGGCGGGGCGGGTCGGGCGGACCTTGGCCTCGACCTGCGCATTGGCGGCGAAAGGCACCAGCCCCAGCCGTTCATATTCCTTGAGCAGCGGCCCCTTGGCGGTGAAGCTGTATCCCAGCCCCGCCGTGTGGGTCATGAGTTCGCGGATGGTGATCGGGTTGGTGGCCGGGCGGCTGTCGAGCGAGGCCTGCGGATTGGTCAGCACCCGCATGGTCTTATAGGCCGGATAGATATCGGACAGGGGCTGGTCGAGCGTCAGCTTGCCCTCCTCGATCAGGATCATCGCGGCCATGGCGGTGATCGGCTTGGTCATCGAATAGACGCGCCACAGGCTGTCGGGCGTGACGGCGGGCGCATTCGGCTCGATCCCCGTCCGCCCGGCGGCGACGAACATCGGCGGCCGCCCCTGCAGCCCGATGGCAGCGACGATGCCGGGCATCTTGCCGGACTTCACATAACCGTCGAAGAGCGCCTGGGTGGCAGGCAGCGCCGCGTTCCGCTGTGCCATGGGCTTGGTCTGCGCCACTTGCGCAAGGGCGGGTGTGCTCAGCAGGGCCAGCACCGCCCCGCCCGTCATCATCACGCGACGCATCATCAATCCTCGTTCCTTTTCAAACGCTCGGCTGCCCGCGCGAACAGCGTAGGAAGCCCGGCAGTTCCCAAGTCGGCGATCGGCCACCATTCGCCCGCCGCCGGATCGGTTGGCTCGCCCTCGCTGCTGGCCAGCGCAAGTTCGAGCTCGAAATGGGTGAAGCCGTGCACCACCGTCTCGTTCAGCATGACCCAAGGCCCCTTCCCCGGCGCCTCGGCCAGCCCCGGCCGCTCATCGGCCCAGGGCCCGGTCGGCAGTGCGCGCATACCGCCCAGCATTCCCTTGTCCGGGCGGCGGACCAGCCAGACCCGGCCCTTGTCCTCGATCCAGAAGACGGTGCCATGACGATAGGGTCGTTTTTTCTTCGGCGCCTTGGCGGGCAGCGTCTCGGCGATCCCCTCGGCCCGCGCGCGGCAATCCTCCGCGATCGGGCAGAGCAGGCATTGCGGTTTCTTCACCGTGCAGATGGACGAGCCCAGATCCATCATTCCTTGCGCGAAATCGCCCGCGCGGGCGTCGGGGGTAATCCGGTCGGTGGCCTCGCGGATCTCGGGCCGCGCGGCGGGCAGCGGGGTCGTGATGGCGAACAGCCGCGCGACGACCCGCTCGACATTGGCGTCGACCACGACCGCCCGCTCGCCGAACGCGATCGCCGCCACCGCCGCCGCCGTATAAGCGCCCAGCCCCGGCAGCGCGCGCAAACCCGCCTCGGTGGCGGGAAAGCGTCCGCCATGCTCGGCGACCACCGCTCGCGCGGCCTTCACCAGATTGCGCGCGCGGGCATAATAGCCCAGCCCTGCCCAGGCGGCCATGATGTCCTCATCCGGCGCGGCGGCGAGACTCACGACATCGGGCCAGCGCGCCACCCAGGCGGTGAAGCGGGGAGCCACCGCCGCCACCGTGGTCTGTTGCAGCATGACCTCGGACAGCCAGACCCGATACGGATCGGGCGTCTCCCCCGGTCTGGCGCGCCAGGGCAGGTCGCGGGCGTGGCGGTCATACCAGGCGAGCAGCCGGGCGGCGGGCGTATCGGGCGATGATGAATGCTTGGCGTCCACCCGCCCGCTATGGCATGGGGACGGATATGAGCAAGCGCGTCCGCGCCCCCCAGGAGCCGCCCCCCCGTTCCAACCGCCCCCGCGCGGTGTCCGAACTGCTGCCCGCCATCGGCGGCGCGGCCTTTCGCCGCTTCGGTTTCGTCCAGAGCGCGATCGTCAGCCGCTGGCCCGATATCGTAGGGCCCCGCCTGTCGACCGCCAGTGCGCCCGAATCGATCCGCTTTCCGCAGGGCGAGAAGCAGAACGGCGTGCTGACCCTGGTCGTGCGCGGTGCCCACGCGCCGATGATGCAGCATATCGCGCCCGAGATCATCGAGCGGGTGAACCGCTTCTTCGGTTATCCGGCGGTCGCCCGGTTGCAGATCCGGCAGGGCGAGCTGCCCATGGCGGCACCGCGCCGCGCCGCGCCGCCCAAGCCGCAGCCGGTGCCGCCGGAAATGGGCGACGGCCTGCGCCAGATCGCCGATCCGGAGCTTCGCGCCGTGCTCGAGTCGCTTGCCGCGGGCGTCGCTGCGACGCGCGGCCTTCCCAAGGTGTCGTGATGCGTCTTTTCCTGTCGCTGGCCGCGCTCGGCCTTTCGCTGTCCGCTGTCCCGGCCGATGCCGCCCAGGCACGAGCCAAGATGGACTGGAGCACCCACGTCACCCAGACGCCCGCCGGGGCCTATGTCATCGGCAATCCGGCGGCGCGGGTGAAGCTGGTCGAATATGTCAGCTATACCTGTCCGCATTGCGCCGTCTTCACCACCGAATCGGCGCCCGTCCTGAAAGGACAGATGGTCCGCTCGGGCTCGACCAGCATCGAGATTCGCCATTTCATCCGCGACCGGCTGGACCTCGCCGCCGCGCTGATCGCGCGGTGCGGCGGGGCGGGCAAGTTCGCCCGCCTGACCGAGACGATCTTCGCGCAGCAGCGCGACTGGCTGAAGCGCGGTATGGAGTTCGACCAGGCCAATGCCCAGCGGATCGGCACCTATCCCCCCGCCGCGCAGATGCGCGCCGAGGCGGACGGATCGGGGCTGACCGCGATCGGCAAGAGCGCCGGCTTGAGCGATGCGCAGATCACCGCCTGCCTGTCGGATCGCGCCGCCACCGACCGGATCGTCGCGATGACGACCGCTGCGCCCAATTCGATCGAGGGCACGCCCGGCTTCTTCATCAACGGCAAGCAGGCGATGGGCGTGTTCACCTGGGACAAGCTGCAGCCGCTGTTGCGCGCAAGCGGCGCCCGCTAAATCCTTCTTTTCCCTTCGGAGAATATGTCGATGAAGTCTCGTCTCCTCCTCCTCGCCCTTCCGCTCGCGCTGGCCGCCTGCGGTGGCGGCAATGGCGACGCCAACAGCAGCGCCCCCGCCGCCTCGCCGCTGCCCGCGGTCGCGGCACCTGCGGGCAAGGACTGGACCCAGGTCGTCAGCAAGACCGCCGAGGGTTATGTGATGGGCAACCCCAACGCGCCCATCAAGCTGGTCGAATATGGCTCGCGCCTGTGCCCGGCCTGCGGCGCCTTCGCACGCGAGGGCTATGAGCCGCTGACGAACAATTACGTCAAGTCGGGCAAGGTCAGCTGGGAATTCCGCGAATTCCTGATCCACGGCGCGCCCGACCTTCCCCCGGCGCTGCTCGGCATCTGCGCGGGCGAGGCGACCTTCTTCCCGGTGCTGGAACAGATGTACCAGTCGCAGCAGGGCTTCAACGACAAGCTCCAGGCGATGAGCCCCGAGCAGCAGAAGGCGCTGCAGAACGCCAAGCCGGTCGACGTCATCAAGGCGCTGGCCGATCAGATGGACCTCATCAACTTCGTCAAGCAGCGCGGCATCCCCGAAGCCAAGGCGCGCCAGTGCCTGAGCGACATGACCCAGATCGACCGCCTGACCAAGCAGACCCAGGATCGCGGCGCGGACGGCACGGTGACCGGCACCCCGACCTTCATCCTGAACGGCAAGCCGCTGAAGGGCGCGGTCAGCTGGTCGGACGTGCAGGCGGCGCTGAAGAACGCGGGCGCATAAGCGGCAGCGTTTTCGGGTTGCGGGAAAGGCGGTCGGGCGAAGGTCCGGCCGCCTTTTTCGTTGTGGAAGGCGTCCTGCGCCCCTCTTTCGCACCACCCCGGCGAAGGCCGGGGTCCAGTTGCCACGTCGTATATAGCGCGCAGACCGATGCGTGGGAGGTCTATGCTGATGCAGCGCGTGAAGCCTCCCGCCCGCCGTCGCACGCCCCCCTCGACCACAGACCAACTGGACCCCGGCCTTCGCCGGGGTGGTGCGGGAGATGAGGAGGCTGGCAGGTAACGGCGAATGGCGAAGCCGGTGACCCCCGCTCCCATCACCGCCACCCAATCCTCCGAACTCCCGTTCGCACTGAGCGAAGTCGAAGTGCACGCCCCACCCTCGCCCCACGGGAATCCCGTGGTCTTCGACTTCGCTCAGGCTGAACGGATGCATCGCGCATGGAAAAAAGGCCCGGGGATCGCTCCCCAGGCCTTTTCCATCTTGGCTGTACCGCAAGGACAAGCCGGTCCGGTTCCCGGCGAGGCCGAAGCCCCGCCGGTTCCCGCTCCGACTTAGAAGTCCATGCCGCCCATGCCGCCCATGCCGCCACCGGCGGGCATGGCGGGCTTGTCTTCGGGCAGCTCGGCCACGGTGGCTTCCGTGGTGATGAGCAGGCCCGCGACCGACGCCGCGTTCTGGAGCGCGGTGCGCACGACCTTGGTCGGGTCGATGACGCCGGCGGCGACCAGGTTCTCATAGGTGTCGGTCGACGCGTTGAAGCCGAACGAGGTGTCGTTCTGGTCGAGCAGCTTGCCCGACACGACCGCACCGTCATGACCGGCGTTCTGAGCGATCTGGCGAACCAGCGCGGTCAGCGACTTGCGAACGATGTCGATGCCACGGGTCTGGTCGTCGTTGACGCCCTTAACGCCGTCCAGTGCCTTGGTCGCGTACAGCAGCGCCGTACCACCACCAGGGACGATGCCCTCTTCGACGGCCGCGCGGGTCGCGTGCAGCGCATCGTCGACGCGGTCCTTGCGCTCCTTCACCTCGACCTCGGTCGCACCGCCGACCTTGATGACGGCCACGCCACCAGCAAGCTTGGCCAGACGCTCCTGGAGCTTCTCGCGGTCGTAATCGCTGGTGGTGTTCTCGATCTGCGCACGGATCGCCTCGGTGCGGCCCTTGATCGCGTCGGCATCACCCGCACCATCGACGATGGTGGTGTTGTCCTTGTCGATCGTGACGCGCTTGGCGGTGCCCAGCATGCCGACGGTGACGGTCTCGAGCTTGATGCCCAGGTCTTCCGAGATCAGCTCGCCCGCGGTCAGGATGGCGATGTCTTCGAGCATCGCCTTGCGACGATCGCCGAAGCCCGGCGCCTTGACCGCTGCGACCTTCAGGCCGCCGCGCAGCTTGTTGACGACGAGCGTGGCGAGCGCCTCACCCTCGATGTCCTCGGCGATGATGAGCAGCGGGCGGCCCGACTGGACGACGGCTTCCAGGATCGGGAGCATCGCCTGCAGGTTCGACAGCTTCTTCTCGTGAATCAGAATGTACGGGTCGTTCAGTTCGACCGTCATCTTTTCCGGGTTGGTGATGAAGTAGGGCGACAGATACCCACGGTCGAACTGCATGCCCTCGACGACGTCGAGTTCAAACTCGAGGCCCTTGGCCTCCTCGACGGTGATGACGCCTTCCTTGCCGACCTTTTCCATGGCTTCGGCGATCTTCTCGCCGACTTCACGGTCGCCATTGGCCGAGATGATGCCGACCTGCGCCACTTCCTGGCTGCCCGAGACGGGCTTCGAGCGCGACTTGATGTCCTCGGTCACCTTGGCGACGGCGATGTCGATGCCGCGCTTCAGGTCCATCGGGTTCATGCCGGCCGCGACCGACTTCATGCCCTCGCGGACGATCGCCTGAGCGAGGACGGTCGCGGTGGTGGTGCCGTCACCGGCGATGTCGTTGGTCTTCGACGCCACTTCGCGCACCATCTGCGCGCCCATGTTCTCGAACTTGTCCTTGAGTTCGATTTCCTTGGCGACCGAAACGCCGTCCTTGGTGATGCGGGGGGCACCGAACGATTTGTCGATCACGACGTTGCGGCCCTTCGGCCCCAGCGTGACCTTGACGGCATCGGCGAGGATGTCGACGCCCTTCATGATGCGCTCACGCGCGTCGCGCGAAAACTTGACTTCCTTGGCTGCCATGGTGGCTACCCTTTCAGATTGGGATGATGGGGATCAGGAATCTTTTGATCTGGGCCCCGGCCTTCGCCGGGGTTGGTGCTCATCGGCTCAGCCGATGATCCCCAAGATGTCCGATTCCTTCATGATGAGCAGGTCTTCACCGTTCACCTTGACCTCGGTGCCCGACCACTTGCCGAACAGGATGCGGTCGCCCGCCTTCACGTCCAGCGGCGTGACCTTGCCGTCTTCGGCCTTCGCGCCCGAACCGGCGGCGACGACCTCGCCCTCCTGGGGCTTTTCCTTGGCGGTGTCGGGGATGATGATCCCGCCGGCCGTCTTTTCCTCGGCCTCGACGCGACGGACGAGAACGCGGTCGTGCAACGGACGAAAGTTCATTGCCATGTCCCTTTAATCTGGCGTGTTACACTTTTCTGGCACTCGAGCCATGCGAGTGCCAACGCCTCGGATATGTGAACGGCCATTCAGCCCGTCAACGCCCGCCCGCAAAAAATTTCGACGAAGCGTGGCGCTGGCGGGAACAAAATCGGGGCCGCATGGGCCGCGTATTGGCTGCGTAATACGGACCATTGCCGAGCATTCGCCGCTGGGCTAGCGATAGGGAATGACCGACGCCCGCGCCGACGCGCTTCCGCCCGCCTCTCCGCTCGACCAGGATTTCAGCCGACCGGGGCGCAAGCCCGGTCGACGCAGCGGCTGGCGGCTGGTCCGGGGCGCGTGGCGCCTGCTGGTCGGCATCAAGGATTTCCTGGTGCTGGCGGCGATGCTGCTGTTCTTCGGCCTGATCTTCGCCGCGCTCAACGCCCGGCCGGGGACCAAGGCGATCACCGACGGCGCGCTCCTGCTGAAGCTGGACGGCCCGATCGTCGAGCAACCCGAAACGGTCGCGCCGCTCGCCATGCTGTCGGGGCGCAGCGTGCCGCACGAATATCGCCTGCGCGATCTGGTGCGCGCGATCGATGCCGCCAAGGATGACGGCCGGGTCAAGGTGCTGGTCCTCGACCTCGACGCGTTCGGCGGCGCCTATCCCGCGACCCTTCAGGAAGTGGGTGACGCGATCCAGCGCTTCCGTAAAGGGGGCAAGCCGGTGCTGGCCTATGCCACCGCCTATACCGACGGCGCCTATCGCCTGGCCGCGAATGCCAGCGAGATCTGGGTCAATCCGCTCGGCGGCACGCTGTTCACCGGGCCGGGCGGCAACCAGCTCTATTACAAGGGCCTGATCGACAAGCTGGGCGTCACCACCCATGTTTACCGCGTCGGCAAGTTCAAATCCTTCGTCGAGCCCTACATTCGCAGCGACCAGAGCCCCGATGCGCGCGCCGCATCGCAGGCGCTGTACGGCACGCTGTTCGCGCAGTGGCGCGAGTCGGTCGCCAAGGCGCGGCCCAAGGCTCAGATCGACGCCTTCCTGACCCAGCCCGACCGCGCCGTGCTGGCCGCGAACGGCAGCATCGCCGACGCCAATCTGAAGGCCGGGCTGGTCGACAAGCTGGGCGACAAGCTCGCCTTCGGCAAGCGCGTGGCCGAGCTTGCCGGGGCCGAGGCGAACAAGCCCGCCGGTAGCTTCCGCACCATCTCCTACGCCTCCTGGGTCAAGGCCAACCCGCTGCCGACCAAGGGCGATGCGATCGGCGTGCTGACCATCGCGGGCAATATCGTCGACGGCGAGGCCGGACCCGGCACCGCCGCGGGCGAAACCATATCCAAGGCGCTGCTCGACGGCCTGGCGAAGAAGAATTTGAAGGCGCTGGTCGTACGCGTCGATTCGCCGGGTGGGTCGGTGCTGGCGTCCGAGCAGATTCGCCAGGCGATCCTGGAGGCCAAGCGGCAGAAGCTGCCCGTCATCGTCTCGATGGGCGGCTTGGCGGCGTCGGGCGGTTACTGGGTATCGACCCCGGCTGACCTGATCTTTGCCGAGCCGGGCACGATCACCGGATCGATCGGTATCTTCGGCATCATCCCGACCTTCGAGAATACGCTCGCCAAGATCGGCGTGACCACCGACGGCGTGAAGACCACGCCGCTGACCGGCCAGCCCGACGTGCTGGGCGGCACGACGCCGATGCTCGACACCATCCTGCAGGCGGGGATCGAGAATGGCTATCGCCAGTTCCTGACCCGCGTCGCCGAGTCGCGCCACATGACGCCCGAAAAGGTCGACACCATCGCGCAAGGACGCGTCTGGGACGGCGGCACCGCGCGCCAGATCGGGCTGGTCGACCGCTTCGGCAACCTGTCCGACGCCATTGCCGAGGCCGCGCGCCGCGCCAAGCTGGACCCGGCCAAGGTCTATCCGGAATATCTGGAGAAGAAGCCGGGCTTCGCGGCGTTGCTGGCCGAAGGGTTCGACAGCGACGATGACAGCCAGCAGGGCGGCGACGTCTTCGCCATCGCGGCGGCCGAGCGGCGTGCGGTCGCGGCCCGCGCGCTGGGCGATGTCGCGCGGCTGGCGCGGGGTGGGTCGGTCCAGGCGAAGTGCCTGGAATGCGGCGCGCTGGGTCCGGTGGGCACGGCCAGCGACGAGCGCCTGCTCGACCTGCTGATCGCGCGGTTGGGGCTCTGATCTAGCCCCGCCCGCCTGACCCCCCACATCCGTTCAGCCTGAGCGAAGTCGAAGGCCAAGGGAATCCCTCGCCGCAAGGCGCGGGGCGTGCACTTCGACTTCGCTCAGTGCGAACGGAGGGAGGGGTGTAGTGCAAACGGGCGCAGAACGTAGGGGCTTTCCGAACCGCGCATCCCCGCGCTACCCAGACCCATCGTTTCAGGAGACGCCCCATGATCGCCATCCGCGCCGCCCGCCCCGATGACGCCGCCGCCATCGCCGCCATCTATGCGCCGCACGTTCTGGCGGGCGTCGTGTCCTTCGAGACCCAGGCCCCCGATGCCGACACGATGCGCACGCGGATGGAGGGGGCAGACGGCCTCTATCCCTGGATCGTCGCGACGCTGGCCGACGAAGAGGGCCGCGAGGATGCGGTGATCGGCTACGCCTATGCCGCGCGCTTCCGCGAGCGCGAGGCCTATCGCTGGGTGGTGGAGACGACCATTTATGTCGCTGACGTGTCGCAGCGCTCGGGCATCGGGCGGCTGCTCTACGAGGCGCTGGTCGACACGCTGACCGCGCAGGGCTTTACCCAGGCGATGGGGGTGATCGCGCTGCCCAATGACGGCTCGATCAAGCTGCACGAAGCGGTCGGCTTCCGCCGCGCGGGCGTCTTCCGCGAGGTCGGCCACAAGCATGGCCGCTGGATCGACGTCGGCTACTGGCAACGCGAACTGGCCGAACCCAAACCCCACCCCGCCGAACCGAAGCGCTTTGCCGATGTCGGCGTGGTCCGGGATCCGGTGGCGGGGAAGCATCGGTAAGGAATGCATTAATGGCGAAGAAGACCTTACCCAGACAGGGAACGGGTACTGCTATAGAAATTTATACCTTCGTTGGCTTCGCCCTAACCGCTTGGGAATTATCTGAAGATGCTCTGATGGGGCTCTTTTCTTTGCTTTGCAAAGAGAATGAACCGATTGCTTTTGCCTCTTACGTAAAG
>DXIH01000101.1 GCA_019112965.1 Candidatus Sphingomonas excrementigallinarum | reverse complement strand
GTCAGAGTAGCTTACAATCGCCCCGTAACTGGATCCCGGCCTTGGCCGTGATGGTGGAGAGAGAGTTTCGCAAAGGTACCCCTGGAGCAGAGGGGTGAATCCGTCCCGGTCTTTGCTATTCAGAACCTCCGCGCCGTCGGCGTGATCCCGGCGCCCAGGATATTGCCCCGGATCACCAGCGGCTCGCCCGACCAGTTGCCGACGAAGACCGGCTTGAAGTCGACACCGGGGGCCAGGCGAGCCCGGTTGTTCTCGACCACCAGCCCCGATGAGTCGTTCTTGGCCCCCTCCGGCGCGACGGTAATCAGCGTCGAGTGATTGTCCTTGTCGCGACCGAAGACGAACTCGTTGCCCGCAATCCGCCCCTTCGCGCCGTTGGACAGGTCGATCATATAGTTGCTCATGTGTCCGTGGCTGTCGTCGAAGCTGCTGTCGAGTATCTCGACATAGGGTGCGCGCGTCTTGACGTAATGCCCGCCCTGCCCCTGCTCGAAGCGGCAGGCGGTGACGCGCAAGGACTTGTAACGGCCCATATAGATGCCATGCGCGCCGTTGCCGGTCGGGTCGTTGCCCAGGCCGGAAAAGGTCGAATGGTCGACGGTCACGGTCCCGTTGGGGTCTTCGGCGGACAGGATGCCCGACTGGCTGTCGAGGAACATCGCGTTGCTGACCGTCAGCGGCCCCTTTTCGATGCGGATGCCCGCACCGTTGCCGTCGCCGACCTCGATATGGCTGAAGACGATACCCTGGACCTGCGCGCCGCGCCCGCGCAACACCAGGGCCGCCTTGCCCTCACAGGCGATACGGGTGAAGATCACCTTGCCCGGCTCGGTCGCGACATAGGCGATACGCCCCACGCCCTGGACCGCGCATTCGCGGTAGGTGCCGGGTGCGATCCGGATCGTCCCCTCGCCATCGCCGATCGCGTTGACCGCCTCCTGAAGCGTGCCAAAGCCGCGGCTACCGACCATGAAGGGCTGCGCACTGCCCTGCGCCAGGGCGACGCCGGAGGTCAAACCGATCAGCAGCAGCGGAAGCAGACGCATCGACATATCCTGAAATAGCAAGCGGGCGTCGCATCCTGCCACGCATGGGGCCAGGATGCGACGCCCGTGATCGTCCCGTGACGGGATGCGACCTAAATCCTCCCCAACCTCGCTTGGGGAGGATTTCGGCGTTACGCCTCTTCGGTTTCTTCCTCGTCGGCCAGCTCTTCTTCCAGCGCGGTCAGGATGGCCTTGTTGAAGGCGGGGATGTCGTCCGGCTTGCGGCTGGTGATGAGGTTGCCGTCGACCACGACCTCCTCGTCCACCACGTCCGCACCCGCGTTGGACAGATCGGTGCGGATCGAGGGATAACTGGTCAGGCGCCGACCATCGATCACGTCCGCCTCGGCGAGCAGCCAGGGGCCGTGGCAGATGGCGGCGACGATCTTGTCGTCCTCCATGAACTCCGTGACGATCTCCACCGCGCGCTCGTTCAGGCGCAGCTTGTCGGGGTTGCAGGTGCCGCCGGGGATGACCAGTGCGTCGTAATCGTCGGTGTCGACTTCATCGACGGTCAGGTCGGGGGTCGCGGTCTCGGCCTTGTTGATGTCGCCTTCCATGCCCTGGATCGGGTCGGCCTTGAGCGAGGCGAGCTGAACCTTGGCGCCTGCGGCTTCCAATGCCTTGCGTGGTTCGAACAGCTCGACGGTTTCGAAGCCGTCGGCGGCGAGCATCAGGACGCGTGCCTGGGAAAGATCGGCCATGATGGAAAACTCCTATCGGGGGGATGGCTTGGGGATGCCGGAACCAGAACCCGCGACCGCATCGGCCGTTCCGGAACGAAGCGACCGGCGGCGCATTTGCAAAGATGACCCGAGAGAGAGCGATGGCCACCCGATTAGTCTATTGCGACGACAGCAAGCCCGGCATCACCCGAACCAAGGTACGGGGGAAATGGGCCTATTGGACTAGCAAGGGCGAACGGATCACTGATACGCAAGAGATCGATCGGCTGAACAGGATCGGCCTGCCTCCCGCCTACAAGGACGCTTGGTTCTGCCCGCGCGCCAACGGCCATATCCAGGCGGTCGGCTGGGACGAGAAGGGTCGCAAGCAATATCGCTACCACGCCGATTTCCGCGAGGCGCAGGAAGCAGCCAAATATGAACGCTGCGTCGAGTTCGGCCATGCGCTCCCCGCGCTGCGCAAGCAGGTGGAGGCCGACCTGAAGAAGCGCGGCCTGTGCAAGGAGCGCGCCGTCGCCGCCGTCGTCCGGCTACTCGACAACGGGCATTTGCGCGTCGGCAACGAGGCCTATGCCGCCACCAACAAGAGTTTCGGCGCGACGACGCTGCGCAAGCGCCACGGGCAGGTGAAGGGTACGACGCTCTGCCTGCGCTATCGTGGCAAGTCGGGAAAGATGCGCGACCTGACGCTGACCGACCGTTCGCTCGCCAGCTTCGTGAAGCGGTGCCAGGACCTGGACGAACAGCATCTCTTCGCCTGGGTGGACGAGGATGGCGAGGCGAACCCCGTCTCCTCCTCCGACGTCAACGCCTATATCCGCGAGGCGACGGGGTGTGATTTCACCGCCAAGCATTTCCGTACCTGGGCGGCCAGCGTCGCTGCGTTCGAGGCGCTGGCGCTCGCCGAGGCGGACCTAAGCCTGAAGGCGATGCTGGAGCCGGTCGTTGAAAAGCTCGGCAACACGCCCGCCATCGCGCGCAAATCCTATGTCCACCCCGCGCTGATCGCGCTCGTCAAGGACGGCCAGGACGCGTTTCGCAAGACCCTGCGCCTGCCCCGCGCGCGTGCCGGGCTGTCCCGCGTCGAATGCGGGCTGATCGCATTTCTGGAGGCCGGAACCCCGGCCAGCAAGGCGGCCTGACCGCCCCAAATTCAAGGAGTCCCCATGGCGAATTCCTCGCCCAAGGCGCCGATCTTCGACGGCTCCCGCATCCCCGATCAGGTTGGCGGCATCGTCAATGCGACATCCTGGTGGATACAGCATTATTGGCTGAAGGTCCTGATCGCGATCGGCTTCGGCGCGATCATCGTGCTGGCGCTGCTCTGGGTGCGCAAGCTCGGCGATCGCCTGTGCAACCGCCCCGGCTTCGCGGGCGGATGGGGCGCGGTCCTCGGCCATGCCATTGCGCGCACGAACATGTTCTTCATCGTCACACTCGCGGCCCAACTGGTGGCGGGCTATGCCGGTGCACCGGGCGAAGTGGCCAAGACGATCAAATTCTTCTTCACCATCGCCAGCGCCTTCCAGGCTGCGATCTGGGCGCGTGAACTGATCCTGGGCACCATCGAGCATCGCACCCAGTCCGAACATTATTCGGGCGAGGCACTGCTCTCGGCGATGGGGCTGATCCGGCTGCTGGTGACGGCGGTGCTGTTCGCGGTCGCGCTGGTCGTGGTGCTCGACAATCTAGGCGTCAACGTCACCGGCCTGGTCGCCGGTCTGGGCGTCGGCGGCATCGCCATCGGTCTGGCCGCGCAAGGAATTTTTGGCGACCTGTTCGCCGCGCTCGCGATCATCTTCGACCGCCCTTTCCGGCGCGGCGACAAGATCGCCTATGACAATACCACCGGCATCATCGAGGCGATCGGCCTAAAATCCACCCGCATCCGCGCCTTTACTGGCGAGTTGCGGATCATCTCCAACCGCCAGTTGCTCGACAAGGAAATCCAGAACCAGACGGTTCGCCATCATGTCCGCCTGTCGCTGACCATCGGCGTCGCCTATGAAACCCCGCCCGAGACTCTGGCCCGCGTGCCGCAGATGCTGACCGAGATCGTCGAGGGCGAGGGCAGCAAGGTCGCGCGCGCCAGCTTCGAGAGTTTCGGCGCGTCGAGCCTGGACTTCGTGCTGCAATTCGACGTGCCGGGCGACGACTGGCCGACGGCGCACGACACGCGCAACCGGGTGCTGGTGACGCTTATGAAGCGGTTTGCCGAAGAAGGGATTTCCATCCCCTACCCCACCCAGACCACCTATACCGCCGCACCGGACGGAACGCTGGTCATGCCCTATCCGCAGGTCCAGCCGGTCGAAGTGCATCAGCCGACCGGCGGCTGATCCTCGGCTGGCTTTGCCATGACCGGCGCGTCCGAGACGCGCTCGGCCACATGCTCGGCTTCGGCGGCATGGGCGGGCGCGGGCGCGGCCTCCGGCTCGGTATCCTTGCGGCCGAACAGCTTCCGGCCCCAGCGCATCACGGCCATGCCCCCGGCCACGATCAGGACGAGGAACTTCTTGCCGAAGCCCAGGACGATCGCCAGCAGCCCCAGCTTCTTGGCCGCCGCCACTCCGACTCCCGCCGCGACCAGCCCCGCAAGCCCATATTCGGCAGTCTTGTCGGTCGACGCGTCGTAATCGGCATAGGTCTCGCCCCGATCGAAGCTGGCCGCCCGCCCGAACTCGGCCGCCGCCGCGCGCACCTCGGCCAGATGCGTCATGTCCGACACCATGTTGAGGCTCAGCACCCCGCGCCGCCCGAGCAGGCGCACATCATAGTTGAGCGAATCCGGCCCCTTGCTGCCGTCGAACTTCAACTGGCGTGCCCAGACCAGCGAATGGTCCTTCGCATCATAAGAGGGCGGCTGCGCCCAGCCGATGATCTGGACGGCGGAAAAGCCCTGCTTCCTGCGCTCCTCGTTCCGCTCCTTGGCGGCATCGCGCATATCGGACAGGACCTTGTCGTAATCCTGATCGGCTGCGTCCTTGTCGCTGACATAGCCGGTGTCTTCATAGGTCACGACCGCGCCCCAGACATTGTCCGACGCCGTCGTTCCCTTGGGCAGCACCAGGCCCAGCACGTCGCTGACCGCGTCGGCCGGGTTGCCCCAGACCCGGGTCAGCACCTTCTTGGCATCCTCGGCGGGCAGGAAATAATAGCGGTCGCCCAGATGCAGCGTCGCCTTGGCCGGGGCGATCACGACGTCGCCCGTCTGCTTGTGCAGCCCATCCTCGAAGGCGCGCAACTGCGCCTCGGCACTGTTCGTCGTCCGCGCCGGATCAGCCGCCATCGCGCCGCCAGACCAGCTGCCGACCGCCAGCATCAGCGCCACTACAACGGCGCGCGTTCTCCGCAAATTCATCATTCCCCCCTCGCCCGCCCTCCCATGGCGGACGAGGGGGGAATAACGATCAGATCCCGCCTTCGTCCAGCGACAACAGCGTGGCGTTGCCGCCCGCCGAGGTCGTGTCGACCGACACGGCTCGCTCGGCGCAGAAGCGGTAGAGGTAATGCGGGCCGCCCGCCTTCGGGCCCGTGCCCGACAGGCCTTCGCCGCCGAAAGGCTGGCTGCCGACGACCGCGCCGATCATCGAGCGGTTGATATAGAGGTTGCCGACCGCCGCTTCCGCCTCGATCACTTCACCCGCGCGTGCGATGCGGCTGTGCAGGCCCATGGTCAGGCCGTAACCCTTGGCGTTCACCTTCGCGATCGTCTCGGACAGGGTGCCCGCTTCCCAGGTCGCGACATGCAGGATCGGGCCGAACCATTCCTGGGTCAGGTCCTCGACACGGTCGAGCCGGATCAGCGTCGGCGGCACGAACAGGCCGTCGGCGGGCGCGTCGAGCGTCTTGATCGTCTGCGTCACCATGGAGGCGCGATAGGCCATCAGCTTGTCATAGGCCGCCTGGTCGATGACCGGGCCGACATCGGTCGCAGGGTTGCCGGTCGCGCCGAGCACCAGAGTCTCCATCGCACCCTTCAGCATGGCGATGACATTGTCGGCGACATCCGCCTGCACCAGCAGCAGCCGCAGCGCCGAGCAACGCTGCCCCGCCGAGCGGAAGGACGAGGTGATGACGTCCGCCACCACCTGTTCGGGCAGCGCGGTCGAGTCGACGATCATCGCGTTGATGCCGCCGGTCTCGGCGATCAGCGGCACGATCGGGCGGTCGTCGTCCGCCACCAGGGTCCGCGCGATCCGCTTGGCGGTGGCGGTCGAGCCGGTGAAGGCGACGCCCGCGATCCGGTGATCCTCGGTCAGTGCCTGGCCGACATCCGGCCCGCCGACCGCCAGCAGCAGCGCGTCGCGCGGAACGCCCGCGCGGTAGGCCAGTTCGACGGCGGCCTGCGCAATCACGGGCGTCTGCGGCGCGGGCTTGGCGACGACGGTGTTGCCGGTGACGAGCGCCGCCACCGTCTGGCCCAGGAAGATCGCCAGCGGGAAGTTCCACGGCGCGACCGTCGCCCAGACGCCGCGCCCTTCGAGGTGCAGCGTGTTGCGCTCGCCCGTCGGTCCGGGCAGTTCGACCGAACCGAGCCGCGCGCGGGCCTGTTGGGCATAGTAACGACAGAAATCGGCCGCCTCGCGCACCTCACCGATCGCGTCGGGAATGGTCTTGAACGCCTCCTGCACGAGGATCGCCATCAGCCGCTCGCGGTCCTGCTCCAGCAGATCGGCGAGCTTTTCCAGCACGCTCGCACGCGTGTCGAGCGGCGTCGCGTTCCACGCCGGGAAGGCGGCATGGGCGCGCGCGACCAGCAAAGCGACATCGGCGGTGGCAGCGACCGGCTTCACGGCAGGCGTGTTGACGGCCTTCACCGTCGCGTCGAGCGTCGCGATATCGCTCAGGTCGATGCCGGTCGAGTTGCGATGGCCCGGCGTGAACAGATCGATAGGGAGCGGGATGCTCGGGTGACGCGCACCACCGACGGCGGCGATCTTGGCGACCGGATCGGCGAGAATCTCCGCCTCGGTCAGACGCGCATCGGCGAGCTGATGCACGAAGCTGGAGTTCGCGCCATTCTCCAGCAAGCGGCGGACCAGATAGGCCAGCAGGTCGCGGTGCCCGCCGACCGGCGCATAGATGCGGCACTTATGGCCATGCTCGCGCACCAGCCGCTCGTACAGGCCGTCGCCCATGCCGTGCAGCCGCTGGAACTCGAAGTCGTGGGAATTGCCCGCCCATTCCAGGATGGTCGCGACGGTCAGCGCATTGTGGCTGGCAAAGGCGGGGCGGATATTCTCGGCCGCCAGCATGTCCTTGGCGACCGCCAGATAGGAGACGTCGGTCGCCGCCTTGCGGGTGAAGAGCGGATAATCGGCCAGCCCCTCGACCTGGGTGCGCTTGATTTCGCTGTCCCAATAGGCGCCCTTGACGAGGCGGACGTTCATGATCCGGTCGAGGCCATTGGCCCAGGCGATGACCGCGCGGGCGCGCTTGCCATAGGCCTGCACCGCCATGCCGAAGCCGTCCCAACCCTTCAGCGCCGGGAGCGCCGCGACGCCGCCGATGATGTCGAGGCTCATCTCCAGCCGCTCGGACTCCTCGGCATCGACGGTCAGCGCGATGCCCTTGTCCGCTGCCTGCCGTGCCAGCTGCGCCAGCATGTCGGTCAGCGCGGGCACGCACTCATAGGCGCGCGGCAGTTCGTAGCGCGGGTGGAGCGCCGACAGCTTGACCGACACCGAATGGCCCGCCGCCGGGTCCGAGCCCACCGCGTCGATCGCCTTCACATAGGCCTGGAAATAGCGCTCGGCATCCTCATGCGTGCGGGCGGCCTCGCCCAGCATGTCGAAGCTGGCGGTGAAGCCTTTGTTCTCGGGCTTCTTCATGCGGCGCATCGCCTCTTCGATGGTGCGGCCCATCACGAAGATCTCGCCCATCATCCGCATCGCGGCGCCGACCGCCTGACGCACGAACGGCTCGCCCGCGCGCGACAGCAGGCGCTTGAGCGGCCCCGCCTCGCCTTCGCCGACCAGCGCGCGGCCGACGACCAAGCCCCAGGTGGCCGAGTTGACCAGCTTCGACGCCGACCGCCCGGTATGCGCGCGCCAGTCGGCCTCGCCCAGCTTGTCGGCGATCAGCAGGTCGGCGGTTTCGGGATCGGGGACGCGCAGGAACGCCTCGGCAAGGCTGAGCAGCGCGACGCCCTCGGACGAGTTGAGGCGATATTCCTGGAGGAACTGGTTCACCCACCCGCGATTCTGCGCAGCGCGCAGATCGGCGAGCAGGCCGGAGGCATGACCCATGATCCGCTCGCGCATCTCCGGCGTCGCGGCAGCGCGGTCGAGCAGCGGCTTCAGGACATCGGGTTCAGGCGCGCGATACAGCGATTTCATGGTCTTGCGCGCGTCGGCGGTAACGGCAGAGGTCATAGGTCTTCGTCCGGTCGGGCGGCCCGGCGCGCGACGATGCGCTGGCGGGCCGCATGGCTATGCTGTGATGGACCAGCGCTTAGCGGGAAATATGGGCGAAGGGTATCGTTTGATACGACCTCAAATTTGAAGCCACCCCACATCAAAATTGAAGTGTCAACATATTCGGATTATATAGCAGATAGGCGACGGACATCCGCCTTTCTGTAGAGCCCCGGCCGTTGCAGCGGTCGGGGCTCAAATCCTTTGGGGCTCGGGTTGCAGCCCGAGCCCCGCCGGGCACCTTACCTGTTGCGAGCCTCAACGATCTTCACGACCAAGGTCGCGAAGGCGATGATGACGCCCAGGATCAGGCACAGATCGGAGACGGACATTCACGGTCCTTTCTGTGTCCGACGGCGGAAGTGCCGCCGAAAGCCTTGTGGCACATTCTGCTGAGCGGCGTCAGGGGCCTGTCTTGTAGAAAGCCTTTCTACAAGAGCGCGGAAGCGCGCAACCATCCCCGCCCCCGCATCGTTCTCCCGCCAAACCCCTGAAAGGAGAGCCGTGATGGCCGATGACAGCCCCCAGGAAATCGCCGCCAAGTTCCTCGACAAGCTGAAAAGCAGCCCGTTCGTCATGATCGGCCTGAACGACGGCCAGCATTCCGAACCGATGACGGCGCAGATCGACGACGATCAGCCGAACACGCTGTTCTTCTTCTCCGGCCGCGACAACCGCATCGCCAAGGGCGGCGAGGCAATGGCGCAGTTCGTGGGCAAGGGCCACGACTTCTTCGCGTGCCTGGCGGGCCATGTCTCGGTCGACAATGATCGCGCGCAGATTGACAAGCTGTGGAGCAACCAGGTCGAGGCCTGGTTCCCGCAAGGAAAGTCCGACCCGAACCTGACGCTGCTGCGCTTCGACATCAGCTCGGCCGAGTTGTGGGAAACCGACATATCGCTGTCGGGCCGGGTCAAGATGCTGTTCGGCGGCACGATCCGCTCGGACGAGGCGTCCAGCCATGCGGTGGTCGGCTCGGTCGCGTAAATCGCGATCGCCGGAATGCGAAACGCCCGGAGGCCAGAAGCTTCCGGGCGTTTTACTATGCCTCAAATTCCGTTCAGTCTGAGCGAAGTCGAAGGCCAAGGGGAAACTTCTCCACGCGCTTTTGGCTCAGCGTGCCGCGTGGCCTTCGACTTCGCTCAGGCTGAACGGAGGGTGGGGAGGAAGTCCCCTTACCCGTTCGCCTTGATCCACTCCTCGACCACCGGCGCGATGCGGTTACGCCATTTGGAGCCGTTGAAGATGCCGTAATGGCCGACCTTCTCGGCCATGTAATAGCGCTTCTTGTCGTCCGGCAGATTGGTCGCCAGCGTCAGCGCCGCGCGGGTCTGGCCCAGGCCGGAGATGTCGTCGCGCTCGCCCTCGATCGCCAGCAGGCCGATATCGGTGATCGCGCCCGGATCGACGCGCTTGCCATGATGCAGCATCTCGCCCTTGGGCAACGCATGGCGCTGGAACACCAGCTCGACGGTCTGGAGATAGAACTCCGCCGTCATGTCACAGACCGCGCGATATTCGTCATAGAAGCGCTTGGTGGAATCGGCGCTTTCGCCGTCACCCTGGACCAGATGCTTGAACATCTCCCAGTGCGAAATCATGTGGTTACCCAGGTTCATCGACATGAAGCCCGCCAGCTGCAGAAAGCCCGGATAGACCCGCCGCCCCGCGCCCGGATAGGTCATTGGGACGGTCGCGATCGCATTCTGCTCGAACCAGGCATGGGGCCGTTCGGTCGCCAGCAGGTTGACAGCGGTTGGTGCCTCGCGCGTGTCGACCGGCCCGCCCATCAGGGTCAGGGTGCGCGGGGTGCAGGGATGCTTGTCCGCGCTCATCACACAGGCCGCGACATAGCAGGGCACCGACGGCTGACACACCGCAAGCGAATGGGCCCCCGGCCCGATCGCCGTCAGGAAGTCGATGATGTAATCGACATAATCGTCGAAATCGAACCGCCCGTCCGACAGCGGCACCAGCTTCGCGTCGCGCCAGTCGGTGATGTACACCTCGCAGGTCGGCAGCATCCGCTCGACCGTGCCGCGCAGCAGCGTGGCGTAGTGGCCCGACATCGGCGCCACGATCAGCAGCTTGGGGCTGTCCTCCACGCCCTCGCGGCGGAAGCGCTTCAGCTGGCCGAAGGGCTTGCGCAGCACGATCTCCTCATGGACCACCACCTCGCGACCGTCGACGACCGTCTTGGTCAGGCCGAAGGCGGGCTTGCCGCGCGGGGCCGAGGCATGGGCGAAGACCTCCAGCGCCGATCCCATGATCGCGCCGCCGCCGAAATAGGCGAAGGGATTGGCCGGGTTCTGAAGCAGCCCCGCGCCGAAATTGGCCAGCGCGCTGGCACCCGCCAGCATCGAGCGCTGCATTTCATAGGCGTCGTACAACATCGTCGATTCCCCTGCGCTCCGCCGGACGGAGCCGTGATTGCGAACTGTCTATCACGAAACCGTTTGCGCATGATGACCAGAATATGGCCGATCGGTCATAGTGCCGAACCCATGACAGGCTCATGATCTTCTTTACACGGTTCGAACGCACCAAAGCGCCCAAACGATGCGTTCCGGCCATCGCCCGCCGTTGAGCCCGTGCGCGCACGCTGCTAGGCCCACGAGCATCATGGCCAGACCCGCCGCGTCCCGCAAATCCGCCGAGCCCCCCGTCCCGGCCAGCCGCCGCCTGAGCAACCTCAAGATGGTCTGGCGCTATACGCTGCGCTATCCGGCGCATCTGGCCGCCGCTGCCGTGTCGCTGGCGGTCGCGGCGCTGGCCACGCTGTTCATCCCCCGCACCTTTCAGAAGGTGATCGACCACGGCTTCGGCAACGTCACCGATACCGGCAATATCGCACCCTATTTCCAGGGTCTGCTGGCCGTCGTCGTGGTGCTGGCGATCGCCACCGCGTTCCGCTTCTATTTCGTGTCCTGGCTGGGCGAGCGGACGGTCGCCGACATCCGCATCGCGGTGCAGGCCAACCTGCTGCGCCTGGCCCCGCGCTATTTCGAGGAAAACCGCCCGTCCGAGATCGCGAGCCGGTTGACCGCCGACACCGCGATCATCGAGCAGGTCGTCGGCTCCACCGTCTCGATCGCGCTGCGCAATGTGGTGATCGGGATCGGCGGGACCATCTATCTGTTCGCGCTGTCGCCCAAGCTGACCCTCTCGCTGCTGGTCTGTATCCCGCTGATCGTGCTGCCGATCGTGTTGCTGGGCAAGAAGGTGCGCAGCTATTCGCGCGACAGCCAGGACAAGTTGGCCGAGATCGGCGCGACCGCCGTGGAGACGCTGGGCGCGATGAAGGTCGTGCAGGCGTTCGGCCAGGAACGCCGCGAGGCCGAGCGGTTCGAACTGGCGGTCAGCAACGGCTTCGCCACCTCGCGCAAGCGTTTCCTGCTGCGCGCGATCATGACCGCGATGGTGATCGGGCTGTTCTTCGGCGGGCTGACGCTGCTCCTCTGGGAAGCGGTCGCCGATGTCGCGAGCGGGCGGCTGTCGGGCGGGTCGCTGACCGCGTTCGTGGTGACGGGCATGCTGGTCGCGGGCTCGTTCCAGGCGCTGACCGAGGTGTGGGGGGACATCTTGCGCGCATCGGGCGCGGCGCAGCGGCTGGCCGAACTGCTGGCCGAGGAGCCCGAGATCGCACCGCCCCCTGCCCCGGCCGTTCTGCCGGTCATCCCGATGGGCGCACTGCGGTTCGACAATGTCGTGTTCCATTATCCGACCCGGCCCGAGGTCGCGGCGCTCAACGACTTCTCGCTCGACATCCGCCCCGGCGAGACGGTCGCGGTGGTCGGGCCTTCGGGCGCGGGCAAGTCGACCTTGTTCCAGCTGGCCGAGCGTTTCTATGACCCGCAGAGCGGCAACATCTCGCTCGACGGCGTGTCGTTGCGCGATGCCGATCCGGCGGCGATCCGCGCGCGCATCGCGATGGTGCCGCAGGAGACGGTGATCTTCGGCGCCTCGGCCCGCGACAATCTCCGCTATGGCCGGTGGGAGGCGAGCGACGATGAGCTCTGGGCCGCCGCCGAGGCCGCCAATGCCGCCGAGTTTCTCCGCGCGCTGCCGCAGGGGCTGAACACCTTCCTGGGCGAAGGCGGTGCGCGGCTGTCGGGTGGGCAACGCCAGCGGATCACCATCGCCCGCGCGCTGCTGCGCGACGCGCCGATCCTGCTGCTGGACGAGGCGACGAGCGCGCTCGACGCCGAGAGCGAGCAGCTGGTGCAACAGGCGCTGGAACGGCTGATGGCGAACCGCACGACGCTGGTCATCGCCCATCGGCTGGCGACGGTGCGCGCGGCGGAGCGGATCGTGGTGATGGATGGCGGCCGGATCGTCGAACAGGGCCGCCATGCCCAGCTGATCGCGGGCGGCGGGCTTTACGCCCGGTTGGCGAGCCTGCAATTTCACGACTGATATTGCCGGTTTAGTACCAGTTCGGCGAGGGCTTCCCTTGGCCTTCGACTTCAGTCAGGCTGAACGGAGCGAGGGAATGGTTTGCACCCCAACATCCGTTCAGCCTGAGCGAAGTCGAAGGCCACGCTCTACCCTCTGCCATACCGCCTGACAAACCGCCCATAACCCCATCCCGCAATCCCGCTTGCAGCCCGCCCCCCACTCCCCTACCCTCCGACAATACCAGTTAAATACCGGAGATTGAGGATGATGCGGGCGGCAAACAGAGCAATGGGTGCGGCCCTGGCGGCGATCGCGCTGGCGACGCTGACCCCGGCGGCACATGCCAGCCCCGCCACCCTGCCTGCGATCTTCCCCGCTCCCGCCACGATGACGCTGGGCGACGGCACGGTGACGCTGGGTCGCGCCGTCACGCTGATCGTCGCGCCCGGGACCGAGCCGGAAACCGCCACGCTGGTCCGCGACCTGCTGACTCAGGCCGGTGTCACCGACATTACTACGGCCAGGCGCCTGCCCGCAGCGCTCGACCGCCCGACCATCGTGATCGGCCCGGACAGCGCGGCCTTGGTCCGCGAGGCCCTGTCGCGGAGCAATGCCAGCCGCGAAGAGGCGCGCGAAGGCTATACGCTGACCAGCCTTGCCTCGGGCAGAGGCGGCCTCATCACGCTGGCGGGGCATGACGCGGACGGGCTGTTCCACGCCGCCCAGAGCTTCCGCCAGCTGCTGACCCGCGAGACGATCCCCGCGCTGACCATCCGCGATCACCCCGCCATGCCGATCCGCGGCACGATCGAGGGGTTCTACGGCAAGCCCTGGTCGATGACCGACCGGACCAACCATCTGGACTTCCTTGGCCGGATGAAGGCCAACACCTATGTCTACAGCCCCAAGGACGATCCCTTCGCCCGCGACAAGTGGCGCGATCCCTATCCCGCCGCGACGCTGAATGCGCTGGGCACGCTTGCCGCGCGCGCCAGGGCCAATCACGTCGATTTCGTCTATGCCATCTCACCGGGGCCAAGCATCTGCTTCTCCGATCCGGCGGACGAGCAGGCGTTGCTGCGCAAGTTCGCGGCGCTGCGCGGGATCGGCGTGCACAGCTTCTATGTCGCGCTGGACGATATCGAATATCAAAAGTGGAATTGCGAGGCGGACAAGGCCGCCTTCGGCCCCTCGGGCGCGCAGGCGGCGGGTGTCGCCCAGTCCAAACTGCTGAACGCCGTGCAGGCCGACCTGCTCAAGCAGGACCCCGCCTCGCGTCCGCTCATCATGGTGCCGACCGAATATTATGACGCCAAGGAAAGCCCCTACAAGGCGGCTCTCCGCGCCAACCTCAATCCGCGCATCGTCGTGCAATGGACCGGCACCGACGTCGTGCCGCCTGCCATCTCGGTCCCCGATGCCAAGGCCGCGACCAAGGCGTTCGGGCGCAAGACGCTGCTTTGGGACAATTATCCGGTCAACGACTATGCCAGCTCGGCCGGGCGGCTGCTGCTCGCCCCCTATGCCAAGCGCGAGGCGGGATTGTCGTCCGAGCTGACCGGCATCCTGTCCAACCCGATGAACCAGGAAGCGCCCAGCCGGGTGGCAGTGACGGGCGTGCTGGCGTTCGGCTGGAACGACAAGGGCTATGACGCCGACCGCACCTGGCATTATGCCGCGCGTGAGCTGGCGGGGGGCGAGCCCAACGCCACCGCCGCGCTGCTGGAGCTGTTCGATGCCGAGCATCTCGCCCCCACCTTTGGCAGCCAGCCCTGGCAGGACCAGGCGCCCCGACTGAAGGCCCTGCTCGATCATGTCCGCGAGGCGCTGGCGAACGGCGATGTGGAGGAACGCCGCGCGGCGCTGGCCGAACTGCATGCCAAGGCCGATGCGCTGGCCGCCGCGCCCGATACGATCCGCGCGGGCGTCGTCGATCCGGGTTTCGCCGAACAGGCCGCGCCCTGGCTGGAGGCGATGCAGCTCTGGGGCCGCGCGCTTCAGCAGACCTCCACCGGGCTCGAGGCGGCCGATCGCGGTCACCCGGCGGCGCGCTATTTCGCCGATGCCAAGCGGATCGCGGCCGACGCCGCCGCCGTGCCCACTATCCCCGGCGCGACCCGGTTCGGCGGGCCCGTCAAGCTGGCAGACGGCGTGCTCGACACATTCATCGCCGAGGCACCGGGGCTGATCGCGGTTACGGCGCGACCGTAACCGTCCGGCTGGCGCGGCGGCCATCGGGGGTGCGGGTGCGCAGCTCGACCGCCCCCGTCACCGCGACCGGGCCGGTATAGCGCGTCCAGGCGGTGCCGCCGGTCCGATACTCGATCGGCGTGCCGGGAAACTCGGCATTGGCCTCCAGCCGCCCGCGGGTGATCCGCACCCCCGGCGGGGCCAGGCGATAGGTCACGCCCGCCCGATCGAGCAGCCGCATCTGCACGCCCATCCGCCCGGCGAAATCCTGCCATCCGGCGAGCAGCTTGGCCCGGTCCACGCGCGGGTCGTTCGGTTGATAGGCCGTCCCCGCGACATAGGCGGGTTCCCAGTCCGGCTTGCGCCACGCCCGCTCGGCCAGCGCCAGCAGGCGCGGGAACAGCATATAATCGACCTGGCTGTCGCGGCGCACCGTCTCGCTCCACAACTGGGCCTGGATCCCGGCGATGCTGCGGCCCGGCTGGAGCGGCAAGGTGTCGGCGATCGCTTTGGGCTGGGCGAGGATGTTGGGGATCAGCGCGGCGTTCGCGGCCAGATTGCCCGGCATGAAGCCGAACACCTGGAAACTGTCCACCCCGCGCGAGGCCCAGTCATAGCCGGTCTCGTTCGGATCGGCGGCATAGGGCATGTCGAAATAGCCGAGATCGGGGATGGACAGCACCGTCTTCCACCCGCGATTGGCCTGCTCGTGCGCCTCGGCGACGCCGCCCGCGTGCAGGTTGCTCCAGATATTGGTCTGGACCTTTGCGGGCATCTTCGCCGGATCGGTGTGGCCCAGCCCGTCGCTCCACCCCGCGACCGCGATGCCGCGCTTGGCCAGGTCGGCGGCGATCCGCTCGATGAAATAGGCCCCCAACTGCTTGGGCTGCAGGCCCGTCTGGCCCATCATCACCTTGCAGGCGGGCGACTGGACCCAGGCCCCCGCCGTCTCGTCCGCACCGATATGATAGGTGGTCAGCGGCACCCCCGCCGCCTTGTGGAGCGCGGCGATGGCGTCGATCACCGTGTCGATGAAGCGATAGGTGCTGGGAATACAGACGTTCAGCGTGTTGTCGTCATAGTGCTGGACGCTGGAATAGCGGGTGGTGTCGCCCGGCTCGACCAGCCGGAACCGCTCGGCCCCGGCGCGGTCGCCCTTCGCCATCAGCCGGTCGTAACGCACCTCCATCGACCGGATCGCCGCGCGCGAATGGCCCGGCATGTCGAACGAGGGGATGACGTCGATCTGCCGCGCTTTCGCGGCGCGCAGGATGTCGGAATAGTCGGCGGCGGTCAGATAGCCGTTGGTGGCGGCCTCCCGCGCCGGGTCAGCCCCCAGTTGCGGCGACAGACAGGTCTTCTCGGACAGGTCGGCGCAGCGATAGGCGCCCACCTCGGTCAGTTCGGGCAAGCTCGCGATCTGCAACCGCCAGCCCTCGTCATCGCCCATATGCAGGTGCAGCGTGTTGAGCTTGTAGGCCGCCATCTGCTCGATCAGCTTCAGGATCTCGGCCTTGCTATGGAAGTTGCGCGCCAGGTCGATATGCAGCCCGCGAAAGCCATAGCGCGGCGCATCCTCGACGATCAGCGGGCGGAGCGTCGGCCCCTCCGCCGCCATCTGTTGCGCCAGCGAGCGCAGGGCATAGGACGCCCCCGCCGCATCCGCCGCCGCGATCCTCACGCCGCCCCGGCCGATGGTCAGGCGATAGCCCTCCGGCGCGATCCCCGCCTGTCTGCGGATGCTCAGCGGCACCGTACCGATCGGCAGCGCGGCCAGCGCAGGCGCGATCGCGGTGCGGGTGAAGCCCTCCACCGAGGCGCGCAGCCCCTTCGACAGATCGACCGGGGCACCGGCGGGGCGCGTGACCGTCATCGGCCGTGGCAGGATCGCGACGTCGACCGGCGTCGCCGCGCCCCGCTCGGCATAAAGCGCGAAAGCCCGCTCGGGCGTCCGCCACAGCGTCTGATCGTCGGGCGCACTACGGGCCAGCGCGGCCTCGTCGGTCATCGGCGCAACGAAGGGCAGGGTTTCCAGCCCGGTCGCGGCATCGGTCCCCGTCCGGGTCGCCGCGATCACGCGCGGGGTCAGGCCCGGCGCGGCCAGCATCGCATTGGGCATCATGTGGTTGCGCGAAAAGAACGCGCCTAGCCCGGTCAGCTTCACATGATAGACCTGACCCGGTGTCAACCGCTGGCCCGGCTTCAGCGTCAGGACGTTTAGGTCGCCGTTGATCGTGCGATTGTCGAATGTATCGCTTTCGACCTTCAGCACCGGATTGACCAGGCTGTAGCGGATTTCGACCGGCAGGCTCGGCGCGCTGTCGGGCACGGCGATGGCGATATCCGCCTCGAAACAGCGGGGCACGCCGCTCGGGCAGGATGCAGGACGGTTCGTCAGGATGGTGTAGCGATAGCCGAGCGTCGCCGCCAACCGATCCAGATCGGCCTGCGCGGCCGGTGCCGCCACCAGAATCGCGGCCGAAGCCCATAATGTCATCATGTCCTGCCGTCCTGCTACGCGGTACTGGTATTACATTGGATCATGACCCGACTATTCCTCCCCTGCAAGGGGAGGGGGACCAGCGAAGCTGGTGGAGGGGGATCGCCGCAAATGCCTCGCTGCGTGGAAAGCCCCCTCCACCATGCTGCGCATGGTCCCCCTCCCCGTGCCGGGGAGGATCAGCTTCGGGGGTGACGCAGCCTCCCCTACCCCCTATCTCCACGTCATGAAAAAGCCCCAGCCGGGTCTGCCGACCCGTGAGCAAATCCTGTCCTTCATCGAACAATCGGACCAGCCCGCGGGCAAGCGTGAGATCGCGCGCGCCTTTGGTCTCTCCGCGCAGGAGAAGATCGGGCTGAAGGCGCTGCTCAAGGATATGGCCGATGAAGGGCTGATCGACAGCGCGCCGGGACGCGCCTTTCACAAGATGGGCGGGCTGCCCAAGGTGACGGTGCTGCGCGTCGTCGATGTCGATGACGGCGGCAATGTCTGGGGCCAGCCCGAGCGTTGGGAGGCCGACGGCGTCCCCATCCCTCGCCTGCGCATCCGCGAGCGCAAGCGTGGTAGCCTCGGCATCGGCCAGCGCGTGCTGGCGCGAACCGAGGAAGCGGGCGGCGGCTGGATCGCGCATGTCATGAAGACGATCGCGCCTGCCTCCGAACAGGTGCTGGGCGTGCTGCGCGAGGAAGCGGGGCGGTTCTGGCTGACCAGCGTCGACAAGAAGGATCGGCGCGAGATGATGGTGTCGGACACCGGCGGCGCGGAAGCGGGCGACCTGGTGCTGGCCGAAAAGGCGGGCCGCCCGCCGCGCATCACCGCGAAGGTCGTCGAGCGGCTGGGCGATCCCTTCGCCCCGCGCAGCTTCTCACTGATCGCGATCCACAAGTTCGAAATTCCCGACCGCTTCCAGCCCGAGACGCTGGAGGAGGCCGAGCGGGTCGCGCGCCAGCCGCTGGGCGACGACCGCGAGGACCTGCGCGACCTACCGATCGTCGCGATCGACCCGGTCGATGCGCGCGACCATGACGATGCGGTCTGGGCCGCGCCCGATAACGATCCCGCCAATCCAGACGGCTGGCGCGCCATCGTCGCGATCGCGGATGTCAGCTTCTATGTCCGCCCCGGCTCGGCGATCGACAAGGATGCGCGGCGGCGCGGCAATTCGGTCTATTTCCCCGACCGGGTCGTGCCGATGCTGCCCGAGATCCTGTCGGCCGATGTCTGTTCACTGAAACAGGGCGAGGACCGCGCCGCGCTCGCCTGTCATCTCCAGGTGACGAAGGACGGCAAGCTCAAGAGCTTCCGCTTCACCCGCGCGGTCGTCCGGCTGGCGGCGAACATCGCCTATGAGGATGCGCAAGCAGCGATCGACGGCGAATTGTCGTATCCGCTGACCGAGACGGCGCTGCGCCCGCTCTGGGACTGCTGGGCCGCACTGGCCAAGGCGCGCGACGACCGCGAGCCGCTCGACCTCGACCTGCCCGAACGGCGCGTGGTGCTCGACCAGAATGGCCGCATCCTGTCGGTCGCGCCGCGCGCGCGGCTGGATGCGCATCGGCTGATCGAGGATTACATGATCGCCGCCAATGTCGCCGCCGCCAAGGCGCTGGAGGCGAAGAAGGCACCCGTCATGTACCGCGTCCATGAGGTGCCCAGCCGCACCAAGCTGGTCGCGCTGAAGGAATATCTCGAAACCTTCGACATCCCCTTCGCCATGGGCCAGGTGATCCGCCCGGCGACCTTCAACCGAATCATCGACAAGATCGGCGATGCGGATTTCAAGCCGCAGGTGATGGAGCAGATCCTGCGTTCGCAGACCCAGGCCTATTATGCGCCGGTCAACCAGGGGCATTTCGGCCTGTCGCTCGGCTCCTACGCGCATTTCACCTCGCCGATCCGGCGCTATGCCGACCTCGTCGTCCATCGCGCACTGGTGGGGGCCTATAAGCTGGGCGATGGCGGGTTGCTGCCCGAAGGCGACGAAATGGAGCGGCTGGGCACATCGATCAGCCAATATGAGCGCCGCGCGATGGATGCGGAGCGCGAGACGATCGATCGTTATGTCGCGGCCTATCTGTCCGAGCATGTCGGGCAGGTGGTCGAGACGCGGATCACCGGCGTCACCAATTTCGGCTTCTTCGCCACCGTCGACGGCGTGGGCGGCGACGGCCTGATGCCGATCCGCGACCTGGGCGGCGATTACTTCCATTATGACGAAGGCTCGCAGCAACTGCTCGGCGAGAAGAGCCGCGAAATCTACAAGCTGGGCCAGCGCCTGCCGCTGCGCCTGGCCGAGGCGAACCCGGTGTCGGGGGCGCTGCGTTTCGAGCTGCCCGACGGCAAGGGCGCGGCGCCCGAGCCGCGCCGGGTGCTGAAACGGCGCGGGCGGCCCGCGAATATCCGCCACAACGGTAAGCGGCGCTGACCGTCATTGCGAGCGTAGCGAAGCCATCCCTGGCGTCTTGCCCGGACACTGGATTGCTTCGCTACGCTCGCAATGACGCACCTTGGCGGATCGCTCCCCTGCCCCATGCGTACCCTCCCCAAAAGGAGACACACGCATGGGTAATATGGTGGACGGCGTCTGGCACGCAGATGGGCTGTTCAAGTCAGACGAAAAGGGCAGCTTCAAACGCCCCGATTCCGGTTTCCGCGACTGGGTGACGGCGGATGGTGGGCCTGGCCCCGACGGCCAGACCGGCCACCGCGCCGAGCCGGGACGTTATCACCTCTATGTCTCCTATGCCTGCCCGTGGGCGCATCGCACGTTGATCGTCCGCGCGCTCAAGGGCCTGGAGGACATGATCGATGTGTCGGTGGTCGATCCGTTGATGCGCGAGAATGGCTGGACTTTCGCCACCGAGCGGGGCGGCACCGGCGATTTGCTGTACGGTTCGGACTATCTGTGGCAGCTCTATGCCCGGGCTCGCGATGGCTATAGCGGCAAGGTCACGGTGCCGGTGCTATGGGACAAGCAGCGCGACACGATCATCAGCAATGAGTCGGCGGAGATCATCCGCATGTTCAACACCGCGTTCGACGGGCTCGGCGCACGGCCGGGCGATTTCTATCCCGCCGAGCTTCGTGAGGAGGTCGATGCGGTCAACGGCCCCGTCTATGACCGGGTGAACAACGGCGTGTACAAATGCGGCTTCGCCAAGAGCCAGCAAGCCTATGACGAAGCCGTCGGGCCGCTTTTCGCCGAGCTGGATTCGCTGGAGGAACGGCTGACGGGCCGTGAATGGCTGGTCGGGGGCCGAATGACCGAGGCCGACATTCGATTGTTCACCACGCTCGTCCGCTTCGACGCGGTCTATCACGGGCATTTCAAATGCAATGTCCGGCGGGTGCAGGATTATCCGGCGCTGGAGGGCCTGCTGGAGCGGATGCTGGCGATCCCGGCGGTCGCGGAGACGGTGCATCTCGATCACATCAAGACGCATTATTATGCCAGCCATCTGGAGCTGAACCCGACCGGGATTGTCCCCGCCGGGCCGGATTTGCCCTGGGCGGGGTTGGTTCGCGGTTAAGGCCTACTTTTAAGCCCCTCCCGCAGGCGGGAGGGGGAGTGCGATGGATATCCCCTCCCGCCTGCGGGAGGGGGCGTTTGCATCAATACGCCCGGCCGATCAGCACACGCTCCACCGCCTCACGGCCGGTGAAGATGCAAAGGCCGTCATCGCACCCGGTCTGGCCCATCGGCGCGTTGCGGATGGTCAGCTTCAGGCCCTTCAGCTTCTCGACCACCTGTTCCAGTTCCGCCCCCGTGGGCTTGGCCCAGCGGAGGTCGACCCAGCCGGGATTCTTCACGCCGTCCGCGAAATGCGCCTCGACGCTCGCCCAGTCATCGACCGGAGAAATCTGTGCCTTCAACCGCTCAGCCGACTGGCGATGGAGTTCGCCCTGGATGTCGGCCAGCAGGTCGGCAACACCGCTCACGAAATCGCCGCGCGGGCTTACGACCGAGTCGAGCTTGCCGTCCTCGCGGTACAGACGATCGCGGCGGATGACCGAGACGTTGCCGCCCGCCATGTCGCGGCCGCCGACCTCGATGATGACCGGCGCGCCCTTCTTGACCCAGCCCCAGCGCTTGTTGGCGGCCTTTTGCGCACGCGCATCGACCATTGCGCGGATCGGCTCGCCCAAGGCAGACCCGGCGGCCAGTTCCTTCTGCAGGTCGCGGCAATAGGCCAGCAGCGCCTCGTCCTCGGGCTGATCGCGCAGCATCGGCACGATCACCACCTGCCACGGCGCGACCTTGGGCGGCACGCGCATGCCGTCATCGTCGCCGTGGACCATAATCATCGCGCCGATCGTGCGCGTGGTCATGCCCCAGCTGGTCGTCTGGGCGAAGTCGAGCCCGCCCTCGGCATTCTGGAAGCGGATATTCTGCGCCTTGGCGAAATTGTCGCCCAGGAAGTGGCTGGTCGCTGTCTGAAGCGCCTTGCCGTCCTGCATCATCGCCTCGATCGAATAGGTCGCGACCGCGCCGGGGAAGCGCTCATTCTCGGGCTTCTCACCGGCGATGACATGGACCGCCAAGCAATCTTCGGCAAAGGTCCGATAGACTTCCAGCATCTGAAGCGTCTCGGCACGCGCCTCGTCGACCGTGGCGTGCGCGGTATGCCCCTCCTGCCACAGGAATTCGGCGGTGCGCAGGAACATGCGGGTGCGCATTTCCCAGCGGACGACATTGGCCCACTGGTTGATGAGCACCGGCAGGTCGCGCCACGACTGGACCCAACGGGCAAAGGCGGTGCCGATCACCGTCTCCGAGGTCGGGCGGACGACCAGCGGCTCTTCCAGCTTCGCCTCGGGATCGGGGACCAGCCCGCCCTTGCCGTCCGCGATCAGCCGGTGGTGCGTGACGACCGCCATTTCCTTGGCGAAGCCGTCGACATGCTCGGCCTCCTTCTCGAAATAGCTGAGCGGGATGAAGAGCGGGAAATAGCAATTCTCATGCCCCGTCGCCTTGATGCGATCGTCGAGCAGCCGCTGAATACGCTCCCAGATGCCATAGCCCCAGGGGCGGATGACCATGCAGCCGCGGACGCCCGATTCCTCGGCCAGATCGCCCTCGGCGATGACGGACTGATACCAGGCGGAGAAATCCGCGTCGCGGGTGACGGACAGAGCGTGCTTCATGCCAGCCCGATAGCGGCAAAGACCCGGTTTCGCCAAGGGGCCGTGCGTTCGGGGTTTCGCTGCACCGCCGCAATCGTTAGAAACGGCCGCATGACCGGCGACCGCGTGCTCAAAGGCATCGGCCTGCGCCTGATCGCCATCTTCTTCCTGTCGACCATGTCGGCACTCATCAAGCTGGCGGTGTCGCACGGGGCGACGCTGTCCGAAACCATGTTCTTTCGCCAGTTCTGCGCCCTGCCCGTCGTGCTGGCCTTTGTCATGGCCGGACCCGGCGGGTTGCGAGCGCTGCGCACGACGCGGTTGAAGGGCCATGCGACACGGGCGATGATCGGACTGGTCGGCATGGTCTTTACCTTCGGCGCGGTGATCCTGCTGCCGCTGGCGGAGGCGACGACGTTCCAGTTCACCGTGCCGATCTTCGCCACCCTGCTCGGCGCGCTGGTGCTGGGCGAGCGGACGGGACTCCAGCGGTGGAGCGCGGTCCTGTTGGGCTTTGTCGGGGTCCTGATCGTCGTGAGGCCGGGCGCCAACGACATGTCGCTGTTCGGGGCCTTTGTAGGGCTGATGGCGGCGATGTTCGTCGCCATCGTCGCGATCGTGCTGCGGCAGTTGCGTGACGAACCGGCGGGCACGACCGTTTTCTACTTCACCGTCCTGACCCTTCCCTTCATCGCCGTTCCCTATGCCTTTCACGTTCAGGGACATAGCGCCCTCATCTGGGCGGTGCTGGCATCGATCGGCGTGGTCGGCGGGTTGGCGCAGCTGGCGCTGACGGCCGCGTCACGGCTGGCGCCCGTCACCGCCGTCGTGCCGATGGATTATACCGGGCTGATCTGGGCGACGGTCTATGGCTGGGCGATGTTCGGGGTCCTGCCCGCCTCGACTACTTGGGCTGGCGCGCCGCTCATCATCGCGAGCGGATTGTTCATCGTATGGCGCGAGCAGAGACTGGGCAAGCGGCAGACGATCTCGGCAACGGCAGAGGATTAACCCCGGGGTCTTCGCCTATCGCATTTCCCAGCGGGTCGGCGCGTTCTCCTGCCATCCGGCGCGGTGGAGCAGTGGCGTGTCGTCGTCCCACTCGGCATGGCCCAGGCACAGATAGGCGGTGAAGGCCCAGTCGTCGGGCACCGCGAACAGCCGCTCCATGGCAACGGGGTCGAGGATCGACACCATCCCCAGCCCCAGATTGGCTGCCCGCGCCGCCAGCCAGAGCGTGTGGATCGCCATCGCGGTCGACTGGCGCAGCGTCTCAGGCATGGTGCGGCGGCCCAGCCCGTGGCCCGCGACCGGATCGATATGGGTGAAGACCGCCAGCTGCACTGGCGCGGCGTCCAGTCCGGCAAGCTTCAGCGCCCGGTAAGCGGCGGCCTGCGTATCGTCATAGCCAGCCGCCGCCGCCCGGTCGCAACGCTCGAAATCCGCCCGGACGGCGGCGCGCAGCGCGGGGTCCTCGACGCGGAGCACCCGCCACGGCCGCGCATTGCCGACCGAGGGGGCCAGCGCCATCACCTCCGCCAGCCGGGCCAGTATGGCCTCGTCGACCGGGTCGGTGCGAAAATGCCGGACATCCCGCCGCCAGCGCAGGATCGTCTCCAGCGTCGCGGCGTCATCCTCGTCAAAGTGCATCTTCGCCCCTTCCCAGGCTCGGACCATCCCGCGTCGCTTGCGCCTCGGCACAAGGCACTTCAATCGATTTCACAGACATTTGAGGAGATTTCGACACCGTGAGCGAACGGAAACTGATGCTACTCGGCTGGATCGCGACCGCAACGGCGGTGATGATGTACCTGTCCTATATCGACCAGATCCGGTTCAATCTGGCGGGACAGAAGGGCTCGGTCATCCAGCCGCTGGCGACGATGGTGAATTGCGCGCTTTGGGTGGCTTACGGGTTTTTACGCGAGAAGCGGGACTGGCCGATCGTCTTCGCCAATGCGCCGGGGGTGATATTGGGTGCGATTTGCCTGTTCACCGCGCTTTGAAGCCAGAACCGATCGACCTTCGGCCCTCCTCTTCCCTCTCCCCTGGACAGGGGAGAGGGAAGAAACCCATCACTGGATGTCGATCAGGCGGCCTTGTCCTTCCACACCAGCACGGGCTTGCGCGCGGCGAGCGTTTCGTCGAGGCGGGCGCGCGGCGCGAAGTGCGGTGCGGTCTTGAGCGAGGGATCGCCCGCCTTGGCACGCTCCGCCACCGACGCCAGCGCGCCGATGAACTGATCGAGCGCCGCCTTCGACTCGGTCTCGGTCGGCTCGACCAGCATCGCGCCGTGGACGACCAGCGGGAAATACATGGTCATCGGGTGGAAACCCTCGTCGATCAGCGCCTTGGCGACGTCGATCGTCGAGAAGCCCTCGGCCAGCCCTTCGTCCGAGAAGATGGCTTCGTGCATGCACGGACCGCTCTTGGCGAAGGGCGCGTCGAGCGTGTTTTCCAGCGAACGCAGGACATAGTTGGCGTTCAGCACCGCATCCTCGGCGACCTGGCGCAGGCCGTCGGCACCGTGGCTGAGGATATAGGTCAGCGCGCGGGTGAACATGCCCATCTGGCCGTGGAAGGCGACCATGCGGCCGAAGCTGTCGGCGTGATGGTCGTCGGCATTTTCCTCCTCGACCAGGCGGAAGCCCTCACCCGTCTTCTCGACGAAGGGCAGCGGCGCGAAGGGCGTCAGCGCCTCCGAGAACACCACCGGCCCCGAACCCGGCCCGCCGCCGCCATGCGGGGTCGAGAAGGTCTTGTGCAGGTTGATGTGCATCGCATCGACGCCCAGATCGCCCGGACGCACGCGCCCGACGATGGCGTTGAAGTTCGCGCCGTCGCAATAAACGTATCCGCCCGCTGCATGGACCGCGTCGGAAATATCCTTCAGGTCGCGTTCGAACAGGCCGCAGGTGTTCGGGTTCGTAATCATCACGCCCGCCACGTCCGGCCCCAGCCGCGCCTTCAGCGCCGCCGTGTCGACACGACCGTCGGCGGTCGCGGGGATATCTTCAACCGAGAAGCCCGCGAAGGCCGCCGTCGCCGGGTTGGTCCCGTGCGCCGATTCCGGCACCAGGATGACCTTGCGATGGCCCTCGCCGCGCTTCTCCAGCGCCGCCTTGATCGCGAGGATGCCGCACAGCTCGCCATGCGCGCCCGCCTTGGGGCTCATCGCGACCGAGGTCATGCCGGTCAGCGTGACCAGCCAGTGCGCCAGCTGGTGAATGACCTCCAGCGCGCCCTGCACCGTATCGACGGGCGCGAGCGGGTGAACGTCGCTGAAGCCCGGCAGGCGGGCCATCTTCTCGTTCAGACGCGGATTGTGCTTCATCGTGCACGAACCCAGCGGGAACAGGCCGAGGTCGATCGCGTAATTCTGACGCGACAGGCGGGTGTAGTGACGCACCGTCTCCGGCTCCGACAGGCCCGGCAGGCCGATCGGGTCCTTGCGGCTCAGGTCGCCCAGACGCGAACCCGCGACATCGCCCTCGGCAAAGTCGACGCCGGTCGTCTTGTCATCGCCGATCTCGAAGATCAGCTTTTCTTCCAGCATCAGCGCGCGGTTACCGGTGAAGGTGCCTGCGACCTCGCCGTCCTTGACTTCGGGGCTCGTGGGCTTCCAGCCGCTCTGGTTGATCGTCATGCCAGCACCTCCTCGAGAGCCTTGGCAAGCGTCTCGATATCCTCCGCCGTCACCGTTTCGGTGACCGCCACTACCAGTCCGTTCGCGAGCGCGTCCTCGCCCGGATAGAGCCGCCCGAGTGACACGCCCGCCAGCACGCCGCGCTCGGCGAGCGTCCGCACGATCGGCCGCGCCTCGCGACCCAGATCGAGCGTGAACTCGTTGAAGAACACGTCGTTGACCAGCTTGACGCCCGGCACCTTGGCCAGACGATCCGCCGCGCGACAGGCATTCGCGTGGTTGATCCCCGCCATCCGGCGCAGGCCCGCCTCACCCAGCAGCGTCATGTGGATCGAGAAGGCGAGCGCACACAGACCCGAATTGGTGCAGATGTTCGACGTCGCCTTTTCACGGCGAATATGCTGCTCGCGGGTCGACAGCGTCAGCACGAAGCCGCGCTTGCCGTCCGCGTCCACCGTCTCGCCACAGAAGCGGCCGGGCATCTGGCGGATATACTTATCCTTGCAGCCCATCAGGCCGACATAAGGCCCACCGAACTGGAGCCCGACGCCCAGGGACTGGCCTTCGCCGACGACGATGTCGGCGTCCATCTCGCCCGGCGAGCGGATCGCGCCCAGCGCGACCGGCTCGGTCACGACGGCGATCAGCAGCGCCTTCTTGGCGTGGCACGCCTCGGCCAGCGGGGTCAGGTCGGCGATGCGGCCGAGAATATCCGGGTACTGGACGACGACGCACGACGTGTCGCCGTCGATCGCCGCGATCATCTGGTCGATATCGGTCTGCGCGGTCAGGACCGGCGTGCCGGTTTCCAGCGTGTCGCCGGTATACTTCGCCATCGTCTTGGCGACCGAGACATAGTGCGGGTGCAGGCCCGAGGACAGGATCGCCTTCGACTTCTTGGTGATGCGCCGCGCCATGCCGATCGCTTCCCAGCAGGCGGTCGAGCCGTCATACATGGAGGCGTTGGCGACATCGGTGCCGAGCAGACGCGCGACCTGCGTCTGGAACTCGAACAGCATCTGCAACGTGCCCTGCGCGATTTCCGGCTGATAGGGCGTGTAGGCGGTCAGGAACTCGCCGCGCTGGATCAGGTGATCGACGCTGGCGGGCACATGATGGCGGTAGGCGCCGCAGCCCAGGAAGAAGGGCACGTCGCCCGCGACCGTGTTCTTGCGGGCGAGCGCGGTCATGTGCCGCTCGACCGCCAGTTCGGAGGCGTGGTTGGGCAGGCCCTCGATGGGGCCGGACAGGCGGGCGGATTCGGGAACGTCGACGAACAGATCGTCGACCGATCCCGCGCCGATCACCGAGAGCATCTCGGCACGATCGGAAGAGGTAAGGGGCAGGTAGCGCATGCGTTCCATTTCTCCGCCCCTCACCCCGAAAACCTCGCGGATCGAGGGGTCATCGTCCTTCCCCTTCTTCTCCCCTCCCGCAGGCGGGAGGGGTCGGGGGAGGGCAGTCGGCTTCAACAAGCCTGATGGTCCGGGGGAGAACGAGTCCCCTCCCCCAGCCCCTCCCGCCTGCGGGAGGGGAGTAAGAAAATCACAGCTTCGCGACGAACGCGGCGTAGGCGGCTTCGTCCATCAGGCCGTCCAGCTCGGACGCGTCCGACAGCGTGATCTTGAAGAACCAGCCCTCGCCCTCGGGGTCGCTGTTGACCAGCGCGGGCTCGTCGGCCAGCTGGGCATTGCCCTCGACCACGGTGCCCGACACGGGCGCGTACACGTCCGACGCGGCCTTGACCGACTCGACCACCGCGGCCTCGTCGCCCTTGGACAGCTCGCGACCTTCCTCAGGAACGTCGACGAACACGATGTCGCCCAGCGCGCCCTGCGCATAATCGGAGATGCCGACCGTGCCGACATCACCGTCGACGTCGATCCACTCATGATCTTCGGTGAAATAGCGGCTCATGGTCACTTGGCTCCTGAACGAACGTAACGATGGGGGACGAACGGCATGGCCGTGACGGTGGCGTCATGGGTCTTGCCGCGCTGAAGCAGTTTGACGGTGGTGCCGGGGGCGGCCAGATCGGTCGGCACATAGGCCATGGCGATCGGCGCACCCATCGAGGGGGCAAAGCCGCCGCTGGTCACGCGACCAATGACCGAACCATCCTCGGCGACGACCGACGCGCCCTCGCGCACCGGCTGGCGGCCCGCGACGGTCAGGCCGACGCGCTTGACTGCGGGGCCGTTCTCGCGCTCGGCCAGGATGCGTTCGGCGCCCAGGAAATCGGCCGCCTCGCGGCGTTTCTTCGCCAGCGCAAAGCCGAGATCGGCCATCACCGGCGTCGTCTCGGGGTCGAGGTCATGGCCATAGAGCGGCAGCCCCGCCTCCAGACGCAGCGAGTCGCGCGCGCCCAGGCCGATCGGCTTCACCTCGGCCTGTTCGCACAAGCGGTCGGCAAAGGCCGCGGCATGTTCGGCGGGGATCGAAATCTCGTAGCCGTCCTCGCCGGTATAGCCCGAGCGGCTGATCCACAGCGGCACGTCGTTCCAGGTGAAGTCGGCGGCGGTCATGAACACCAGCGCCTCGACGCCCGGCACGATCCGCGACAGCGCATCGACCGCCTTGGGCCCCTGGAGCGCCAGCAGCGCCTGCTCGTCGAGCAGGTTCAGCGTCGCATCATCGGGGATGAAGTCGAGCAGATAGGCGATATCGTCATACTTCGTCGCGCCGTTGACGACCATGTACAGTTCCTCGGCGCCGTCCAGGGTGCGCTTGGTCACCATCAGGTCGTCGAGGATGCCGCCCTCTTCGTTGAGCAGCAGCGAATAGCGGTTCTTTCGACCGCCAAGGCCGGTGATGTCGCCCGGCAGGACCTTTTCCAGCGCGGTGATGACGGGGCCGAGACCATTCTCGCCGGTGAAGACCACCTGACCCATGTGGCTGACGTCGAACAGCCCGGCCGATTCGCGGGTCCAGAGATGTTCGGCCATGATGCCTTCATACTGGACCGGCATCTCGTACCCGGCGAAGGGGACCATCCGTCCGCCGCGCGCACGATGCCATGCGTCCAGCGGCAGCGTCTGGATGATGTCCTGACCCTCGGGGGCGTCTTCTACGTTCAGGTCGGTTGCGTCGCTCACGGGGCCGGTCTCCGTCAAAAGGGTGTCGGCTAGGGACGCAAATGTCCTTACCCGATCCGATCCCCCTCTGTCACGGAACCTGAGAGCTTTCGCCGGAAATTCCGGCTTACCCCTTCGGTGGTGCCCAAGGCCAAAGGCCGGGCACGCTTTCCAGAGTGTCGATGGCGATCGCGCGGTCCCGTTTGCCTGAGAGATTCCGGGGTGGTTGCTCCTTCGGCGGCCGGGTTTTCGTCACCTGAAAGATGACCCCGGCGCTCTCCCGCGCGCGCCTATGTCGGACATGTCCGACATCGACGCCGCGCCCTCTGCCGACAGGGTTGCGCCAAGTCAATCGGGGAACGGCAAGCGGTGCATGGAAAGATGTGGAAAGCTGGGAACCATGCCCCTCCACCACCGCTTCGCGGCGGTCCCCCTCCCCATCTGAGATGGGGAGGAGTGGGATGCGGCGCTCATTCCTCCCCAAGCTCGCTTGGAGAGGGGGACCGCGCCCGAAAGGCGTGGTGGAGGGGCCGCAACGCGGCGATTTTATCGGGTCGCGTTGTACCGCAGCTGCGCATCGGTCAGCTGGAATCCGACCAGCGCCTCGAAGCTGGCGCTCGCCACGGCCTGGCGCACCTCGGGGTTGGTCAGCGGATCGACCGCCGCATCCTCGTCCCCGGCCTTGCGACGGCGGGTCAGCTTTTCGCGGACATCGTCGGGCAGCGTCGCCGCCGCACGCGAAATGGTGGTGGACGCCTCCCCCGCCACCTGGCCACGCGCCTGGCCCGCGTCAAAATGCACGTTCACGCGGCCGACCCGCTTGGCGACCACGTTGGTCCCGCCGCGCACGATCGCGATATAATAGGGCAGCACCACGTCGCGTGCCGCCGCGGTGTCGGTACGCCGCGCCTCGACCTCGAAGCTGACCGTCGTCACGATGTCGGCTCCTGCGTCGGCACAATTGCCGCGGACATTGGTCATGTTGGCGATCAGGTCGATCGACCGCTCATCCGTGGCGCCTGGGGTCTTGAACAGCGTGATGTCGCCGGTCCCCGCCGCGACGCCGACCACCGGGCATGCCGAGCGGACGGCGGTGATGCCGCCCGAGGCGTCGATTTCACCCGTGCGGGCGCAGCCCCCCAGAACGAGCGCAAGGGCAACGGGAGCGAGAAACGATGCTTTCACAGGTCGAAACGCCTATTCTGGTTGCCGAAGCAGGATGCCGGTTTGGTCGCCAGCATAGGAACCGGCTTGGACGCGCGCAAGCAATGGCGTAGAGCCGCATCCATGACCGCATCCCTGACCGACGCCCCGAAGCCGCCGCTCGACCTGTTGATCGCCGCCCCGCGCGGCTTTTGCGCAGGCGTCGACCGCGCCATCCGCATCGTCGAACTCGCGATCGAGAAACATGGCGCGCCGGTCTATGTCCGGCACGAGATCGTCCACAACAAGTTCGTGGTCGACAGCCTGAAGGCCAAGGGGGCGATCTTCGTCGAGGAACTGGACGAGGTGCCCGAGAATGCGCATGTCGTGTTCTCCGCGCACGGCGTGCCCAAGTCGGTACCCGCCGATGCCGAAAGCCGGGGCCTCGAATATTTCGACGCCACCTGCCCGCTCGTCTCCAAGGTGCATCGCCAGGCCGAGCGGCTGGTCGAGATGGGCCGCCACATCGTCTTCATCGGCCATGCCGGGCACCCGGAAGTCATCGGCACCTTCGGCCAGGTGCCGCAAGGCTCGATGTCGCTGGTCGAGACGGTCGCCGATGTCGAGGCCTTCACCCCGGCCGATCCCGACAACCTCGCCTTCTTGACCCAGACCACCTTGTCGGTCGACGACACCGCGGCGACGATCGAGGCGTTGCAGCGCCGCTTCCCGACGATCCAGGGGCCGCGCGGCGAGGACATCTGCTACGCCACGTCGAACCGCCAGGCCGCCGTCAAGGCGATCGCGGCCGAGTGCGACGCGGTGCTGGTGATCGGCGCGCCCAACTCCTCCAACTCGCTGCGGCTGGTCGAAGTGGCCGAGCGGGCGGGCAAGCGCGCGAAGCTGATCCAGCGCGCCGCCGAACTCGACTGGGCGTTCCTGGACGACGTCAAGACGCTGGGCCTGACCGCCGGTGCCTCCGCCCCCGAGCTGCTGGTCCGCGAACTGGTCGATCGCCTGTCGGAACGCTTCACCGTCACCGAGCGTGAGGAAGAGACCACGCGCGAGACCATCGCCTTCAAGCTGCCGCGCGGGCTGGAAGCGGCCGCCTGATCCATGGCCGTCTATACGCAGGTTTCGGCCGAGGCGCTGTCGGCGTTTCTGGCACGCTATGACGTGGGCGAGTTGATCTCCGCCAAGGGGATCGCCGAGGGCGTCGAGAACAGCAATTATCTGGTCGACACCACGACCGCGCGCTTCATCCTGACCCTGTACGAAAAGCGCGTGGCGGCGGGCGACCTGCCCTTCTTCCTCGCGCTGCTCGACCACCTGGCGGCCAAAGGCCTGCCCGTGCCGCCCGCGATCAAGGACCGGCAGGGCGTCGAGATTCAGGAACTGGCGGGTCGCCCCGCCTGCCTGATCCAGTTCCTGACCGGCGTGTCGCTGTCGCACCCCACCCCGGCCCAGGCGCTGGCGGCGGCGGATGCGATGGGCGCGATGCACCGGGCGGTGCAGGACTTCCCGCAGAACCGCGCCAATTCGATGGGCCACGCCAGCTGGCGTCCGCTGTTCGCGCAATGCGGACGCGATCTCGACCGGATCGAGCCGGGCCTGCACGACGCCTTGGCCGAGGCGCTGGACTTGGTGCTGGACGGCTGGGAGGATCAGGCGCTCGACACCTGCGTCATCCATGCCGACCTGTTCCCCGACAATGTGCTGGTGCTGGGCGACAAGGTCACCGGGCTGATCGATTTCTATTTCGCCTGCACCGACTACCGCATCTACGACCTCGCCGTCATGCACTCCGCTTGGAGCTTCGATGCCAGCGGTAAGTCCTATGCGCCCGAGATCGGCGTGGCGCTGGTCGAGGGATATACGCGCCACTTCCCGCTGTCCGAGACCGAGCGCACGGCGTTCGCGCGGCTGGCGATGGGCGCGTGCCTGCGCTTTGCCCTGTCGCGGGCATGGGACTGGCTGAACACCCCCGCCGACGCGCTGGTGACGCGCAAGGACCCGCTGGCCTATTGGCGGCGCTATATCGCGTATCGCGACGGAAAGGCGGGCCTGTGACCCCGGTCGAGATCGCTACCGATGGCGCGTGCAAGGGCAATCCCGGCCCCGGCGGCTGGGGCGCGCTGATCCGATCGGGCGCACACGAAAAGGAATTGTCCGGCGGCGAGGCGCTGACGACCAACAATCGCATGGAGCTGATGGCCGCGATCGAGGCGCTGAACGCCCTCAAGCGCCCCTGCGCCGTCACGCTGTCGACCGATAGCCGCTATGTGATGGACGGCCTGACCAAGTGGATTCACGGCTGGAAGCGCAACGGCTGGCGCACCGCAGACAAGAAGCCGGTCAAGAACGCCGAACTCTGGCAGGCGCTGCTCGCCGCCGCCGAGCGCCACCAGATCGAATGGAAATGGGTCAAGGGCCATGCGGGCCACCCCGACAATGAACGCGCCGACAAGCTGGCGAGCGACGCGGCGGAGACGTTTCGAAAGTAGCGACCTCTTGCCCGGATGACGAAAATTGGCAGTCGGGTCCATCCGACTGTCATGCGGCCTGCGCTACGTCCCCATGACAGAGAATAAGGGGACGTGTCTTGTTGATCGCTGCCGCCATTGCGACCGTCTTTGGCGTCGGTATGTTTGGCGACGGCACGAGTACACAACCACCGGGTCAGCTACAGGCCCTGGTCCGGTCGTCCGGCTATCAAGGCAACATTCAGCGCCTGTTCGCCGCCCTGACCGCCGATGTGTTCCAACGCTGTCCCACGCTGATTTCCGCAGGATCGACTGTCACCGTGCTCGCTCCGGTTCGTTTCGCGCCGGATGGCTATCCGGTGGCGGGCGCCTGGAAACAGAGCTTTCCCGTCCGGGGATGCGACAACGACACGACCATCAATATTTTCTTCCGGGGCCAGCCGGATGAGAAGATCACCAGCATTGTCGCTTTGCCGGGTGACACCCATGCCGATCCGACGTTGCAACGCGACGCATTACGCTATGCATGGCTGGCAGCCAAAGCGGTCGCGCCGAATTGCGTGACGCCGCATGTCCGTCATACTCATTATGACGGTTTAGTCACGACCGCCGATAAGGCATGGCACGAAAGCTGGATCGTCGCGGCCTGTGGTCAGAATGTCGAGGTGCCGATCACCTTCACCCCCGATCCGACTGGCACTCGGATCACGACGCAAATGGCCCGCCCGCTGCGCTGACCCGCCTTATTCCGGTTCATGGATCGGCGCGCCGGGGCCGTTCTTCAGGACCGATTCGATCGCGTTGCGGGCACCGGCCTTGCTGGCATAGCCCTCGGTCCACCAGATGAGTTCGCTGTTGTAGCGAAACTTGGCGACATACTCGCCCGCCTTGTTCTTCTCGATCGCAAAGCTGTGCGCCATGGTGATCTCTCCTGAAAAGAAGCGATCAACGCATAGCAGGAAATCGGCCAGCGCCATAGCGTTCGGCGTCCAGCCCCTCCGGCACATCCCCCTCGCCCAGCAGCAGCGCCGCCGCCATCGCCGATGCGGCGGGGGCGGTCTGGATGCCGAAGCCGCCCTGCCCGGCGCACCAGAAGAAGCCCGGCGTCTTATGATCGAATCCGTACACCGGCGCGCGATCGGGAGCGAAGCTGCGCAGACCCGCCCAACGGCGCTCCACCGCTTCGACGCGCCAGTCGACGACCTTCTCCAGCCGGTCGATGGCGACCGCCACGTCCCATTCCTCCGGCGCGATGTCGCACGCCGCGCTCGGGCTTTCGTCATGCGGGGTCAGCCAGAGCCGCCCGCCCGCCTCTGGCTTGAAATAGAAATTCCCGGCTATGTCGACGACATGGGGAAGTCCTTCAGGCACGGGCGGGTCGGTGCGCAGTTGCACCATGGTCCGGCGATAGGGGGTGATGCCGATCGGCGCGACGCCCGCGAGCTTCGCCACCTCGTCCGCCCACGCACCCGCCGCGTCGACGAGCAATCTGGCGGAGAACAGCCCGGCGCGGGTTTCCAGATGCCAGACGCCGTCGCGCCGACCGGCGCCCGTCACGGCGGCGTCCGTCCTGATTTCCGCCCCCGCCGCCTTTGCCGCCGCCAGGTAATCGGCATGGAGCGCGGCGACGTCGATATAGGCGCAGCTCGGCTCCCAGACGCCGTGGACCCATTCGGGGCGAAGGCCGGGAATATGCGACGCCGGGTCGACGCGGGACAATTCCACCCCGCTCCCGGCAAAATCGGCGAGCAGTCGCTCGATCCGCGAGTCATCCTCTGCGCGCCCGACATGCAGCGAGCCGAGCGGGGTCAGATACCCCCCGTCGCGCAGCGCGGCCCCCGACGCCGTGGTCAGCGGCTGCACCGCCGGGCCGCCATAGGTTTCCGACCAGAAGGCCGCCGAGCGCCCCGTCGCATGGCGGCCGGGCATGTCCTCCGCCTCAAGCAGCAGGACGCGCGCGCGCGGGCCGATCGCGGCGGCAAGGCTCGCCCCGGCCATCCCGGCCCCCACGATCGCGACATCGTGGATCACGTCGTCAGCCCGTCCAGAAAGCCATCGATCGCCGCCAGCGCGCGCAGCCGCACCGGATCGACTTCGCGTAGCAGTTCATGCGCCGCCTCAGGCCCGAAGCGCTCGACCCGCGCGCCGATCCGGGCGGCGATGGCCAGGGCCGCGCGCGGGTCGACCAGCCGATCCGCCTCGGCGACCAGCATCAGGCTGGGCAGTTTCACCCGGTCCAGCCGGGGATCGCGATCGAGCGCCCGAATCGATCGCATCGCAGAGGCCAGCCACCCCCAACTGGGCGGTCCCAGCGCCAGTTCGGGCTGCTGGCGATACCAATAGCCTTCATCCTCGAAACGCTCGACATCATGGGTCAGGTTGCGCTGGCGGGTGTGATGGCCGGGCCCGTCCTTTGCCTCCCAGATGCCGCGCTCGGCCCGGCCCAGTGCGTTCATCAGGCCGATGATCCCCGCCCCCAGCAGCGCCCCCGTCGGCAGGCGCAGGCCCAGCATCGGCGCAACCAGGATCAGCGCATCCGGATCGACCGCGCGCTCGACCACCGCGCGCAAGGCCAGATGCCCGCCCATCGAATGCCCCAGCAGGACATGGGGCAGATCACCCGCCAGATCCTCGGCACGCCACCCGGCCCAGAACGCCTGCAGATCCGCGACCAGTATCGAGAAATCACCGCCGTGCCCGACATGGCGATCGGCCAGCAGCCGCCCCGATCCGCCCTGCCCGCGCCAGTCGAAGGCGGTCACGCTCCAGCCCCGCGCGACCAGATGGGCGAAGACCTCCAGATATTTTTCGATCACATCGGCGCGGCCGGTCTGGAACAGCAAACGGCCGCGCGGCGCATCGGCCGCCCAGTCGAAGCGCCGATGCTCCCATCCGTCGGGGGCGCGCCAGCGTGACAGCGTGGCGGCGGCCGGGAAACTGCGGCGAAGGGACAGGCTATCGGTCATCCATGTCCCGGTTACGGTTTTGAAAGCCCTGCCGTCTAGGGCCTGATGCCATGGAATGGACCATAATGCGTATCGCGCTGCTGGGGGCGCTCGTCCTGCTGCTGGTGTCGGCGGGAATCGAGGATGCACGCACCCGCGAGATCGCCGACGCCAAGAACATCGCCATCGCGCTGCTGGCTCCGCTCTGGTGGTGGACCAGCGGGCTGGCGGTCTGGCCCGGCATGGCGGTGCAGATCGTCGTCGCGCTGGCGATGTTCCTGCTGTTCGCCCAGGCCTTCCGCATCGGCATGATGGGCGGCGGCGACGTGAAGATGATCGCGGCCATCGCGCTGTGGCTGCCGCTGCCATCGCTGTTCCGCATGATGCTGGTCATGTCGATCGCGGGCGGCGCGGTCACGATCGCGATGCTGGTCGACCACCGCCTGCGCCTGCGCAAGCAGGGCGATTCGGCGGCGGCGATCGAGGTGCCCTACGGCGTCGCCATCGCGATCGCCGCGCTGATGATCCTTCAGGAACCGTTATTTAACCCCTTTCCCACTATTTAACCGCCCCTATCGAACCGGGCAAAGGGCTCGGCCAAGGCCGAAGAACGCAGGATGGACAGTCGCAAAGTGTTACTGCTGGTCGGGGCCCTGCTGATTGCGGGGATCACGGCCCTATTCGCCCGAACCGTCACATCCGGTAGCAGCGTGCCCGTCGCGCAGGCCGTGACGGCGGTGACCGCGCCTGCGCCGCGCACCGAGATACTGGTGGCCACGCGCACCCTGCCGGTCGGCACGATCATCGATCCCACCGCGCTGAAATTCCAGCCCTGGCCCAAGGACATGCTGGCCGGTGCCTATTATGTGAAGGGTCAGGCCGACATCGCCAAATTGCAGGGCACTGTGCTGCGCTATGCGATCACCGCGGGCCAGCCGCTGACCCAGGGCGCGGTCGTCAGCCCCAGCGATCGCGGCTTCCTGGCCGCCGCGCTGACGCCCGGCATGCGCGCGGTGACCGTGCCGGTGTCGGCGCAGACGGCGGTGGCAGGCTTCGTCTTTCCCGGCGACCGGATCGACATGGTGCTGACCCAGGATGTCGTGGGCGGCGGCGACGGCCCTCCGCTCAAGGTGTCCGAGACGATCCTGCGCAACATCCGCGTGCTGGCGACCGACCAGCGTACCGACAATCAGGCGGAGGACGGCAAGACGCCGGTTCACACCTTCACCACCGTCACGGTCGAGGCGACGCCGAAAATGGCCGAACAGCTCGCCGTCGCGCAGACGGTCGGCACCCTGTCGCTGTCGCTGCGCGCCCTGTCCGAACGGCCCGCCGACCCGAATGGCAAGGGCGATGCGCAGCCGATGGTCGACCATGCCTCCTATGTCACCGGCGCCGACGTGTCGCGCTATCAGCGGCGCACCGTACCCGGTCGCCAGAGCGGCTCGGTGCCCAGCCACGGGACGATCGCGATGGCGGATGGAACCATGGCGGATGGATCGGCCGTCCCGACCTCCGGCGCCATGACCGCCGGGATCGCCACCGCCGCCCGCGCGATGCGCGGCCTGCCCGACAATGCGGGCGTCCGGGTCGCGCGGGGCAGCGGCAGCGGTTCCGCCGCCTCCGCGCCCAGCGCCATGCCCATGGGGGGTGGAAACTGATGATGCCGCTACGATCGATGCTTTCGCGCGTGCCTCGCACCTCGGCCTTCGTGCTGGTGCTGGTGCTGGCGCCGCTTCTGCTTGCCCCCGCCCCCGCGCGATCGGCCCCGACGGGGCCGGGCGGCGACGCCTCGGCGCGGGACGGTTCGGGTGCCCTGGAGATCAATACCGGGCGGGCGCGGCTGATTACCTTGCCCCGGCCGATGACCGACCTGTTCGTCGCCGATGACAGCATCGCCGACGTGCAGGTCCGCTCGCCGACCCAGCTCTATATCTATGGCAAGAAGCCCGGCGAGACGACGGTGTCCGCCACCGCGCGCGGCGGGGCGGTCGTCTATGCCGCGACCGTCCGGGTGGGCAACAATATCGATTCGATCGGGCGGATGCTGAAGCTGGCCATGCCCGAGGCGCAGATCACCGCCACGCCGATGAACGGGTTGATCCTGCTGACCGGCACCATCGCCTCGCCCGACGATGCCGCCGAGGCCGAACGGCTGGTCCAGGCCTATGTCGGCAAGGACAGCAAGATCATCAGCCGGTTGAAGACCGCGACCCCGCTCCAGGTCAATCTTCAGGTCCGCATCGCCGAGGTGAACCGCAGCTTCGTCAAGCAGATCGGCGTCAACCTGCTGAACCGCGATTCCAATTCCAGCGGCTTCGTGTTCGGCGTCGCATCGGGGCGTAATGCGGGGACCATCGCCGACGTCACCGATGCCGCCGGGGCGGTGACCGGCACGCGGTATACATTCAACCCCGGTTCGCAGCGGACGACGCTGGGCCTCGGCGGGCGCGTGCTGGGCATGGACCTGCTGGGTGCGATCGATCTGGGCGAAACGCTGGGCCAGGTATCGACGCTGGCCAATCCCAATCTGACCGCATTGTCGGGCGAAACCGCGACCTTCCTAGCGGGCGGCGAGATTCCCATTCCACTGTCGACCGGCTTCGGCGCGGTGTCGGTCGAATATAAGCAATATGGCGTCAGCCTGTCCTACACGCCCACGGTCCTGTCCGACGGCCGCATCTCGCTGCGCGTCCGGCCGGAGGTGTCGCAGCTGTCGTCGCTGGGCGCGGTCACGATCAGCGGCACCTCGATCCCCGCGCTGACCACCCGGCGGGCCGAAACCACGCTGGAGCTCGGTTCGGGCCAGAGCATGATGATCGGCGGCCTGCTGTCCAACTCGCGCGACAATTCGATCGAGAAGACGCCGTGGCTGGGCGACCTGCCGCTGATCGGCTCGCTGTTCCGGTCGAACGCCTTCAAGCGCAACGAGACCGAGCTGGTCATCATCATCACCCCCTATCTGGTGAAGCCGGTCAATTCGCCCTCGGACATCGCGTTGCCGACCGACGGGATGCGCTCGCCCAACGACGCCGAACGCGTGCTGCTGGGCCGGATGGGCAGCGGCGGCCCGGAGCCACGCCCCGTGCCGACCATGGCACCCCCGGTGCAGGGCCGCCCGATGGCCGCCGGAGCGGCGACCACGCCCCCCGCCGCCGCCGCGCTGCCCGTCCGCAAGAATGTGCCGATGCCGGGCTTTTCCGAATGACCGCCTGCCCAAGGATAATGCGCCCCATGCGTCCTTCCTCGCTTCTCGCGCCGCTCGGCCTCTTGCTGATGACCGGCGGCTGCATGAGCGGCAGTCAGCCGGGGATGGAGTCGGTCCATCAGCCGGTCGTGTCGCAGACCGACTATGTGCTCGACCTCGCATTGTCCGGCGACCGGCTGGCGGCGGATGACTACCGGCGGCTCGACGGCTGGGCGCGCAACCTGCATTTGGGCCATGGCGACCATGTTGCCGTGGAGGACCCGGCGGGCGACGGCCCCGCCGCGTATCGCGAGGTGGCGGACATCGTCGGCCGCTATGGCCTGGTGCTCGGTCAGGCTTCGCCGATCGCGCGTCGTCCGGTCGCGCCCGCGACCATTCGGGTGGTCGTGACGCGCGCTTTTGCGACGGTGCCGGGCTGCCCGGACCTGCGCAGCGATACCGTGCCCGATGTCGACGGCCGGACCTCGTCCAACCATGGATGCGCGATCAACCGCAACCTGGCCGCGATGGTCGCCAACCCGACCGATCTGGTCCAGGGCGTCGGCGGGGCGGCGGCCAGCGATCCCGCCACGGCGACCCGCGCGGTCAAGGCGCTGCGCAACGCGCCGCCGACCGGCAATGGCGGTACCGTGCTGCGCGATCCCAACACGATCCAGACCGGCGGCGCAGGTGCCCCGGCACCCGGTGCGGGAGCCATGCAGTGAACGCCCCCTGGAAACCCGGCATGCTGACCGTCCGCGACCCCTTCCTCGCCTTCGTCAGCGACGAATGGACGGCCGAGGCGATCCGTCCGCTGGTCGCCGAACAGGGCTGGTCGGTCGACAAGGTCATGAAGGGCGGCCTGTCCGGGGCGATCCAGTCGCTGTCGGTATCGGCCAGCCCGCTGATCCTGCTCGTCGACCTGACCGAAACCGACGATCCCGCCAGCGAGATCAACAACCTGGCGGAGGTCTGTGAGCCCGGCACGATCGTGATCGCGATCGGCCCGGTCAACGATGTGCGCCTGTACCGATCGCTGGTGACGAGCGGGCTGCACGACTATCTGCTGAAGCCGCTCAATCCCGACCAGTTGCGCGATACGATCGGCCAGGCGCGCGCCATGGCCCATGCCCCCCGCCCCCTCGACACCGCACCGGAAAAGGCGCCGTGCACCGTCGCGGTCGTCGGCGTGCGCGGCGGCGTCGGGGCCTCGACCATCGCGACCTCGCTCGGCTGGCTGATGGCCGAACGGCTGGAGCGGACGACCGCGCTGCTCGACCTCGACGTGCATTTCGGCACCGCCGCGCTGGCGCTCGACCTTGAGCCGGGGCGCGGGCTGGTCGATGCGATCGACAATCCCAGCCGCATCGACGGGCTGTTCCTCGAACGCGCCATGGTCAAGGCGTCCGAGAAGCTGGCGATTCTGTCGGCCGAAGCGCCGATCAACGCGCCCATCCTGACCGATGGCCTCGCTTTCGCCCAATTGCAGGAAGAGATGCGCCTCAATTTCGAGACGACCATCGTCGACCTGCCGCGCGGTCTTATGATCCAGCAGCCGATGCTGGTGGGATCGGCCCAGACCGTCGTGCTGGTCACCGATCTGACCCTGGCCGCCGCACGCGACACGATCCGCCTCCTCGCCTGGGCCAAGGCGCATGCGCCCCAGGTGACGGTTCTGACCGTCGCCAACAGGGTACAGCCGCCCGCGCAGAGCGAGATCAGCCAGAGCGATTTCGAGGGTTCGATCGAGCGCGCGCTGGATTTCGTCATCCCCTATGACCCCAAGCTGGTCGTCCAGGCCGCCAAGGTCGGCAAGCCCATCGCCGAGCTGGGCCGCACGTCGCGCACCATCGCACCACTGATCGAATTGACGCAGCGTCTCTGCGCCTCGGCCGAAGGCGGAGGGGCGGGCAGCCCCGCCCGGCGCGGGCTGCTCGACCGGTTCGACCTGAAATCGCTGCTGAACAAGCGGGCGCGGGCCGACTGACCAACATGTCGATGACCGCGACCCTGATCCTGGCCATGGGCGTCTTCCTGACGCTGATGCTGGCGATGGCGGCCTTTGCCACCCCGGCCCGCTCGCGCAGCCAGACGCGGCGGCTGGCGGCGCTGCGCGGTCGCGTCGCGCTCGACCTCGGCAAGCCGCTGGAGGCGGTCACCGCGTCGCGCGGGATCGCGCTGGCCGCGGACACGCGAATGGACAAGGCGTTCGGCCGCCTGCTTCCCAATCCGGCCAAGCTCGCCACGCGGCTGGACCGCACCGGGCGCGACTGGACGGTCGGCCAATATGGCATGGCAAGTGCGGGACTGGCGTTCGGGCTAATGATCCTGCTGATGATCCTGGGCTGGTCGTTCTTCACCGCCCTTCTGGTCGGGCTCGGCATCGGCCTCTGGCTCCCGCACATGGTCGTCGGGCGAATGATCGCGAAGCGCCGCAACAAGTTCGTCACGCGCTTTCCCGATGCCATCGAGTTGCTGGTCCGCGGCCTGCGCTCGGGCCTGCCGATCTCCGAGACGATGGCGGTCGTCGCGCTGGAGCTGCCCGGCCCGATCGGGGACGAGTTCCGCGCCGTCACCGACCGGATGCGGATCGGGCGCAGCATGGACGCGGCGCTTCAGGAAACCGCCGACCGGCTCGACATTCCCGAATTCCGCTTCTTCGTCATCGCCATCGCCATCCAGCGCGAGACCGGCGGCAACCTGGCCGAGACGCTGTCGAACCTGGCCGACGTGCTGCGCAAGCGGGCGCAGATGAAGCTGAAGATCAAGGCGATGTCGTCCGAGTCCAAGGCATCGGCCTATATCATCGGCTGCCTGCCCTTTGCCGTGTTCGGCATGATCTGGATGATCAACCAGCCCTATATGGCACGCTTCTTCGTCGATCCGCGCCTGATGCTGATCGGCGGCGCGGGCTTTGTCTGGATGGGCCTGGGCGCCTTCATCATGTCCCGCATGATTAGCTTTGAGATCTGAATGACCGCTTCCGCGTCCACCCCTTTCGGCCTGGATCCGGCATCGCTTACCGCGCTGCTATGGGGCCTGTGCATCTTTGCGCTGCTGGTGGCGGGCTATGCCCTGATCGGCAGTCGCGATCCGATGACGCGCCGGGTGCGGGCGCTCAACGAACGGCGCGAGTTGCTGAAGAACGGCATCGTCAGCGCGCCCAAACCCCGCGCGCAGCTGATCGACCGCGCCACCCTGCTGGACCGGATGCGCAAGGTCCTGGGCGCGCTCAAGATGCTGCAGGACGAACAGCTCAAGGCCGTCCAGATCAAGCTGCTCCAGGCGGGCATCCGGTCGAAGGACATGGCGGTCGCGGTGATCTTCGGACGGCTCGTCCTGCCGATCGTGCTGGGCGGGGCGATGGCGCTTTGGGTCTATGGGACCGAGGATTTCGCCGATTGGAGCGGGTTCAGCCGCTACATGATCGTCGCGGGCACGCTGGTCCTGTCCTACAAGGGCCCCGACCTGGCGTTGAAGAACCAGGTCGACAAACGCACCGCCGCGATCCGCAAGGGGCTGCCCGACGCGCTCGACCTGATGGTGATCTGTGCCGAGGCGGGCCTGACCGTCGATGCGGCCTTCGCGCGCGTCGCGCGCGAACTGCGCCGCGCCTATCCCGAGCTGGGGGACGAGTTCCAGCTTACCTCGGTCGAACTGGGCTTCCTGACCGACCGGCGGCAGGCGCTGGAGAACCTCGCCATGCGGGTCAACCTCGACTCGCTGCGCGGGGTCGTCACCACCATGATCCAAACCGAAAAATACGGCACCCCGCTCGCCAGTGCGCTGCGCGTGCTGTCGGCCGAGTTCCGGCACGAACGCATGATGCGCGCCGAGGAGAAGGCCGCGCGGCTGCCCGCGATCATGACGGTGCCGCTGATCCTGTTCATCCTGCCGGTGCTGTTCGTCGTCATTCTCGGCCCCGCCGCCTGCTCAATCAAGGATACGCTCATCGCCGGGCAATAGACCCGGCTTCGCAACCAGCGTGCCGCCCAGTCGTTGATCGGTCGTAACAGACCAAATTCAACAGGATGGGATCGACGCGATGCTGTTCACTTCGACGACGCAGTTCGCCGTGCTGGGGCTGGTCCTCATCGCGGGTTGGCTCTTCGGGCTGGCGAGCCATCCGGGCGGCCGCAAATGGCGCACCCGCTATTCGACCGAGCGCGACGCGCACGCCGCGCAGGTGAAGGACACCGAGGCCAAGCTGTCGGCGGCACGAGACCGCATCGCCGAGTTGGAAAAGGAAAACCACCGACTGGCGAGCGCCCAGCCGGTCGCGGCCGCGCCGGTGGTGGAGCGGGCATCCTATCGTCCGGTCGCATCCAGCGCCGCGCGTCCGGCCTATCCGGCGGGGGAGCGTCGTGGGTGGTTCGATTTCGGGAATCGTGTGACGACGCACGGGTGATGGTTTTTTGGGGGTGGGGCTCGGTGAGACACCCTGCCCTCCCCCATCCCCTCCCGCTTGCGGGAGGGGCGTGCCAAGTATGGCAGTTTGGCGTTGCAACCAGCCTACCGCTCCTGAAAGAAGCGAGCAGGTAGCCTCATAACGCTCCCCTCCCGCAGGCGGGAGGGGATGGGGGAGGGAAAGAGGCCGGGCGACACACCCGCCAAACCCCAACCCCCAAAAATCACCGCGCCTTCAACGCCGCCTGCGCTGCGGCCAACCGCGCGATCGGCACGCGGTACGGGCTCGCCGAGACATAATCCAACCCGACCGACTCACAGAAGGCGATCGACGCCGGATCGCCGCCATGCTCGCCGCAAATGCCCAGCTTGATCCCCGGCCGCGTCGCGCGGCCACGCTCGGCGGCCAGGCTGACCAGTTCGCCGACGCCCTCGACATCCAGGCTGACGAACGGGTCCTTGGCGTAAATGCCCTTCTCGACATAGGCGCTCAGGAAGCGCGCGGCGTCGTCGCGGCTGACGCCCAGCGTGGTCTGGGTCAGGTCGTTGGTGCCGAAGGAGAAGAACTCGCCGACCTCGGCGATCTCGCCCGCCTTCAGCGCGGCGCGCGGCAGCTCGATCATGGTGCCGACCAGATACTCGACCGTCTTGCCGCGTTCGGCGAAGACCGCCTGCGCAGCCTTGTCGACCACCGCCTTCATCAGCTCCAGCTCGCGGCGCGTGGCGACCAGCGGGATCATGACCTCGGGGATCGGCGCCTCGCCCGACTTCTCCGCCACGTCCAGAGCCGCCTCGAAGATGGCGCGGGCCTGAATCTCGTAGATTTCCGGGTACGTCACGCCCAGACGGCAACCGCGATGGCCGAGCATCGGGTTGAACTCATGGAGTTCGTTGGCCCGGCGCTTCAGCGTATCGACATCGACACCCGCTGCGGTTGCGACCTCGGCGAACTCGGCCTCCTGCTGCGGCAGGAATTCGTGCAGCGGCGGGTCGAGCAGGCGCACCGTCACCGGCAGGCCCGCCATCACCTCGAAGATCGCGGTGAAGTCGGCGCGCTGTTCGGGCAGCAGCTTGGCGAGCGCGGCACGGCGGCCCGCTTCGTCCGTCGCCAGGATCATCTGGCGCACCGCCGTGATCCGCGCGGCGTCGAAGAACATATGCTCGGTGCGGCAAAGACCCACGCCCTCCGCACCGAAATCGCGCGCGGTCTGGCAGTCGAGCGGGGTCTCGGCATTGGCGCGCACCTTCAGACGACGGACCTGATCGGCCCATTCCATCAGCGTGCCGAAATCGCCCGCCAGCTCGGGCTGCACGGTGGCGACCGCGCCGACCATCACTTCGCCGGTCGACCCGTCGAGCGTCAGGATGTCGCCTTCGCGCACCTCACGGCTACCCACACGCAGCAGCTTGGCCTTGTTGTCGATCGACAGCGATCCTGCACCCGAGACGCAAGGACGCCCCATGCCGCGCGCCACGACCGCCGCATGGCTGGTCATGCCGCCGCGCGCCGTCAGGATGCCCTTGGCCGCGTGCATGCCGTGAATGTCTTCCGGCGAAGTCTCGACACGGACGAGGATCACCGCCTCGCCCGCCGCCGCCGCGCGCTCGGCGGCATCGGCATCGAACACCACCTTGCCCGACGCCGCGCCGGGGCTGGCGGGCAGGCCCTTGGTCAGCACATCGCGCTTGGCATCGGGGTCCAGCGTCGGATGGAGCAGCTGGTCGAGCGCCGCCGGATCGACCCGCGCGATCGCTTCCTCGCGGGTGATGAGGCCTTCATTCGCCATGTCGACCGCGATCTTCAGCGCGGCCTTGGCGGTGCGCTTGCCCGAACGGGTCTGGAGCATCCAGAGCTTGGCCTGTTCGACCGTGAACTCGATGTCCTGCATGTCGCGGTAATGGGTTTCGAGCTGGTCGAAGACGGCGGCCAGCTCGGCGTACACTTCCGGCATCGCCTCTTCCATCGAGGCAGGCTTGGCATTCGCCTCCTCGCGCGCGGCCTTGGTCAGATATTGCGGCGTGCGGATGCCCGCGACCACGTCCTCACCCTGCGCGTTGATGAGGAACTCACCATAATAGGCCCGGTCGCCCTTGGACGGATCGCGCGTGAAGGCCACGCCCGTCGCCGAGGTGTCGCCCATATTGCCGAAGACCATCGCCTGCACATTGACGGCGGTGCCCCAGTCGGCGGGAATGTCGTTCAGGCGGCGATAGACCTTGGCGCGCTCCGACTGCCACGACCCGAACACCGCACCGACCGCGCCCCAGAGCTGGTCGTGCACGTCTTGCGGGAAGGGCTTGCCCCATTGCTCCTCGACCAGACCCTTATAGGTCGTGACCAGCGCCTTCCAATCCTCGGCCGACATCTCGGTATCGAGGGTGAAGCCATTGTCTTCCTTGGCGATCTCCAGCGCTTCTTCGAAGGCACCGTGATCCAGCTCCAGAACGACATCGGCATACATCTGGATGAAGCGGCGATAGCTGTCCCAGGCGAAACGCTCGTCGCCCGCCTTCTTCGCCAGCCCCTCGACCGTCTGGTCGTTGAGGCCGAGGTTAAGCACCGTGTCCATCATGCCCGGCATCGACACCCGCGCGCCCGAGCGAACCGAGACCAGCAACGGGTTTTGCGCGTCACCGAAGCGCTTTTCCGTCACCGCCTCGATATGCGCGATGCCATCGGCGACCTCGTCGCGCAGTTCCTGCGGAAACTGCTCGCCATCCTCATAATAGCGGGTGCACATCGCGGTCGAGATGGTGAAGCCCGGCGGCACCGGCAGCCCGATCGAGGCCATTTCGGCCAGGTTCGCGCCCTTGCCGCCAAGCAGGTTCTTGTCCCCCTTGCCGCCGTCCGAAACGCCGCCGCCGAAACGGTACACATAGGTCATCGGTTCGATCCTTTACTGGTCGTCACGTCCGACGCCCTGGGGACACAGGCGTCGGTGTTAATAAGGCGATATTGCCGGAGAGGAAGACAGGAACGTTTGCCCCCGCCTCCCGATCCGGATCACGTCATCCCTCGATCCTCGAGAAGTCCGCCACCGTATGCACGGCGGCCCGGACCCGCGCGAGCAGCGCGAGGCGCGCGGTTCGCTTGGCCGGATCGGCGTCGTTGACGGTCACATCGTCGAAGAAGCGGTCGATCGGCGCGCGAAGCAAGGCGAGCGCGGCCATTGCGGCTTCGAAATCCTCGGCCTTCACCGCTTGAGCCGCCTTGGGCTCGGCCGCGTCGAGCGCGGCGATCAGATCGGCCTCGGCGGGTTCGAGCGTATAGGTCGGCGCGGTCCAGCTCTGGTTGCCCTCGACGCCTTCCTTCTTCAGGATGTTCGCGGCGCGCTTGTACCCGGCGAGCAGGTTGGTGCCGTCGTCGGTGGTGACGAAGGCCTGCAACGCGCGGACTCGGGCGAGCAGGCGAACGAGGTCGTCCTCGCCGCCGAGCGCGAACACCGCGTCGATCAGGTCGTGACGGACGCCTGCCTCGCGTTGCTGGACCTTTAAGCGGTCGGCGAAGAAGTCGAGAATCTTCGCATCAATTCTGCTTGCACGAACTGCGATTTCGGCGTCGATCGCAGCAACTTCGTCAGCGTTTTGTTCCTGCGCTCGGACAGCAGGCAGGTCGCCATATTCTGGATCTTCCCAACCGATCACTCGCTCGAAGACCGAAGCTCGAATTGGCAAGCGAACGCCGCTCTCCGTCAGCGTGAGAATGACCCCAAGTGCGGCGCGGCGCAGAGCGAACGGGTCCTTTGAGCCTGTGGGTCGCATGTCATGTGAGAAGAAGGTTACAAGCGTATCTAGCTTGTCCGCGAGCGCCACAGCCACCGTCACCGGCGCGGTGGGAACATCATCACCCTGCCCGACCGGCTTGTAGTGATCGCGAACCGCCTCGGCCACGCGCGGGTCTTCGCCCTGCGCGGCGGCGTAATAGCCACCCATCAGGCCCTGCAATTCAGGAAACTCGCCGACCATGCCGGTGACGAGATCGGCCTTCGCCAGATACGCGGCACGCTCCGCCAGATCGGCAAGCCCGCCCCCTCCGCTTGCGGGGGGGGATGGGGGGGGGACCTCGCCACCAGCGACATCGCCCGTGGCACGGCCCTCCCCTAGCCCCTCCCGCCTGCGGGAGGGGGATTCGGTGACGATGCCCTCCTCGACCAGCCAGCGGGCCAGCCTGGCCACCCGCTCGACCTTGTCGGCGACGGTGCCGAGCTGTTCGTGGAAGACGATCTTTTCCAGCTTCGGCCGCAGATCGTCGAGCTTGGTCTTCAGGTCCGTCTCGTAGAAGAAGCGCGCGTCGGACAGGCGGGCAGCGAGCACCTTGCCATTGCCCTCGACGATCTTCGCGCCGCCGTCGCTCGCCTCGATATTGGCGGTGCAGACGAACGCGTTCGCCAGCTTGCCGTCGGCGGAGCGGCAGACGAAATATTTCTGGTTCACCCGCGCGGTCAGCTGGATGACTTCGGGCGGCACGTCGAGATAGGCCTCGTCGAAGCGGCCGAGCAACGGCACCGGCCATTCGGTCAGCCCGGCATTCTCGGCGACCAGCCCTTCGTCCTCGACCAGCTCCAGCCCGGCCTCGGCGGCCAATGCCGACGCACGCTCGCGGATGATCGCGGCGCGTTCGTCCTGATCGACCAGCACCTTGGCGGCGCGCAGCTGCTCGACATAGGTGTCCGCGCCGGTCAGCATGATCTCGGCGGGCGCATGGAAGCGATGGCCGCGCGTGACGTTGCCGCTGGTGATCCCGGCGATTTCGAAGGGCACGACCTCGCCGCCGAACAGCGCGACGATGGCGTGCAGCGGGCGGACCCAGCGCATCGACTCGGTCGAGGCGGACTCCGCGCCCCAGCGCATCGACTTGGGCCAGGGGAAGGCGCGGACGATCGCGGGAATCGCCTCGGCCAGCACTTGCGCCGTCGCGCGGCCGGGCTTTTCGGTGATCGCGAAGAGCACACCGTCGCGCTCGGTCAGTTGCTCACGGGTCAGCCCGGTCTTGCGCAGGAAGCCCTCCAGCGCCTGCGGCGGGGCGGAGGCGCGCGGGCCCTTCACTTCCTCGGACACCGCCTCGGTCGCGGCCGGAAGCCCGCGCGCGATCAGCGCCAGGCGACGCGGCCCCGCATAAGTGACGATCTCACCCGCCGACAGACCGGTCTTGGCGAGTTCGGCGGTGAAGAGCTTGGCGAGGCTATCCCGCGCGCCCGCCTGCATCCGGGCGGGGATTTCTTCGGAGCGAAGTTCGAACAGAAAATCGGTCATCACGCGGCCCAGCCGTTCTTGTCCATCCAGGCGCCGCACGCGCCCTTTGCCAGATCGCGGACGCGGCCCATATAGGCCTGGCGCTCCGCCACCGAGATCACGCCGCGCGCCTGCAGCAGGTTGAAGGTGTGGCTGGCCTTGATCGCCTGTTCATAGGCGGGGATGGGCAGCTTGGCCTCCAGGCAGCGCTCGCACTCGGCCGCCGCCTTGCGGAAGGCATCGAACAGCGTGTCGGTATCGGCGATCTCGAAATTCCAGGTCGACATCTGCTTCTCGTTTTCGAGAAACACGTCGCCGTAACTCACGCCCGCATCGTTGAAGCGCAGGTCGTACACATTGTCGACGTCCTGGATATACATGGCCAGCCGTTCGAGCCCGTAGGT
>DXIH01000100.1 GCA_019112965.1 Candidatus Sphingomonas excrementigallinarum | reverse complement strand
ACGGTCACCAGGTCTGGGGTTTCCGTCAAACGGCCCCTTAACGAACGAAGGAACTACCCATGCGTCATCGCGTCGGCGGCCGTAAGCTGCAGCGTACCTCGGCTCATCGTATTGCGCTTTTCCGCAACATGTCGGCCGCGCTCATCAAGCATGAGCAGATCACCACCACCGTCGCCAAGGCGAAGGAACTGCGTCCCTATGTCGAAAAGCTGGTGACGCTGGCCAAGAAGGGCGGCCTGTCGAACCGTCGTCTGGCCCATGCCCGTCTGCTCGACGACGCGCAGCTGGTGAAGCTGTTCGACGTTCTGGCGTCGCGCTATGCCGACCGTAACGGTGGTTACACCCGCATCATCAAGGCTGGCATCCGCGCGTCGGACGCCTCGCCGATGGCGATCATCGAGTTCGTCGACCGCGACGTCTCGGCGAAGGGCCAGGATTCGGGTCCGGTCATGACCGAGGAAGATTTCGACGAAGCCGCGTAATCAGCGCGCTTCTTGAAGACCTTCGAGAGAAGGGCCGCTCCAGCGATGGGGCGGTCCTTTTTCGTTTTTCTCCCCCTCCCGCAGGCGGGAGGGGGTTGGGGGGAGGGCAGGGCGTCTTGCAGAGACCATCGCTTGCGGCTTTCCCTCCCCCATCCCCTCCCGTTTACGGGAGGGGCGTGCCAAGTGTCGGCGTTCAGCTTCCCGAAAGCCGTTCCGGCTTCTTCTCCTGCCGACAGGGGGGAGAGAAACATGGGCAAAGCCTGCATCGCGGTGTGTCTCGCGTCGATCGCGTCGCTGTCCGGCTGTTCCACGCCGGATCGAGACTGGAACAAGGGCATTGCCACGCCCAGCGCCACCTGGCTTCATTATCAACGCGAACAGGCCAAGACGAGCGCGGGCGGTGTGGCTGCAATCGTTGGGGCCGCGCTGGGGTTGCAGGCTGCAGGCTATGACCCGAGCCGCCCGAAACCGGCAGAGCCCCCCGCCGCCGACCCGCTCGCCCCGTTGCGTGGCGGGGAAACGCCAGCGGTTTTCCGCGCCGATATCGATCAGGAAGCAGCCACCCGCGCCTGCAAGCTGGCGACCGAGGACGAAGCCCGGCGGCAATACCCCCACGCGCTGCTTGAAGCCGTGGACGCGGTCGATCCGCTGGGGGATGGCTTGCTGGTGCGCGGGACGGTTCGGCTGCGGGCAAAGAAAAGCGATCCCGGCGAACTGCGCGGTTTTCGCTGTCGTGTCGATACGCAGGCGGTTCGCATGGTCGCGATCGACGCGGCGGAAACACGTCCGCCCCGGTAGCTTTTCTGAAACGACATCGCTATCGGGTCGCCATGGAGCACCCGGACAGCATCCTCATCGTCGATTTCGGCAGCCAGGTCACCCAGCTCATCGCGCGCCGCGTGCGCGAGGCGGGGGTCTATAGCGAGATCGTGCCCTTCCAATCCGCCGCCGAGGCCTTTGCGCGGATCAATCCCGCCGCGGTCATCCTGTCGGGCGGCCCCGCCTCTGTGGTGGACGAGAACAGCCCGCGTATCCCGCAGGCGATCCTCGACAGCGGCCTGCCGATGCTGGGCATCTGCTATGGCCAGCAGGCGCTGACCCAGCAGCTGGGCGGTAAGGTCGAGAAGGGCGACAGCGGCGAGTTCGGCGAGGCCTTCATCACCGTCGAGGGCGAATGCACCCTGTTCGACGGGCTGTGGAAGACCGGCGAGCGGCATCAGGTGTGGATGAGCCATGGCGACAAGGTGACCGCGCTGGCCCCCGGCTTCCAGGTCGCCGCGACCAGCCCCGGCGCGCCCTACGCGATCATCGCCAACGAGGAACGCCGCATCTATGCGATGCAGTTCCATCCGGAGGTCGTGCACACACCCGACGGCGCCAGGCTGATCGCCAATTTCGTGCGTCACGTTGCGGGGCTGACCGGCGATTGGACGATGGCCGAATTCCGCGCCGCCAAGATCACCGAGATTCGCGAGCAGGTGGGTGAGGGCCGGGTGATCTGCGGCCTGTCGGGCGGAGTCGACTCCTCGGTCGCCGCGCTGCTGATCCATGAGGCGATCGGCGACCAGCTGACCTGCGTGTTCGTCGATGGCGGCATCCTGCGCCAGGGAGAGGCCGAGCAGGTCGTCAGCCTGTTCCGCGGCCACTACAACATTCCGCTCGTCCATGTGGACGCGCAGGACCTGTTCATGGACGGTCTGGCGGGCGTTACCGACCCCGAGGCCAAGCGCAAGTTCATCGGCAAGACCTTCATCGACGTGTTCGAGGCCGAGGCCAAGAAGATCGGCGGGGCCGAATTCCTGGCGCAGGGCACGCTCTATCCGGACGTGATCGAGAGCGTCAGCTTCACCGGCGGCCCGTCGGTGACGATCAAGAGCCACCACAATGTCGGTGGGCTCCCCGAGCGCATGAACATGAAGCTCGTCGAGCCGCTGCGCGAGCTGTTCAAGGACGAGGTCCGCGTGCTCGGTCGCGAGCTGGGCCTGCCCGACGTGTTCGTTGGTCGCCATCCGTTCCCCGGACCCGGCCTGGCGATCCGCATCCCCGGCGAAGTGACGCGCGAGCGTTGCGACATCCTGCGCAAGGCGGACGCCATCTACCTCGAAGAAATTCGCAAGGCGGGCCTGTACGACGCGATCTGGCAGGCCTTTGCGGTGCTGCTGCCGGTGCGCTCGGTCGGGGTGATGGGCGATGGCCGCACGTACGACTCGGTGCTGGCGCTGCGTGCGGTGACCTCGGTCGACGGGATGACCGCGCAAGCCTTCGACTTCCCCGGCGACTTCCTGCCGCGCGTGACGACCCGGATCATCAACGAGGTGAAGGGCATCAACCGCGTCGTGTACGATTACACCAGCAAGCCGCCCGGCACGATCGAGTGGGAATGACCAAGGCTCGCGGCCCCGCGGGGCGGGGCTGCGGCTTGGTTATTCGGTGCCGCCAGGCACCGCTGACATAGAGGGTGTTTTATCCTCCCCTGTAAGGGGAGGTGGCAGGGCGAAGCCCTGACGGAGGGGTGTCCCGGCTGGCGAAGTCGGGCTTCATGATCGGGCGGGGACACCCCTCCACCATGCTGCGCATGGTCCCCCTCCCCTGCAAGGGGAGGAATTTGGTTTATGGCGATGAAAACCCAATCCACCCGCCCCCGGCTGGTGCTGGCGATGCTGCTCGTCGTCTACATCTTCAACTTCGTCGACCGGCAGATCCTGGCGATCCTCGCCGCGCCGATCCAGCAGGAACTGGGGCTGAGCGACCGGCAGTTGGGATTGCTTGGCGGAATTGCCTTCGCGCTGCTCTATTCGACGCTTGGCGTGCCGCTGGCGTGGCTGGCCGACCGAACGAGCCGGAGCTGGGTCGTTACCGGCTCGCTGGTGCTGTGGAGCGGCTTTACCGCGCTGTGCGGGCTGGCGACGGGCTTCTGGCAGATATTTCTGGCGCGGCTGGGCGTCGGCATCGGTGAGGCGGGGGGCGTCGCGCCCTCCTATGCGATCATCAGCGACGCCTTTCCGCCGCACCGCCGCGCCTTGGCGCTGGCGGTCTATGCGCTGGGCATCCCGCTGGGTTCGGCGGCGGGGGTGCTGGCGGGCGGCTACATCGCCGCGCGCGTAAACTGGCGCGTGGCCTTCATGGTGGTCGGGCTGGCCGGAATACTGGTCGCGCCGCTGGTCCGCCGGATCGTCCGCGACCGGCCGAAGGCGACTCCGGCCGCGAGCAACTCCGCTTTCGCTACGGTCGCGCGCACGCTGGCGGGCAAGCCGTCCTTCTGGCTGTTATCCTTCGGTGCGGCGAGCGGGTCGATGATCGGCTATGGCCTGGCCTTCTGGTTGCCCAGCCTGATGCGGCGCAGCTTCGGGCTGGACCTGATCGCGACCTCGCATTTCTTGGCAGGCCTGCTGCTGGTTGGGGGTGTCGGCGGCATATTGGCGGGCGGCTGGCTGGCCGACCGGCTGGGCGCGCGGGACCGGGCGTGGTTCGGCTATGTCCCCGCCATCGCCTATCTGGTCAGCATTCCGCTGTTCGCGGGGGGCATCCATGGCGGGGACGTGCGCATCGCCTTTGCGCTGCTCCTGCTGCCCCAGGCGCTGTCCTATGCCTGGCTGGGGCCGGTGCTGTCGGCAGTGCAGCATCTGGTCGACCCGCCCGAGCGCGCGACGGCGGCTGCCCTGTTCCTGCTCGTCAACAATCTGATCGGGCTGGGCGGCGGCCTCTATGCACTGGGCGCGCTGTCCGATGCACTGACGCCGCTCTATGGGACGGACGCGCTGCGTTATGCGATGCTGGCCGGGCTGGGGCTTTACGCGGTCGCGGCGCTACTGGTCGGGCTGGCGGGCCCGCATCTGCGGCGCGACTGGGTGGATCGGCCTGGAGCGTTACCGGACCAGGTTGAACCATCGTCATCGCCCTCCGGGCGACCGCTGCGCGGCGGGGCGCTTTTGGGGTGATGCCGCGTTGCTCGTCGGTCACGATGTTTTGGCATCGCTCCCTCCTCGCGCCTTGCATCACCCCAAAATCACCTCCGTGCCAATGATCCAACTTGGTCCGGTAACGCTCTAGCGCGCCGGAATGACGTTCAGGGCGAGCAGCGCAAACACCGCCGCGCCTGCCACGATGCGATAGATGACGAAGGGCCAATAGCCGCGAGTCGATACCAGCCGCAGGAAGACGACGATCACCCCGTATCCGCTGGCAAAGGCAACCAGCGTGGCGAGCAGGGTCGGACCCGGCCCGAACGCCCCGAACCGCCCCCAGCTGTCGGCCAGCTCGAACAGGCCCGACGCCAGCACCGCCGGGATTGCCAGCAGGAAGGAGTAACGCGCCGCCGCCTCGCGGGTATAGCCGAGCAACAGCCCCGCGCTGATCGTCCCGCCGGATCGCGACACGCCGGGGACCAGCGCCATCGCCTGCGCAAAGCCCAGGATCAGTCCGTCGCGCCATCCCAGCCGCTCCAGCGGCTTGCGCTTGGCGCCCAGCCGATCCGCTGCGCCCAGCACCAGGGCAAAGATGATCAGCATCGTCGCGGTGATGCGCAGGTCGCGCAGATCGCCTTCGATCTGATGCTTGAACGCCAGGCCCAGGATCGCGATCGGCAAAGTGCCCAGGATCACCAGCCACCCCATGCGCGCATCGGGCGACAGGGTGGCGGGGCGGCGGATTACCGCGCCGAGCCACGCCATCGCGATACGCCAGATGTCCTTGCGGAAATAGAGCAGCACCGCCGCTTCGGTGCCGATCTGGGTGATGGCGGTGAAGGCCGCGCCCGGATCGCTGCCCGAGGGCAACAGGCTGCCCGCGATGCGCAGATGCGCACTCGACGATACCGGCAAGAATTCGGTGATCCCCTGCAACAGGCCCAGGAACAGGGCTTCCAACCAAATCATTCTGAATTGCGACCTTTGTCTGTCGGAGAGGGGGCGTCGAGCGGAGCCTGAAACGTGGCCCAGTCGCCCGCGTCGCTCGGCCGGGGCGGCGGCCCGGCGATGCCTTCGGGCTCCTGCGCGGGGCGGGTGCGCGCGCGGTGGAGATGGACCTTGGCGATCATATTGGCCGAGATCGGCGCGGTGATGAACAGGAAGAGCGATATCAGCAGCTCATGCGCGGTCCAGATGCCGAGCCGTGCCTGGAAATAGACGACCGAGGCGAGCAGCAGCGCGCCCAGCCCCAGGGTCGTCGCCTTGGTCGGCCCGTGCAGCCGCTCCATCGTGGAGGGCAGGCGGACCAGTCCCCAACTGCCGATCAGCGCGAAACCGCCGCCCAGCAGCAACAAGAGGGTAACGGCGATATCGGCGGCACTCTCTGCGATCGCGCTCATTCGACGATGTCCCCGCGCAGGATGAACTTGCAATAGGCGATGGTGCTGACGAACCCGACCATGGCGAGCAGCAGTGCGGCCTCGAAATAGGTGTCGTTGCCGCCGATCATGCCGATCAGCACGATCAGGGCGATGGCGTTGATGACCATCGTGTCGAGCGCCATGATCCGGTCGCCCAGCGCAGGCCCGCGCAACAGCCGCCAGAGGTTCAGCAGCAGCGCCAGCGCGATGCAGCCTGCGGCGATGTGGAGAGCGACGCCGATCATGCGAATATCCGTTGCAGCCGGGCTTCGTAGCGGGACTTGATCCGAGCCACCTCGGCCGCCTCGTCGGCGACGTCGAGCGCATGGACCAGCAGGTAGCGGCCATCCGCCGACACGTCGGACGATACGGTGCCCGGCGTCAGGCTGATCGTGCCGGCCAGCATCGTGATCGCCTCGGGCGTGGAGAGTTCGACCGGCACCACCAGCCAGCGTGCGCGCAAGTCCCGGTTGCGGCGGAACAGGATCAGCCCGGCGACCTGGAAATTGGCGACGACGATGTCGAAGATCACGATCGCCAGATAGCCGAGAAACGCGCTGCGGAAGCGCATCCGGGGGCGGTCGGGCCAGAAGGGCTCGGTGAATTTGGGCAGGATCAGTGCGAAGAGACTGCCTAGGACGATGCCGCCGACGGTGATGCTGTTCGCCATCAGCAACCAGACGATCAGCAGCATCGCCGACAGCCCGGGATGGGGGAGCAGGCGCTTCATCCTTTCGCCCCCAGGATCGCGGCGACATAGTGGTCGGGGGCCATGACCTGCGCGGCGGTGGCGCGGGTCTGGGCCGTCACCCATCCGGCGGCGACGGTGAGCAGCGCCAGCAGGGCGAGCAGCGAAACGGGGGCGATAAACTCGGCGCGCGAGCGGATGGTGCCGGCAATGGCGTCGGCCTCGGGCGGGGCGGCTTTCCAGAACAGGGTCGAGCCGCTGCGCGAGAAGCCGATCACGCCGACCCATGTGCTCGCCAGGATCGTCGCCCAGATCACCGGCCATCCCGGCGTGGCGAAGCTGGCGTCGAGGATCAGTAGCTTGCCGATGAACCCGGCGAGTGGCGGCAGCCCGACCGCCGCCACGGCCGCGACCAGATAGAGCAGCCCCGCCATATCCTGTCCGGCAAAGCGCGGGCTCGGAACGATCGCATCGGCATATTGGCCGCGCCGCCGCATCGCCACGTCGGCGACCAGGAACAGCGCCGCTCCGGCCAGCACCGCCTGCACCATGTAATACAGCGCGGCGGCCAGCGTCGCCTCGCGCCACAGCGACACCGGCATCAGCAATGTGCCGGTCGAAGCCAGCACCGCAAACGCGGCCTGCTCGCGCATTCCGCGCGCCGCCAGCACGCCGACAAAGCCGAGCACCGCGCCCAGCATCGCGGCGGGGAGCAGCCAGGGGCCGGGCACCCATGCCGCCGCACCGGCCTGCGCACCGAAGATCAGCGGCACGGTGCGGATCATGGCATAGACGCCGACCTTGGTCATGATCGCAAACAGCGCGGTGACCACCGGCATCGTCGCGGCATAGGTGCGCGGCAGCCAGAGATGGATCGGCACCACCGCCGCCTTCAGCGCGAACACCGCCATCAACAACAGTCCGGCGATGCGGAGCAGCCCCTGATCCTCCGCCCCCAGCCTGGCGACCTTTACCGCCAGATCCGCCATGTTGAGCGTCGACGTCAGGCCATAGAGCAGCCCCAGCGCAATCAGGAACAGCGCCGAGCCGACGATATTGACCACGACATAGGCAATGCCCGCCTTCAGCCGCAGCGCACCCTGGCCGTGCAGCATCAGGCCATAGGAGGCGATCAGTAGCACCTCGAAGAACACGAACAGGTTGAACAGGTCGCCGGTCAGGAACGCACCGTTCAATCCCATCAGCTGGAAGTGGAAGAGGGGGTGGAAATGCCAGCCCCTCCGATCCGCGCCGGTGATGACCGCATGGGCCAGCACCACGCTGCCCAGCACCGCCGACAGCAGCAACATCGTCGCCGCGAGCCGGTCGAGCACCAGCACGATGCCGAACGGCGCGGGCCAGTCGCCCAGTGCGTAACTGCGGATCGCATCGTCCTGCGCCATCGCGAACAAGGCGATGGCCACGACAAGCATCACGACGCCGCCGCCCAGCGACATGGCGAGGGCCGTGGTCCGGTGCCGCCGCATCAGCAGCATGGTGAGGGACGCGATGATCGCCGGAAGGACGATCGGCGCGACCATCAGGTGATCGAGCCGCGTCATGGCCTGTCCTCCGGCTCGGCCAAGCCGTCGACCTGATCCGATCCGCTTTCTAAAAAGCTGCGCAAGCTGAGGATGACGGTCAGCGCGGTCATGCCGAAGGTGATGACGATCGCGGTCAGCACCAGCGCCTGGGGCAGCGGATCGGCATGGGCGGTCACGCCCTTGGCCCAGAGCGGCGACCGGTCGACGACCAGCCGCCCGATCGCGAACAGGAACAGGTTGACTGCATAGGACAACAGGGTCAGCCCGAGAACGACCTGAAAGGTCCGCCCCCGTAGCGCGAGATAGATGCCGCCTGCGACCAGCACGGCGATGGCGGAGGCGACCAGAAACTCCAGGCTCATGGCCGGTCCTCCCCGTCATGCTTGGCGGCGCGTTGCGCGACATGGGCGAGCTGTGCCAGCGCCATCAGCACCGCGCCGACCACGACGCAGGCGACGCCCAGGTCGAAGAGCATCGCGGTCGCCAGCTCGAACTCGCCGATCAGCGGCAGATGGACATGGGTGAAGCTGCTCGTCAGGAAGGGCGCGCCGAAGAGCAGCGAGCCCAGCCCCGTCGCGGCGGCGATCAGCAGGCCGGTTCCGATCAGCTGATGCTCGCCGAACTTGCGGCGTGTATCGGTCCAGTCGAACCCGGACGCCAGATATTGCAGCAGGATCGCGATCGAGAAGACGAGCGCGGCGATGAAGCCGCCGCCCGGCTGGTTATGCCCGCGCAGGAAGATGTAGAGCCCGACCAGCAGCGCCAGCGGCAGCAGCAAGCGCGTCGCCATCACGAACATCATCGGGTGGCGCTCGGGCGAGAAGCGGTCCTGCGACCGCCATTCGCGCAACCGCCGCCCCGCCACGCCGCGCGCGGCGGGCTCCAGCAGCGCATAGAGGGTCAGGCCCGCAATCCCCAGCACAGTGATCTCGCCCAGCGTGTCGAAGGCGCGGAAGTCGACCAGCGTGACGTTGACGACATTGGTGCCGCCGCCCCCCGAATAGCTATGGCCCCAGTGGAAGCGCGAAATGCCCAAACGCTCCGGCCGGGTCATGATCGTCCAGGCGAGCCAGCCGGTGCCGATCCCGCCCGCTATCGCGATCACGGCGTCGCGGACCCGGCGCGGCACGTCCGACAGGCGCGGCGGCTGGCCGGGCAGCAGGTGCAGCGCCAGCAGCATGAGGAGGATCGTCACCACCTCCACCGCGATCTGGGTGAGCGCGAGGTCGGGGGCGGAGAGGTGGATAAAGGCCAGCGCCATGACCAGCCCGATGACGCTGATGAAGACCAGCGCGAGATAGCGGCGCCGGTCGACCATGACGACCGCCGCCGTCGCGACGACCAGCGCTGCCCAGGCGACGATCGCGACCGGCGAGGCGGGCGTCGTCGCGCGCGATCCGGCGGCGATGCCGAACCGCCAGGCCGCTTCTCCGCCCAGCGCCATTACGACGACGAACAGGACGACCAGATAGCGTTGCAGCGAAGCGGCATGGATGATGCCGGACAGGCGACGCAATCCGTCGACGGCGGTGGTCATCGCCCGGTCGAACAGGCGCTTGGCATCGGGCGAGGGCAGGCGCGCCGTCAGTGCCGCCACACTTCGGTAACGCCACAGGAGCAGGATCGCCGCCGCCACCGCCCCCAGGCTCATGAACAAGGCCGGGTTGAGGCCATGCCATAGCGCCAGATGCAGCTCCGGCCGGACGCCCCCGATCACCGCCGCGCTGGCCGCCGCAACCAGTGGTCCCGCCAAGGCCATAGGCAACAGTCCCAGCGCCAGGGCGAGCGCGACGAGGATCGCGGGTGGCCCGAGCAGCCATGCGCCCGGATCGTGCGGGGCGGCAACCTCGCCGGTGCGCCGCGCGCCGAAATGCAGCGCCACCGCATAGCGCAGCGAATAGGCCGCCGAGAGCATCGCCGCGATCGTCGCCAGCACCGGCACCAGCAGCACCTGCCCGCCCCACAGGGTATGCGCGCTCTGTTCCAGCATCATCTCCTTGGAGATGAACCCGCCCAGCGGCGGCAACCCCGCCATCGCGGCGGCCGCCAGCACGCCCAGCGTCGCGGTCAGCGGCATGATCGCGGCCAGCCCGCCCAGCCGCCTTATGTCGCGCGTACCCGTCTCATGGTCGATGATCCCGGCATGCATGAACAGCGCCGCCTTGAACGCGGCATGGTTCAGGATGTGGAAGATCGCCGCCGTCACCGCCGCGCCCGTGCCGAAACCGAGCAGCATGACCATCAACCCCAGCTGGCTGATCGTTGAATAGGCCAGGATCGCCTTCAGGTCGTGGCGGAACAGCGCGACGCCCGCGCCGAAGACCATCGTCGCCAACCCGGCCGAGGCGACGAGGAAGAACCAGAGCTCGGTCCCCGCGAGTACCGGCCATAGCCGGGCGAGCAGGAACACGCCCGCCTTCACCATCGTCGCCGAATGCAGATAGGCGCTGACCGGGGTCGGCGCGGCCATGGCGTGGGGGAGCCAGAAATGGAACGGGAACTGCGCCGACTTGGTGAACGCCCCCGCCAGCACCAGGATCAGGATCGCAGGGTAGAGCGGCGAGGCCTGGACCAGATCGACCCGCGACAGGATCGTCGCCAGATCGTAGCTCCCCGCCGCCTTGCCCAGCAGGACGAGCCCCGCGATCAGCGCCAGCCCGCCGCCGCCGGTGATGGTCAGCGCCATCCGCGCCCCCTGTCGCGCCTCCGCCTTGTCGCGCCAGAAGCCGATCAACAGGAAGGAGGACAGGCTCGTCAGCTCCCAGAAGACCAGCATCAACAGGATGTTGCCGGACAGTGCGATGCCGACCATCGCCCCCTGGAACAGCATCAGAAAGGCCAGGAACCGCGCCGTCGGCTCGTCCTTGTCCAGATAGCCCTGCGCATAGATCACGACGAGGAGGCCGATGCCCAGGATCAGCCCGGCGAACAGCAGCGCCAGCGGATCGAGCCATAGAGCGAAGACGAGACCGAGCGCCGGTATCCAGGCCAGCCGCACGCTCGGCGTGGTGCCGGACAGCACCGCGCCCGCCTGGGTCAGCAGTACCGCCAGACCGCCCGCGCTACCGGCACCGGCGATCAGTATATGGATGGCGCGTTGCGCCCGGCGGGTCAGCATCAGCAGCACGACCGCCACGAACGGCAGAGCGATCAGGATCAGCAGCGCCACGGGCATCCCCTCTTGCCGATCGGAGGGGCATGGCGATGCGCGAGGGACATGGGAAGGGAATCGGGCAAGCCGATACTCCGGGCATAAAGGTTCGCCGCTGGCGGCCCGACCAACGAGAGACCCTGCCCGCGCCAGATTCCGCGAACACCCGCGTGATCTATGGCACAGGCAGGGGAAACTTCACAACCCGGCAAGGACACCGCGCGTGTCAGCGCGCCATGCCCGGCTTGATCTCGGCGAGCCGCCACCGTTCCAGCTGGTTCAGCACGTCGTTGGCGATCTGTCCGACGGTAAAGCCGGTCAGGTCGCGAAACCCCGTCTCGCCATTGGTCTGCGCGGCCAGCATCCAGGCAAGACTGCGGCGGCCTTCCGGGGCGTCCAGCGCGGTATAGGCGGGCAGGGGGCGCGAGCGGGGCGACAGGCGATAGGTGAACAGGCGACCGTCCCTGGCGGTGATGGTCAGCTCCACCTTGTCGTCGGCCGAATCCAGTTCGCTGGCGGTCCAGCCTTCCGCCTCCAGTGCCTCCTGCACCGATTGCAGCGCGGGCTCGCCCTGCGCCTTGAGTTGCGCGAGGATGTCGGCGCGGCGGGCGGGCACGATCAGCCGTTTGATCCGCTCGCTGATCGCCGGGCCGTCGCCGGGCAGCGTCACGCCCGCCAGATCGGCATTGGTCTGTCGCACCAGCCCCACCGCCAGCAGCAGCATGACGAAGCAGAAGGGGAGGGCGGCGAGCAGGGTCGCCGACTGCAACGCGCCCAGGCCGCCCGCGATCAGCAACAGCGTGGCGGTGACGCCCAGCAGCACGCACCAGTACATACGCTGCCAGCGCGGCGTCTCCTCCGTGCCGCCCGAGGCGAGCGTGTCGATGACCAGCGCGCCCGAATCGGCTGAGGTGATGAAGAATATGGCGACCAGGATGATCGCCAGCGTCGAGGTGACGCTGGCCGCAGGCAGATATTCCAGGAATTTGAACAGGGCGGTCGACAGATTGGCCTGCACCGCATCGGCGATGCCGCCATGCGCCAGTCCGAGGTCGAGCGAGATCGCGGTATTGCCGAACACCGTCATCCATAGGAAGGTAAAGGCGGTCGGTACGAACAGCACGCCGATCACGAACTCTCGGATCGTCCGCCCGCGCGAGATGCGTGCGATGAACATGCCGACGAACGGCGACCAGGCAATCCACCACGCCCAGTAGAACAGCGTCCAGTCCGCCATCCAGGCGCGCGGCTCATAGGCATAGAGGGTGAAGGTGCGCTTGACGAAATGGTCGAGATACAGGCCGAAATTCTGGACCAGCGCGCGCAGCAGGAACAGGGTCGGCCCGACCGCCAGCACGAACAGCATGAGCAGGATCGCGACCGTCAGGTTCAATTCCGACAGGCGACGAATGCCACGATCCGCCCCGCTCAGCACCGACAGGGTCGCGGCGCCCATGACCAGCACGATGACGACGATCTTGACCGAAATCGTATCGGGCAGGCCATATTCGTAATTGAGGCCCGCCGTCATCTGCGACACGCCGAAGCCGAGCGAGGTCGAGACGCCGAACACCGTGCCGCATACCGCGAAGATGTCGATCGCGTCGCCCAGCGGGCCGTTGATCCGCTTGCCCAGGATCGGCGACAGGCCCGACCGCAGCGTCAGCGGCATATCCTTGCGATAGGTGAAATAGGCCAGGCTCATGCCGACCAGCGCATAGATCGCCCAGGCATGGACGCCGTAATGGTGGAAGGTGATCGCCATCGCCTCGCGCGCGGCCAGGATGGTGCCGCTGGGCGCGTCGGGGGGCGAGATATAATGCTGGATCGGCTCGGCGACCGCGAAATACATCAGGCCGATGCCCATGCCCGCCGCGAACAGCATCGCCAGCCAGGACAGATAGGGAAAGTCGGGCTCGGCATCGTCCGGCCCCAGCTTCAGCTTGCCCGCCGGGCCGAAACCCAGCGCCAGCACCACGACCAGGAACACCGCCACCGCCGAGATATAGAACCAGCCGAACGTGTCGATCGCCCAGGCCTGCGCCGCCTTGAACGCGACATCGGCGGTGCCCGGCATGGCAAGCGTCGTCACCAGCAGCAGCGCGATGATCCCGGAGGCGCCCCAGAAGACGCGCGGGTTGATCTCACTCTTCATCATATCAACAGATTATCATCAGCGGGCCGGAATGGCGAATGGGGCGGCGAAAGGCGGGGGCACCTCGTGGCTCCACAGTTGGCGATGGAGTTGCGACAACTCGGTCGTGTCGCGCTTGCTGGTCAGCTCGCTCAGGGCGCGATCGAGCGCGTCGCGGGCCTCGGCATGGCAATCGCCACGCGCGCGCGCCTCGATCACGGCCAGCGCGGCGAGCGCCTTTTGCAGGCGAACCCCGACCTCGATCGTGCCGGCCCCGTCGCGGGCGATCGGGCGGAACATGTCCTCGACCATGTCGGCAAAGGCGAAGGGCGGCACGATCACCCCGGTGGGCGGCGTCCATTCCGGGTCCGGGCGGTGGCGCAGGATGGCGGCGAGCACCCGCGTCCCCGCCTCGATCACGGCAATGGCGGTGCCGGGATCGTTGACCGCCGGAGACAGCGCGCGCGCCGCGATCTCGCCCAGCACGACCAGCCCGAATCGAGGATCGTGATCGAAGGCGCGGTGATGCTCGATGGTGAAGGCATCCCTGATCCGGCACGCCGCCTGTTCGTCGATGGGAACCTGCGCCCAGGCCAGCGGCCGTGCCGGGTCGACCAGCAGACCCGGCAGGCCGACCAGATGGATGTCACCCCCGATCGATGCGGCGACCTCTCCGATCTGGGTAAGATCGACATGGGTGATGCGGCCGATATCGGTGTGATGGAGCAGGCTTGCCCCGTCCGGGAAGGATGGTCCCTGGGCAGGGCCGAAGCGTGGCGGCTGCACCATCGCACGGACGGCGGCGATGGCGGCGCGCTCCACTCGGTCGATCGTGTCGGACACGCGACCGAAACGGACGATATGCTGAATCCAGCGCAGGAACGTCACGACGATCAGCGCGATGACCAGGATGGTACCGGCATAGAGGATGACGCGCCCCGTGTCGCCATAGATGCCGGTCGACAGCGCGATGATGCCGACGATCGCGAACAGGAAACTGCCGAGGAAGGTCGCCAGCGCGTTTTGGGACGTGCTGTCGTCGATCAGCAACTGGACGGCGCGGGGCGTGATGCTGCTCGTCGCACCCGAATAGGCCTGCACCATCGCGGTCAGCGCAAAGGTCGTGACGGCCAGCATCGAGGAGGCCAGCAGGTTGAGGATCCCGTCGACCGATTTCGACCCGATCCTGGCGGCGAAGCTGTAGGAGATCATGTGCCCGGCCAGCGCACTCGCCAAGGCAAGGGCCACGGCAAAGACGCAGAACAACGCCGCGCGAAACCACATGCGCCGCGTGACCAGCCGCAGCGCCCACTGCCACCGCCTCATGCGGGCATTCCTGGATCGGCGTTCGGTCGGTATCCCGAAAATGCCGGGACGGGGATCGGGGCAGCCATGCTTCCGATAACGACCGACGGGGCCATTCGAGCCATGGCCGTGCCGGGACGGATATTTTCCTGTACCTGTACCGGCTTAACCAGCCGGTATGACTATTCGTCTATCGCTTCCGCCAGAACAAGCAGGGTTCGGGGGAGTGAGAATGCGACATTGGGGTTGGCTGCTGGCATCGACGGCGGCGCTGACGGTGACGGGGGCGTTCGCAGGTACGGCATCGGCGCAGGGCCTGCGCTCGGTGGCCCCTGCGCCCAAGGACAAGGCGGACCAGAAAAAGTCCGACGCCGAATCGCCCAAGAACGGCGACATCGTCGTCACCGCGACCCGTCGCTCGCAGCGCCTGTCGAGCGTGCCGATCGCGGTCAGCGCCTATGGCACTGTCGCCCTGCAGAATTCGGGGGCGACCGATATCCGCCAGATGACCCAGCTGGCGCCATCGCTGCTGGTCAGCTCGACCGGCTCGGAGGCGAACGCCACGGCGCGCATCCGCGGCATCGGCACGGTGGGCGACAATCCCGGCCTGGAAAGCTCGGTCGCGGTCTTCATCGATGGCGTCTATCGCAGCCGCACCGGCTCGGGCCTCAACGACCTGGGCGAGGTGGAACGGATCGAGGTGCTGCGCGGGCCGCAGGGCACGCTGTCGGGGCGCAACTCCTCGGCGGGTGCGATCAGCATCTACACCAAATATCCGCAGTTCAAATATGGCGGCTATGGCGAGGTCAGCTACGGCAATTACAATGCCGTGCGCGTTGCGGGCGCGGTCACCGGGCCGGTGATCGGCGACACGCTCGCCTTCCGCGTCGACGGTGTCTACACCAAGCGCGACGGCTTTCTCTACGACGTCATCAACAAGACCGACTATAACGACCGCAACCGTGTTTTCGTGCGCGGCCAGCTGTTCTGGAAGCCGAGCGACGATTTCTCGATCCGCCTGATCGGCGACTATACGCATCGTGACGAGAAGTGCTGCGGCGCGGTCTATATCGACACGCGCGAAAAGATCGACCCGACGCCCGGCGTACCGGGCGATGCGGCGATCAATCCGCAGAACCGCATCGTCAACATCCTGCGCAGCCTGGGCGGCATCCTGCCCAGCGCGGGCGACCCCTATAATCGCCGGATCGCGCAGACGCCGGGCCATGCCTATTCCAACGTGACCGAAGATTACGGCGTCTCGGCGCGCGTCGGCTGGGATATCGGCAAGGTCCAGCTGATCTCCATCTCCGCTTATCGCGAATACAAGGCGGGCGGCGCGGGCGATGTCGATTACAGCAATGTCGACATCATCGACCGTCCCGACAACGGCCGCGCCTATCGCCAGTTCAAGACCTTCACGCAGGAAACGCGCCTCAGCGGCTCGATCCTCAACAACCGGCTCGACTGGCTGGTCGGCGGCTATTTCGCGCATGAGGACCTGCAGGTTTCGGACAATCTGATCTTCGGTTCGCAATATGGCGCCTTTGCCGCTTGCCGTGTCGTCGCCTCGATCAATCCGGCGGCGGCGTTGCAGAACCCGGCCAATCCGGGCTGCCTGAGCGGGGCGGGGCGCGCGGTCCTGACCAGCACGCTCGGGTCGCAGCTGATCGGGACTATCGACCGTCTGAGCACGATCAACAATGTCGGTGCGCTGCGCGATCTCTACGACCAGACCAGCACCAACTACGCGTTCTTCACGCACAATATCTATCGCCTGACCGACACGCTCAGCCTGACCGGCGGCCTTCGCTACACCCATGAGCGCAAGACGCTGCGCGCCAGCTTCGAGAACAACAACACCGCCTGCCCGCTGCAACAGGCCGCGCTTCGTCCGTTCCTGCAAAGCGGCAATGCGACGCTGGCGAACCTGGCCGGAGGGATCGTCACGCTGAGCTGCAATGGCAACTCCTCCTCCGCGCTCTCCGGGCTGCCGCTGTCCGACGCGATCAGCGAGGGGCAGTTCACCGGCACCGCCGTCATTTCGTGGAAGCCGGTGGCCAGCACCCTGGTCTATGGCTCCTATGCGCGCGGGTACAAGGCAGGCGGTTATAATCTGGAGCGGTCGGACCTGACCCCGAATGTGTATGCGGCGCCGACGGCGGCCTCGGTCACGAACCTGCGCTTCGATCCGGAGACGGTGAATGCCTATGAGCTGGGCGTGAAGTTCACCTCTCGCACCTTCACCCTCAATGCCGCCGCTTTCCGCTCGGAGTTCAAGAACTTCCAGCTGAACACCTTCAACGGCACCGGCTATATCGTCCAGAATATCAGCGCGTGCAGCACCGATCTGGGCGGTGCCGATCGCGACGACTCCCCCAACACCGGCCGCTGCCCCGGCAAGGTGAAGGCGGGCGTCGTCACGCAGGGCGTCGAGTTGGAAGCGGGCCTGTTCCCCGTGCCCGACGTCACCGTCAATCTGGCCTATACCTATGCCCATACCAACTATGCGCGCAATCTGGTCGGCAGCGATGCGGGCGAGCCGCTTAGCAATGCGCTGTTCCTGCTGCCCGGCAACATGATGTCGAACGCACCGCGCCATGTCGTGACCTCCTCGGCCAGCTGGACGCCGCCGATCGCGGGCACGGGCATGACCGCGCTCTTCTATGTCGATGGCCGTCTGACCAGCGACTATAACACCGGCTCCGACCTGTTCATCGAGAAGAAGCAGGACGGCTTCTTCCTGATGAACGCGCGCATCGGCCTGCACGGCAAGGATCAGCGCTGGGCGCTGGAATTCTGGGGCCAGAACATCCTCAACACCAATTACCAGCAGGTCGCCTTCAACATGCCGTTCCAGGGTTCAAGCAGCCTGTCGCAAGTCCAGCGTTTCGGCGCGCCGAACTACGCGACGGCCAACGCGTTGTTCGGGTCCTATCTGGCGGAACCGCGCACCTATGGCCTGACGCTGCGCACGCGCTGGTGAGGAAGGTCGACGGTGGATGAGTGGCGCGCGCTGGGACAGCGGTCTGCGCCACTCGGCTTGTTCGGGCTGAGAAACCCGATGATCCTAACCTGATAGCGTGGCGTGGCGTGGCGTGGCGTGGCGTGGCGTGGGTGCTGGGTGATGCGTGGCGCCCGTGATGGCACACAAAGCGGGATCCAGCCCCTGCCATTTCCTCATGAGTGGATCAGCCTAAAGCCTTCGAAACCGGATGGCCTGCCCACCGCCGGACGCAAGATCGAGCGACAGCTGGTCTCCGGCGGTCACCATCTGCTGCCGGATCGCCAGCTTTTCCGGGGCGGTGCGCCAGTCGGCACCGGGGCCGTCGGCATAGATGGTAGCCTCGTACCGCGCACCCTTGTCCAGAAAGTCGAGCGGCACCGTCAGCGCACGCGCCGTGTCGTTGGTGATCGCGCCCAGATACCAGTCGGGGCTGTTCCGATCGCGCCGCGCGACGACGGCATATTCGCCGATCTTCCCCTGCAGCGTGCGGCTGTCCTCCCAGTCGGTCGGAACGTCGCGGATGAAGCGGAAGGCGTCGGCGTCCTCGTCATAATGTTCGGGCAGGTCGACGGCCATCTGCACCGGGCTGTACAGCACGACATACAGCGCCAATTGGTTGGCGATGGTCGAGGGCACGCGATTGTCCGGCCGCGTCGCGCGATAGTCGAAATGCACCACGCCCGGTGTATAGTCGAACGGTCCCGACAACAGCCGGGTGAAGGGCAGGATGGTCGTATGGTCGGGCGCGTTGCCGCTGTCCGGGCTGCCGCCATTATATTCCTGTCCCCGCGCGCCTTCGCGGCTCATCAGATTGGGCCAGGTGCGACGCAGGCCGGTATCCTTTACCGGCTCGTGGGGGAAGATGGCGATGCGGTGCCGCGCTGATGCCTCGACCACCTTCTGCAGGCTCTGCACGGCATATTGGCTGTCGGGCCATTCCGTCTCGTCCAGCCTCGTGCCGACATAGCCCAGCTTGATCGAACGCACGCCGTAGTGGTCGTAATAGTCGAGCGCTGGTTCCAGCTGGCGCAGATAATCCTTCACCTGTCCGCCGGTTTCGTGATGACCGATCAGGTCCACGCCCTTGGCACGGGCATAGGCCGACACTTCTGCCATGTCGAAGGCAGGCTGCGCGCGGTCGAAAACGAAGCGTGAATGGCCGTTCTTCCACCATTCCGGCACGTCCCAGCCGATATTCCACCCTTCGACCAGCACGCCCGGAATGCCGTGCTTTGCCGCCCAGTCGATATAGGATTTGGCGCGCGCGGTGGTCGCGCCCAGCTTCGGCCCAGGCTCCCAGGTCAGCAGGCCGGTATGCATTGCCCAGAAGATGCCGATATACTTCTCCGGCTTCATCCAGGAGACGTCGCCCAGCCGATTGGGTTCGTTGAGGTTCAGAACGATGGTCGAGTCCGCCAGATGCGCGGCATCGGGGGCGACCATCACGACGCGCCACGGCGTCACCGCGCCGCCATGCGTCCGCGCCCGGTCACCATTGGACCAGGGCGACAGGTCGGCCTTCAGCGTGCGGCTATTCTCCTCGGGCATGCGCAGGTTCATCGACGGGAAGTCGACCAAGGCCGCCTCGTGCACCGCCATCGCCACGCCGTCGCCCTCCAGCGTTAGCGGGGTCTGCGCGGTCTGGATCGCCGATAGCGCCGAGCGGCTATATTCATATTCGCTATATTTCTCGCGATAGGCCGGGATCGACCAGGCGCGGTAATTCTGCGCGAAGTGGAACTCGGTTTCCTCGTCGGTGACGACCAGCGGCTGCTCCGCTGTGCCGGGCAGCGTGTAGCGAAAGCCGAAGCCGTCATCGAATACGCGGAACTCGACGCCCAGCTGGCGGCCATCGGCGGCGGCCAGCGTCGCGACCAGCCCGCGATAATGCTCGCGCATCTGGCGCCGCTCGCCCCAGGGTTGGGTCCAGGGGCGGTCGAGCGCGGTCGGGCGGCTTGCGACCAGCGTCAGCCCGGTGTCGAGCGGCGCGGCATCCTTGAACCGGAGCCCCATCCGCGACCGATTGAGGATCGGCTTGCCGTCATAGCGGGCGCGGTACACCGCCTCGCCCTTGTCCACCGCCACATCGACCGCAATGCGGCCATCGGGTGAGGTGACGGTCTGCCATGCCTGTCCCAAGGCCGGGGTCGCCGCGATCATCGCCGCAAGGCTGACGATCATGCCCAGTCGCTTGCGCATCAGAAGCTGTAGGTCAGGCTGGCGCGGACGCGGCGGCCGAAGATCGGGCGGCCCTGAAACGCGGTTTCCTGAACCCCGATGATCGAGCCCGCACGCGGATTGCCTTCGGTCAGGCCGACCTCGTTGAACAGGTTGGTCGCCACCACCTGCGCCTGGAGCGCGTCGGTGACCTTCCAGTTCGCCCCCAGCCGCACCTCGGTGTAGCTCGGCAGGACGATGGTGTTGGCCACGTCGACATAGCGTTTGCCGGTATAGGCAGCCTCACCGAAGATGTTCACCCGGTCGCCCAGCAGATGCAGCGTCGGGCGGATCGACACCTGAACCTGCGGCTGGCGTACGATCTGATTGCCGCTGAAGTCGAACGGCCCGCTCGCATCCTGCCCTGCGAAGCTGGTGTAGTTGATCTTCTGATAATTCCCACTCGCCGCCAGCTCGAAGAAATCGACCGGGCGCAGCGACAGTTCGACCTCCACGCCCTTGGACTCGGCCGCCGCCGTCTGGTTGATCGTCTGCGCCTGGCCGTTGGGCCCCGCGACGATCGTCTGGAAGGCGATGTTGGGAAATTTGTTATAGAACAAGGTGACGAAAGCCGAGAAGGGCCGGGTGGCATATTTCAGCCCGCCCTCGACCAGATCGATCCGGTTCTCGACCGGCACGCCGCCGAACCACTGGACGAACTCCGGCGTCACGCGGAAGCTGCGGCTGTAGCGGACAAAGGCCGCGACCCGCTTGTCGAACTCGTAATTCGCCCCCGCCGAAAAGGCCCATTAGCCGGTCTTGAAGCGATAGGGTGTCGTCGCACCGTTAAAGACCAGCACATTGTCGTCGGCGACGGTCGTCGCATCGCCCAGATTGGCGCGTGTGGTCTGCGCGATCGTGCCTTGCTTCGATACGTGATGATAGCGCGCGCCCAGATCGATGCGCAGCGCATCGGTGACCTGCCACGCATCGGTCATGTAGAAGGCGTTGATCGTCACCTGGTCACGAAAGCGCTGGAGGTTGCTGTGCAGGTTGAGCAGGCCGTTCTTGGTCAGCGCGACGGTCTGCTGCCCGGCCGCGTTCAGGCCGACGACGTCGAAATAGCGCGGGCGGTTGATCGCCTCGACCAATATGTCGTTCCAGTTCCAATTCTGCGTCTGTTTGAAATGGCTGAAATAATAGCCTGCGGTCAGGGTGTGGCGACCGATGCCGGTGTCGAGCTTCTTGGTGACGCTCAGGTCGTTGATCACATTCTCGACATTGACGACCGTGTTGAAGATGCTCTGGGTCAGCGCCAGCTGGTTGCCGAGGTCGGCGGCGGCGACGGTCTGGCCGTTGCTGGCGTCGCGATAGACGGCGGACACGGTGTCGGGTCGGGCGGCCTGCAACCGGGCCAGCGCGCTCGTCAGGAAGTCCTGCGACGTCGTGATCCCCGAGCTGAACAGCCCGTTGAAGTCGACTGTCCCGGTCGTATAGCGGGCCCGGTCATTGATCTCCCACCCATCGCCCAGCGGCTTGTTGAAGATCGCGGTGAAGGTATCGGTATTGGTGTGGATGCCCTGGGTCAGGTCCACTCGCTTGTCGAACGCGCCGCGGCCGTCGGGCACGGTCAGCCGGGCAAAGGCCGTGTTGACCAGCGTGCCGGTGCCGGCATCCAACCCCGGCAAGCCCTGGCTGGGGCTGGCCAGCGGGATGGCGGTGTAGAAGATGTTCTTGTCGTCCAGCTTGCGATAGCTGACGAACAGCGAGCCACTGTCGGCGAAATCATATTGCAGGCCGACGCGGAACTGTCCGCCCTGGTTGCCGGTGAAGCCGGGGTTCCGAAGGCCGTTATCCTCGCGATAGAAGCCGCCGATCGCAAAGGACAGCCGGTCGTTCAACGGGCCGGACACATTGGCGTCCATCCGGTAATGATCCCAGTCGCCGACCTCGCCCTTCACCATGCCTTGCAGCGTGCGGGTCGGGCGCTTGGTCAGGACGTTTACGACGCCGCCCGGTGCGTTGGACGCGGTGATCGAGGCCGAGCCGCCGCGCACGATCTGGAGCGAGTCGACCGTCGCATCGACGCGGAAGAACTCGTCGGCATTGGTAAATGCGCCCGCTCCCTCTTCCCACACAGGCAGACCGTCCTCCAGCAGCGGGAGATAGCGATAATTGTCCGCCGGAAGACCGCGCGAATAGACGTTGTTGCCGACCTCGCCGCCCGAGCTTTCGACATAAATGCCCGGCGTCGAGGCGATCAGGTCCGCAATGCCCAGCGGCGCCTTTTGTGCGATCGCCTGCGGGTCGATGGTGGTGATGGCGTAGGACGTATCGAACTTGCGCGTGCCGGTGCGGGTGCCGGTGACGATGATCTCGTTCAGGCCCAAATCGCTGCCCTGCGCCGCGTCGGGCTCGGGCGCCGCGACGGGCTGCGCCGCAGGCTGGTTCGCAGCCTCGTTCGACTGGGCGAGTACGGGGGCGAGCGGCGCCATCCAGGCAACCGAAGCCATCAACGCCAAACGACATGCACGCATGATAATCCCCTCCTAGACGCCTCTTACGGGCGATCCGCCTGATGGAAGGGAAACTGATCCCATCTGCAAACTTATGCAATCAATTTGTACAAACGATTGCAATTTACATTGGCTTACTCAGCCTTCAATTGAATAGGATATACATGTCAGCGTCTTAGGCCGAGCCAAGACTATTATTTTGCGCAATTGATTCAGCCGTCAGCGCCCGCACGACTCGCGAATCACCAGATCGGTCGGCAGACGCTCGGACCTGGCGCGGTGGCCGTCGATTATGCGCAACAGCTTGGACACCAGCAGATTGCCCGCCTTGATCACATCCTGCCGGATGGTGGTCAGTCCCGGCGTCGACAGCGCGGCGGCGTCGATATCGTCATAGCCGATCACCGCCACATCCTCGGGCACGCGCAGGCCGCGCTGGCGCAGCGTCTGGATCGCGCCCAGCGCCACCAAGTCGGACGCCGCGACAATTGCGTCGAAGGCTATGCCCCGCTCCAGCAGATTGTCGACCGCCTCGGCCCCTTCGAACCGCCCGGCGGTCGGCGTCTGAACCATGGCCGCGTCGAACGCGACGTCATGCGCCTCCAGCGCCGCGCGATAGCCGTCCAGCCGGATCGCAATCTGCGAAAAGGGCGTGCGGGCGGCGGCGATGGGCGGCGTCGCTCCGATGAAGGCGATGCGCCGCCGCCCTTTCCGAAGCAGATGCGCGGTCGCCTGAAATCCGCCCTCGTGATTGTCGCTACCTATCGAGCAATAGCTTTGCCCCGCCACTTCGACACCCCAAGCCACTAGGGGTTTGCCTAGATCGGCATAGCGGTTGAGCGTATCGTGGAACTGCGACTGGCCCAGGAAAATCGTGCCCGCATAAGCGCTCTGATCCAGGAACTGCGCCAGCGTCGCATCGTCATAGGGGGTCTGCCACACGATCGACACGTCGCGCCGCCGCTCGCGCAGGGCCGTGCCGATACCGCCGATCAGCGCCAGCTCGAACGGATTGGCCAGCTGGCTGCCATGTGCAGTCGCGACCGGCACGACCAGGCAGATCTGCTCCGAGAGCGACGGGACGGCGCGGCGTGTCTTTTGCGGCACATGGACATAGCCCAGCCGGTCGGCGGTGCTCAGTACCCGTTCGCGCGTTTCCTCGCTGATGGCGCTATGCCCGGTCAGCACCCGTGACACGGTCGCGACCGAGACCCCGGTTTCCGCCGCGATCCCGCCCAGGGTCGGCCCGCCCCGCTTCACCCGCGCCATGATCGAATCGATATTTGCATTAGCTTGCACTAAGCTGGGGTTGCGTCCTCGTCCATGGTCGACAGGCACAGGCTCAGCACCGCCCCCATCGCCATCAGCCCGCCCGCCAGGGGCAGGACGGGCCAGGCCACGCCGTCCAGCCCATGCGCGATGACCCAGCCCATGCTCAGCCCCGCGACCAGCTGGGGCACCACGATGAAGATGTTCATGACGCCGATGAACATGCCTGCCGTCGCGCTCGACACCGCCCGCCCGGCAAGCACGAAGGGGGCGCTCAGGATCGAAGCGTAAGCGATGCCGATCAGCACGGCGCAGGCGACCAGTCCGGCGGAATGAGAGGCCAGTGCCACGCCCGCCAGCCCCAGTGCGCCCGCCACCAGCGCCGCCGCATGGACCCGCGTCACCCCGAACCGCCGGAACAGCCCCGGCAACAGGAGGGCGAACAGCCCGGCCACGCCGTTATAAATTCCGAACAGGATTCCGACAAAGTCCGCCCCGCGGGCATAGGCCGCATCGAAGGGCGAGGTCGCGCCGTAAAGCTGCGCCGCGACCACCGGCGTGGTATAGACCCATAGGAGATAAAGACCGAACCAGCTGAGAAACTGGATGGCCGCCACCGGACGCAGCGCCCGCCAGAGTGCGGCGAATCCGGTCCAGCGGTCAGGCCTCACCGACGGATCATGCCGTGGCGTGAGAGTCGCGACCGGCTCGCGCACCCGTGCCACCGTCCAGCCTACCGCGAGCGCCACCGACAGCGCCGCCGCGAGGAACGCCACCCGGATCGACGGCGCAGTCTGGCCCGGCTGGGCGACGTTCGACCAGCCGCCCAAGGCAAGCAGGATCGGCGCACAGGCCCCGGCCAGCGCCCCCAGCCCGATAAACACGGTCTGCATGGCATAGCCGCTCGCCTGATCCTCGGGCGGCAGCGTGTCGGCGACCAGCGCGCGATAGGGCGCATGAAGCGCATTCATCGCCGCCTCAAGACCCCAGACCACCACCACCGCCACCATGAGCGACGTTGCCATCGGCAAGGCGGCCAGCGCGGCGATCACCAGCAGGGCCGATATCAGGATATAGGGCCGCCGCCGCCCGAACCTACCGCCATGACGATCGCTGATCGCGCCGACGACGGGCTGCACCAGCAGCCCCGTCACTGGCCCCGCCAGCCAGAGGAGGGCTAGCTGGTCGACCGAGGCCCCCAATCCCTGGAACACGCGGCTCAGACTGGCGCTCTGGATCCCAAATGCGATCTGCAACCCGAGATAACCGACGCTAAGGTCCAGTCCCTTGATGCGCTTCGATAGTCCCATGGCTCACGCCATCCACAATTTTGCCTGCACGCTCAAGGCGCTCGGCGGTCGCACGTTCTATCCACACATATAGCCGAGATCAGACCAGGAGGCTCAGACCGATCCATCGGCAGCTCTATCCATCGTATTTCGAAATTGAAATCCTGAGTCCGAGGTCTTCCAGACGTCGCGTGCCCATTGCTATCCAATGCGCTACCACGGAACGCACGTAAATCTGGCGATTTTGCAAAGTGGCGCGCCCGACGTGAAAGCGATGGGCACTCAGATCATTGGGAAATTCTGATTGAGAGCGCCTTCCAGAGGCCATAAAATCGCTAGTGTTCAGTCCCGGCATCTGGTGGATGCGGATAAACGATGAACCGGTCTGGTTCCGACGTCCAGATCTTGGCGATGTATTCGTAGGGCGTGAGCCCGCTGAGCGTTTTGAGGCGGCGGGCAAAGTTGTAGGCGGCCATGAAGTCGGCCAGGTGCGTCCGCAGCTGGTTGTGGCTCTCGTAGTGGAAGCGCTTGACGGTCGCCTCCTTGATGGTGCGGTTCATCCGCTCGACCTGGCCATTCGTCCAGGGATGGTTCGGCTTGGTGAGCCGGTGTTCGAGGAACTCCCACGCTGTCCGGCGATCGGCCTTGTCGACCAGTTGCGTGACGGCGAACTTGCTTGTGCGGTCAATGCCAACAAACAGGTAGAGCTTGCCTTCGGCGGTCTGCACCTCGGCAATATCGATGTGGAAGAAGCCGATTGGGCAACGCGTGAAGCGCTGGCGCTTCGGCTTGTCGCCCTCAATGTCTGGCAGGCGTGAGATACTATGCCGCTGCAGGCAGCGGTGCAGCGCTGACCACGTCAGGTGCGGGATCGATGGCTGCAACGCATAGAGACAGTCGTCGAGGGGCAATAGCGTGTGCCGCCGGAACGCCACGACCATTGCCTCCTCGGCCTCGGACAAGGTGGTTGAATGAGGGGCCTTCGGCCCGGTCTTCAAATCCTCGACCGTCGCCCGTTTCCGCCACTTGGCGACCGTCTTCGGGTTGATCCCCAACTCACGGCTCAGCGTCGCGAGCGAAGCTTGCGATCGCTGTATTGCTGCTCGGACGGCGTGCGTGGTCGTGGCGCACTCATGACGAACTTGTCCCATGCGGCTTCCTTCCATTCCAACGAAAGGATCGCACCATCAAACCGTGGGATCAAACACCTAGCCCAGCTGGAGGATCACGTTCGTCACTAGGCCGGATCGACATTCAGGATTCCCAAACCCGTTGCAGGGTGATTCATAGGCCTCCGTGTCAAAGCGCGGAGGGAGTGATGGGGATCAAGCGTTACGAGTTGAGCGAGGCGCAATGGTCGCGGATTGC
>DXIH01000099.1 GCA_019112965.1 Candidatus Sphingomonas excrementigallinarum | reverse complement strand
CCAGCATCAGCACATAGACGATCGCGATGACCGTATCGATCTGGCCGCTCGCCTGCAGCAGCTTGAAGATCCACGCGCCCGCGAACGAGCCGACCACGCCGCCCGCGACCAGCACGCCGCCCATCTTGGTATCCACCCCGCCGCGCCGGAAATGCGCGAAGACGCCCGACACGCTGGCCCCCGTCACCTGGCTGGCGGCGGAGGCGGCGGCGACGGTCGGCGGGATGCCATAGACGATCAACAGCGGCGTGGTCAGGAAGCCGCCGCCGACCCCGAACATGCCCGACAACAGGCCCACGCCCGCGCCCAGCGCGATGATGACAAGCGCATTGACCGACAGGTTGGCGATCGGAAGATACAGGTCCACGCCCGCGTTATAGACGCACGCGCCTTTCCGAACAGTGTCGAAGCGTCAGAAATCGCCCGCAAGGGTGAGGGCGGGGCCAGAATCGGGTGCGGCACGCCCCGCCACCCGCTGGCGCCAGTCGAGCGACAGGCGAACCCGGCGATCACCGACAGGCAGGGCGATGCCCAGGGTCGGCCCGACGTCCAGCCGCTGTGCATCCCGCTGCGCCCCGCCCCAGATGCCCAGGCCGAGGTCGATCGCGGGTGTCAGCGATGTGCTGACCCGCGCCGCGCCGTCCGCGAAGGGCTCGACCGTCCCGCGCGCCACCATGCCGCCCTGGGCATGGGCGGTGACGGTCACACCGGGCGCAAGATTGCGTGGGCCATAGCCCGCCACGGCGAGCAGCGCGGTTCCGCCCGGCCCGGCATCGAGCGGAATCCGCTGTTCCACGATCAACCGGACGGGGAGGCGGCGGGCGGGCTGCCAGTCGAGACCCACCGCCATTTCGCGCCCCGGTCCTTGCGATGGCGTGGACAGACGAAGACCCGCCGACAGATCGCCGTGCCGGTCGAGTCGGCGAAGGATTCGCACGCCCGCCTGCGTTCCGCCCAGCTGACCGCCGGGGAGCAGCGCACCCCCGCCCTGCCGGGCCACCGCCCACAGGCTGGCACTCCACCGATCGGGCGGGGCGGGCAGGGGTGGTGAGGTCGGAATGATCGGGAGGGGCAACAGAGACGGCATGACCGCTTCGGGGATCGCCACCTGAACCGTCGGAACTGCCATGGCGGCAGCGACCGTCACGGGCGGGACGATGGCGCTGGATGGCCATAATGCCGGGCGTCGATGGAACGGAGCCATCCGCACCGGCGACGGGCGAGCGGGCGTCAAGGCTAGCGTCCGGGGCTCCGCCATCGCCATCGGGGCGACGCCCGCTACGTCCAACCCCGGCTGGGACGGCAACAGGAAGGCGACCCGGCCCATCGTCCACAGCGCCAGCGTCGCGCCCAGAAAGCGGAGCGGGCGTCCGCTCACGGCTGGACCGAGACGTCCGGGAAGACATGGCGTGTCTTGTCCCACACCACCGGCCGCCCGCGCAGGACGAGCAGATAGCGCATCATCGCGCGCGGCGCGGCGGCGAGCGCCACGAAATTGCCGACGATGAAGCGCGGCAGCGACCACAAGGCTTCCCGCGCGCCGTATGTCCGCCCGGTAAAGACCATCCGCACGCTCAATCGCCACCAGAGCAGCAGCGCATTGACGGTGAACAACAGGCCCAGACCCGGATCGAGCGGGGGCATCGCCACCCCCTCGGCCTCGTGCAGCACGATCGCCGCGGCATCGGCGAACAACCCCAGATAGGCCGCCGCCAGTACCAGCATGGCGAGCGGCCCGCGCCGGTCGCGCAGCCGCCACCAGTGATCGCCCAGCGCCAGCGGCCTGGCCCAGCCGGTTCGGTCCCAGCCGATCAGCGCGATTCCCGTCATCCACCGCGCCTTTTGCCGAACCGCCGACACCAGATCGGCGGGGAAGAAGGCGCGCACCGCGACAATCCCACCCGCCTGGTCGGTCACGCGCGCGAACAGCCCCTCGCCGCCCAGTTCGGCGATGCGCAGGCCCAGCTCGTAATCCTCGGTCAGGCTGGTCGCATCGAACGGATCGCCGCCGCGCCGCTCGGCGATCTCGGCCAGCATGGCGGGCGCGATGGCACAGCCGGTACCCGCCAGCGGCATACCCGCGCCGATCCAGGTCCGCACAACCAGTTGTTTCCTATGGCTTTCCGCGAACTCATCCGCGTAGTGACCCGACACCAGCCGCGATCCCGGCACCACCAGCGGCAGCACGGGCAGCTGCACGACCGCGCGCCCTTCGATCAGCGAGTTGAAGACGGTCAGCTCGGCGGGATGCACGACATCTTCCGAATCGTGCAGGACGATCGCCTTGGCCGAAAAGCCTTCCACCGCCTGATCGCGCGCCAGCGCGTGCCACAGATTGTTGAGGCAATCCGCCTTGGTCGTCGGCCCCGCCCGGCCGCCGATGACCAGCCGCACGCGATCATCGGTTTCCGCGACATCGGCCGCTGCGGCGATGCTGGCCGGATCATTGGGATAGAGGCCGACATAGAGGCGATAATCGTCATGCTCGAACCGCCCCAGCGCGGTCGACAGCATCGCGCCGATCACCTCCGCCTCGTCCCAGGCGGGGATGAAGACGATCATGCGTCCCGGCGTCCCTGGGATGGGCAGCTGGTCGAGGCGAATTTGCCCCTTGCGACCGGCTTTCATACGCCGCGCCAGATAGAGAAGGTCGACCAGCAGGTCGTCCAGCCCGCCGATCAGCAATCCCGCACCCGCGAACAGCAACAGCTCGCGTGCGGCGATATCGATCCCCCCGATGATCCCGCCCATTCGGCAATCTCCCCTTTGCCGGGGGGCAGCTTGCCTGTCCAAAATGGCGGTTTCAACGGCGGCGATTGCCCTTTTTGGCACGATCGCGCCCGCGCTACGGATCGGTTTCGACCATATCTTTGATTTCGTGGACGAATGCAGGGCTATGGTTGCACTCCGTGCTGCGGTGCAACATATCGGGCGGCGAAAGGATATCCCCATGGCCCGGACATTTCCCCCCGGTATCGTCCATACCGCGCTGGCGGTGGGCGGCTTTGCGATCGGCACGACCGAGTTCGCCGCGATGAGCCTGGAGCCCAACATCGCGGTCGGGCTGGGCATTGATGCGCCGACGGCGGGGCATGTCATCAGCGCCTATGCGCTGGGCGTGGTGGTGGGCGCGCCGCTGCTCGCCGTGCTGTCGGCCAAGCTCGCGCGGCGCACGCTGCTGATCGTACTGATGCTGATGTTCGCGATCGGCAACGGCCTGTCGGCGATGGCGCCCGATTATCACTGGATGCTGGTCTTCCGATTCCTGAGCGGATTGCCGCACGGCGCCTATTTCGGGATCGCGGCGCTGGTCGCGGCCTCGCTCGTCCCCGATGACCGGCGGACCATGGCGGTCGGGCGGATCATGCTGGGGCTGACGGTGGCGACCGTCATCGGCGTGCCGCTGGCGCAGATGCTGGGCCAGTGGCTCAACTGGCGCTGGGTGTTCGGCGTCGTCGCCGCCCTTGCGCTGCTGACCGCGACGCTGGTCGCCATCGCCGCCCCGCATGACCGGCCGGACGAAGGCGCGACCATCCGCCGCGAGCTGGACGCGTTGAGCAAGGGCCAGGTCTGGCTGACGCTCGCCATCGGTGCGATCGGCTTTGGCGGCATGTTCGCGGTCTACACCTATCTGGCGGCGACGCTGACCGAGGTGACGGGCGCGTCGGCGGCGATGATCCCGCTGGTACTCGCCGTGTTCGGGCTGGGCATGACGATCGGCAATATCGTCGTGCCGCGCTTCGCCGACCGGGCGCTGATGCCGACCGCCGGGGGGCTGCTGCTCTGGTCGGCGGCGATGCTGGCGCTCTATCCGCTGGCGGCGCAGAGCCTGTGGACGATCCTGCCGCTCGTCTTTGCGATCGGGCTGGGAGGGGCGCTGGGCACCGTGCTCCAGACCCGGTTGATGGACGTGGCGGGCGAGGGGCAGGGGCTGGCCGCCGCGCTCAACCATTCGGCGTTCAACACCGCGAATGCGATCGGCCCCTGGGCGGGTGGTCTGGCGATCGCGAACGGGCTGGGCTGGACCTCGACCGGCTATGTCGGCTGCGGGCTGGCGCTGGGCGGGTTTGCGATCTGGCTGATCGCGATGCGCTTCGGCGGGACTAGCGCGCCAGCGGATCGATCGAGTCGTCCGCTACTGTCGCACTGAGGCTTTTCGCCACCGCCTCAACCCGCTCCATCACGCGCAGGATGTTGCCGCGGGTCAGGGCCATCAGGTCCGTATCGCTCCACCCGCGCCGGACCAGTTCGGCCAGCACCAGCGGATAGCCATCGACGCCGGTCATGCCCTCCGGCCCGGTGCTGTTGATCCCGTCATAGTCGCCGCCGAAGCCCACCGCACCGCGTCCCGCCACGCGGGCGATATGCTCGATATGGTCGGCCACCATCGCCGCCGTCACGCGCGGGGCTGGGTTGGCGGCGTCCCAGGCGATCAGCGGGGCCGGGCTGCGCGGGCCATAGACATTGGCGGCCACGCCGACCGACCTGGCATAGGCGGTGCGCTTCGCATCCCAGGCGCGCCAGTCGCTCGACAAAAAGGCGGGATAGAAGTTCACCATCACCACGCCGCCACCCGCCCCGATCCGGCGGAGCAGCGCGTCGGGAATGTTGCGCGGCGTATCGGCCAGCGCACGGGCGTCCGAGTGCGAGGCGATGACGGGGGCTTTGCTGCTATCGAGCACCGCCGCCATCGTCGCGTCGGAGACATGGGCGACATCGACGATCATGCCGATCCGGTTCATCTCGGCCACCACCGCCCGGCCAAAGGGGCTGAGCCCATTGGCGATGGGCGCATCGGTCGATGAATCGGCCCAGCACAGGCTTCGGCCATGGGTGAGCGTCAGATAGGCGACGCCCAGCGCCTTATATTGGCGCAGCACCGAGAGCCGCCCGTCGATCTGGTGCCCGCCCTCGACCCCGATCAGCGAGGCGATCCGGCCGCTGCGCGACAGGCGGCGAACATCCTCGGCGGTGCGGGCCATGGCGAATCGGTCGGGATGCGCCGCGACCAGCCGATGGACGCGGTCGATCTGCTCCAGCGTCATCTCGACCGCGCGCGGGCCGGTAACATCGGCGGGAATCCAGACCGACCAGAATTGCCCACCGACCCCGCCGCGCTTCAGTCGAGGCAGGTCGGTCTGGAGCGGATGGGGCAGGGCGGCGGTGCCGCTTGTGAGCGCGGGCGATTCGGGGGGAAGATCCGAGTCACGCAATTCCCAGGGCAGGTCGTTATGCCCGTCGACGATCGGTGCGCGCGCCAGGACCGAATCGACCCGGCGCGAGATTGCGGGATCGGCGGCCTGGGCGAGCAGGAACGCGATCAGCATGTCGGTCGCTGCTCGAAGCGGGTGAGGGTCGCGTCGACTTTATGGTCATGCGGCAGGACCAGATCGACCCGAGCGGTGGACGGGCCGTCTGCGGCGTCGGCGATCATCTGGATAACGGCTGCGTCGGAGCCTTGGATCACCGCCTCGACCGAACCGTCCGCACGATTGCGGACCCATCCGGTCAGTCCCAGCGACTCGGCGCGGGCCAGGAACCAGTAACGATACCCGACGCCCTGCACGCGCCCGGTGATGCAAAGATGACGCCCGATCATGCCCGCGACTGTCGCGCGCATGAGCGTGAAAGGGAAGGCATCAATCCTCCCCGCCACGGGGAGGGGGACCGCCGCGAAGCGGTGGTGGAGGGGGGCTTCCCCGAAAGACGTCCCTCGCGGCCGCCCCCCTCCGTCAGGCCTATGGCCTGCCACCTCCCCGCGAGCGGGGAGGATCGTTGGTCAAACCTTGCTCGTCAGCTCGGGCACGACGGTGAACAGGTCGCCGACCAGGCCGATATCGGCGACCTGGAAGATCGGCGCATCCTCGTCCTTGTTGATCGCGACGATGACCTTCGAATCCTTCATCCCCGCCAGATGCTGGATCGCGCCCGAGATGCCGACCGCGACATAGACTTCGGGTGCCACGATCTTGCCGGTCTGGCCAACCTGATA
>DXIH01000098.1 GCA_019112965.1 Candidatus Sphingomonas excrementigallinarum | reverse complement strand
CCCCCTCCGTCAGGGCTTCGCCCTGCCACCTCCCCGTACCGGGGAGGATCTGATCACGCCCGGGCACCGGCGCGCCGCCTTCACCGCCGACGGCGGGCGATACTTCCGGCCCCATGTTGAACCGCACCCGGTCGACGCAGCCGGTATAGCCCTGCTGGCTGCTGGGCAGCTTCGCATCGCGGATCATGGCCATGGCCTGCTTCCCGAACTCATCGGAGGGCTCGGCGGCGATCACCTTTAGATTGCCCGTCTGGCCCCAGGGCGCGACGTCATAGCTGACGACCGCCCAGCCCTCGATCGACCGGCGGCGATAGGGTTCGGGAAAGCGAAGCTGCGGCGGAACGGCCCAGCCATGCTGGTCGGGGCAGTTGCCCTCGACCTTCGTGGTGCGGATGGACTCGGGCATGACGGGCGCGGGCAGTTTCGCCGCGGCCCGCCAATAGGGATAGAAACACCCCGTCCGGGCGCCCTTGGTAAAGCGGGATTCGCGGATGGCCTTCACGGCCGCACCGTCGAGCGCGCGATTGCCGGTGCCGATCAGCACCGCCGCCCCGCGCGTCCGGCCCGCCGCGTCGATGTCGTAGCGGATCATCGACCAGTCCCGCACGCCGGGCGTGGCGGGAATCGTCGCGAAGTCCGGAAAATGCCGTTCGAGCGGTTGGGGCTGCGGATCGCTCAGGCAGGTGCCGCCCGCCGCGCGGATCCGCTGCCACCCCTCATCGGGCAGGCGGCCCGACAGCGGATGGACGGTATAGGACATGAGTTCGGGCACCGCCGCGTCGGCCAGCGGACTGCTGCGCATCGTATAGGTGACGGTGCAGCCCTGTTGCGACTTCCCGGCGGCGAAGCGGCTGGCGGCGAGGGCGGGCTCGACATCCTCGGACAGCGGTACGAACCCCGTCGTCTCGCGCGCCAGCGAGACGGGACGTCCCGTCGCGTCGATCGCGAATCGGACGGTCACGGCGCGCAGCGCCTGATTGCCAGCCCAGCTGAGCTGGTTCCACGGCCGCCGGATCGGTTGCCCCGCCACCGGCGCGCCGTTGCAGCGTATCTCGCCCGGCTCCCACTGGACCAGCACCCGCGCGGAGCCCCCGGTTTTCAGCTCGACGATGGGGAGAGCCTTCTGAAGCGACCAGGCTGCGGCGGCGGGAAGGGTCAGCGCGCCCAACAGGCCGAGTGACAGGGCGGTGTGGCGGAATCGGATCATCGAACGCACTCCACGACGAGAGGGCGTCAGCTTAGGCGCGGGTCCGGCCCAAGGCGAGGGGCTTGTCCGCAACGCGAAGGAAAAGGGCGGTACCGTCACCGGCACCGCCCCTCCACCTCCGAAAAGCCATTTCGCCTTTTAGACCATGATGACGTTGCGTTGAGCCAAGGCTAGCCCCTCCCCTGAAGGGGAGGGGTGAGTTCATCTCATGTCATCATGCTTTAGAAAGCGGCGGTCAGCGAGAACACCACCGTCGCATCCGAGATCGAGGCGCCCCCCGGCACCTGACCCTGCGAGAAGTTCGGCTGGATATAGGCCGCCTTCGACTTGGTGATGTCGGTGTCGATATAGGACACGTTGAAGGTCAGGTTCTTGTACGCGGCGACATCGGCGCCCAGCGACCAGTCCCAATAGCTGCCGGTCGGCGACAGGCTGGTGCCGTTGGGGCCCAGGCCCGGATTGCCCTTGGAATAGCCGATATGCGCCTTGGCGGTGATCGGCGTGCCCGGAATGCCCGCCGCGCCGTCGCCGGTCAGATAGACGTTATCCCAACGCTGGCCCCGGCTGTACGAGGTGTTGGAGAAGTTGCCGAGCGACGTCTGCTTGGGCGCGTAATAGGCACCGGCGGTCAGCGTCGCGGGGCCGGCGGTGCCCGACAGGCGGCCGAAGAACTCGACGACATCGGTCTCGGACGCGCCGCCCGGATAGGTGTACCAGGTCACGCCCGCATCGACGGTCGCGGTGCCGTATGTGTGCTTGTACCCGGCGATGCCGTCCAGCTCCATATTGGCGCCGCCGAACGTGCCCCAGCCCGCCAGGTTCGACGCGAAGGTGCCGATATAGAAGCCGCTTTCATGCGCGACGGTCAATGCCGCCTGGACAGCGGCGTTCTTGTTGGTCTGCGACACGCCGCGTAGGCGGTAGTCGGTCAGGATCGCGGCGCTGCCGCTGACCGTGATCGGCGAGGGCGGCGCGGTATCCGCACCGGCGCTGTCCTGCGCAAAGGCGGGCGTCGCGGCGACCAGTGAGAGGCCGCCAAGGAGGATCGTGGAGAAGCGCATCGTTTCCCTTCCAAACGGAAATTCGATGTTCTCACCTGCAACCTCGCATCGGTGCGGCCTCTATGTGTCGGGTCAAACCCGGCGGACCGTCTGCCTTGGCGAGTGATGAAAGATTGGCAGGCCGTGGTGCGCTGCACAAGTATAATCGAACGCCGAATGATGCTCGGATGACGCGATGTTGCGCGGATAATACAGATCAGGCGTCGAGATTTTCGTGCCGAACCCCCATCGGCAGCGATCGGATATGGATGTCGCGCTGGGGATAGGGCAGGCCGATGCCATGCTCTTTAAAGAGGAACCACAGGCGGTTGAGCACGTCGGAACGGACGTTGCCGACGCCGCTTTCCGGGTCGCTGATCCACGCCAGGATTTCATGCTGGAGCGCATAATCGCCAAAGCTCATCAGCCAGACGGTCGGCTTGGGGCTTTTCAGGACGCGCGGTGATTCGCGCGCGGCGCGCAGCATCAATTCCTGCGCCAGCTTCAGGTCGTTGTCATAAGCGATCGACACGGGAATGCGGACGCGGACATTGCGGTCGGAATAGGACCAGTTTTCCACCTCCTGCGTCATCAGATTCTCGTTGGGGATCAGATGCTCCTTGCCGTCGCGGGTGATGATCGAGACGGCGCGCACGCCGATCTTGTTCACCCACCCAATCTCGTTCTGGAGCGCGATGACGTCGCCCGGCTTGATCGAGCGGTCCATCAGCAGGATGATCCCGGCGATCAGATTGCCGATCGTCTTCTGCAATCCGAACCCGATCGCCAGGCCGAACCCGCCCGAGAACAGCGCCAGGCTGGTCAGGTCGATCTCCAGCAGGTCCATCGCAAAGAAGAAGGCGAGGACGACGATGGCGATGCTGGCGAGTTTCTGCGCGAGCAGCTTCTGCGTCGGGTCCAGCCCGCGCGCATGGCCGATCCACTGCTCGGTGATGCGCGTGACGGCACGGGTGACGGCGAGGATCGCGACCACCGTGACCAGCATCGTCACCAGCAGCATGACCGAGAATCGCCGCGAGCCGATGGTAAAGCCGATCTGCTCGGCCAGGCGGCTGACCGGCTCCAGCCCGCCGATCTCGCGGCTGAACAACGCCACGAAACACACGATGGCAAACACCCAGGCCAGCCAGCGCGGCAGGTTCAGCCCGCGCAGCAGCTGGAACCCCGCGCGCGCCACCGACGCACCCAGGGCCAGCCCGATCGGCACCCCCGCCAGCGAATCCCAGGGCCAGATCGCGCCCAGCGTCATCAGCAGGAAGGCAGCGGTGCCATGCCGGGTGATCGCGCAGATCCGCGCGTGCAGTGCCTCGCCCTTGGCGATGGCGAAACGCTGCACCATCGCGGCGATGGGCGGGCCGAGCTTGCGCCCCGCGATCACGCCGCCCGCCAGCATGGCGAGCGTCAGGACCGAGGCGACGGCCGCCTCCATGGCCTCGGCGCGGGTCGGCAGTTCGATGCCGCTCGCCTGAAGCCATTCGAACAGGGTCATCCGCGCGCGGCCCGGAAGCGAGCAAGCCCCCGGTCGAGATCCGCGATCAGGTCGTCCGTGTCTTCCAGCCCGATCTGAAGCCGGATCAGCGGCCCGGCGAACTCGCGCCTGGTCACGCTGCGATAGCGATGCGGGTCGGCTGGGATGGCGAGGCTTTCATAGCCGCCCCAGCTGAACCCAAGTCCGAAATGCGCGAGGCCATCGAGCATCGCGGTGCGCGCGGCGTCGTTGCCGCCGTCGAGGACGAAAGCGAACAACCCGCTCGACCCCAGGAAGTCGCGCGCGAAGACCTCATGGCCGGGGCAGGAGGACAAAGCGGGGTGCAGCACCTGCGCCACGCCCGGCTGCTCGGCGAGCCACTGGGCGATGGTCAGCGCGCTTTGCTGATGCTGGGCGAGGCGCACGCCCATGGTGCGCAGGCCCCGGCTGCCCAGATAGGCGTCGTCGGGGCTGGCGACTTGGCCCAGCTGGAAACTCGTGTCGCGCAAGGCCGCCCAGTGCGAGGGCGCGGCGGTCACCGATCCCAGCATCGCGTCCGAATGGCCGACGACATATTTGGTGCAGGCCAGCACCGTCAGGTCGACACCTTTCTCGATCGCGGGCAAGAACAGCGGCGTCGCCCAGGTATTGTCGAGGATCGTCGTGATCCCGCGATCCTTGGCGACCGCGACGATGGCGGGAATGTCCTGCACCTCGAATGTCAGCGAGCCGGGGCTTTCGAGGAAGATGGCCTTGGTCGCCGGGCCGATCAGCTCGGCGATGCCTGCTCCGACCAACGGATCGTAGAAGCGCGTCGTGATCCCCATCCGCGCGAGCAAGCCGGTCGCCAGCCCGCGCGTCGGGTCATAGGCGCTGTCGACCAGCAGCAGTTCGTCGCCCGGTGACAGCACCGACAGCAATGCCGCCGCGATCGCCGCCACGCCCGAGGGATAGAGGAAGGTCGCCTCCGCCCCCGGCTCCAGGCTGGTCAGCGCATCGGCCAGCGACCATTGGGTGGGCAGGCCCTTGCGGCCGTAGAACAGCTTCTCGTGCAGATCGCCCGCCCCGACGCTGCGCATGTGTGCGACATTGTCGTAGAGCACCGTCGAGCCGCGCCAGACGGGGACGTTGACCACGCCCTTGGTCCATTCGGCGCGGCGGCCCGCCTGGACCAGACGGGTGGCGGGCTTGATGGGCAGGTCGTCGTCGGTCATCGGTTCAAGCGTCTTTCGCCTTGGGGGTGCTGGGGTCGGAACCCCATTCGGTCCAGCTGCCGTCATAAACCGGCATCAGGCCGCCGATCCGCTCCGCCCCGAAGGCGAGGACGCAGGCGGTGATACCCGAACCGCAGGTGGCGACCATCGGCTTGGCCGGATCGACCCCGGCGGCGGTGAAGGCGGCGGCGATGGCGTCCGGGGATTTCCAGCGGCCATCGGCCTCGAACAACTGGGAATAGGGCAGGTTCAGCGCGCCCGGAATATGGCCGGGCTCAACACCGGGGCGGGGCTCGGGCTCGGTGCCTGCGAAGCGGCCGGGCGAGCGGGCATCGACGATCTGCGCATCGCCCGCCTCGACATGGGTGCGCACCTCATGAAGGCTGCGGACGCGGGCGAGATCGGCTTGCGCGACGAACAGGCCGGGGACCTCGGGCGCACCCGCCGGGCCGCCCATCACGGGATGCCCCGCCGCTGCCCAAGCCTCCAGTCCGCCGTCGAGCAGCGCCACCGATGGCGCGCCGAACAGGGTCAGCAGCCACCAGACCCGCGCCGAGCTGTGCAGCGGCGAGCGGTCGTACAGGACGATGCGGTCGGCATGGCCGACGCCTGCCTCGCTCATCGCATGGGCGAAATGCTCGGGCAGGGGCAGCGTCATCGGCAGGTCGCTGTCGGGGTTGGCCAGTGTGCCCATCGGCAGGAAGCGCGCACCGGGGATATGGCCGTCCTCATAACCGCGCCGGGCCCTGGTGCCGTCCGCGTCGTCGAGGAAGTAGGTGACGTCGAGGATGCGGACGTCTGCGTCGCCTGCGATGGCGGCGAGGTCTTGCGGGTTCAGGAGTGGCGGCATCTCGGATCCCCTTGGTCGAGCGCCGTACCTAGGCGCGTTGGGGGCGGGCTCGCAAGCCACGCGCGGTAAGCCCCTCCCGCAGGCGGGAGGGGGTTGGGGAGGGCGGGGCCATGGGCAACAGGCTCTGTGAGACTCCAAGCCCTCCCCCATCCCCTCCCGCCTGCGGGAGGGGAGCGGCTAGAGGTGAGGGAGGCCTATCCCAAACTCTGTTCAGCCTGAGCGAAGTCGAAGGCCACGGGAATAGCTCTATTCCAACCCCTTCAAATACCCGGCCGCCTGCGCCCGCACAGCTTTCTGATCCGCCTCCGCCATCCGGTTCCAGTTGCGATAGGCCATCGCCATCCGGACATTCTCCCCCAGCCGCTTTTCATGCCGCGCCAGGAAATCCCAATAGAGCGCGTTAAACGGACAGGCATTCTCGCCTACCCGCTGCTTCACATCGTATCGGCAAGCCCCGCAATAATCCGACATGCGGTTGATATACGTCCCCGACGACACATAGGGCTTGGATGCGATGATACCGCCATCGGCGAACTGGCTCATGCCGACGACATTGGGCAGCTCGACCCATTCATAGGCGTCGATATAGATTTCCAGATACCAGCGATGCACCTCCGCCGGGTCGGCACCGATCAGGATGGCGTAATTGCCCGTCACCATCAGCCGCTGGATGTGATGCGCATGCGCGGTATCGAGCGTCTGGCCCAGCGCCTGCGCCATGCAGTGCATGTCGGTCTCGCCGGTCCAGTAGAAGCCGGGCAGCTTGCGATGCGCGCGCAGGAAGTTGCGGTCCACATAATCCGGCCCGACATGCCAGTAGAGCCCGCGCACATATTCGCGCCAGCCGATGATCTGGCGGATATAGCCCTCGACCGAGTTGAGGCTGGCATTCCCGTCCTCATACTCCCCCTCCGCCATCCGGCAGAGGTCGAGCGGGTCGAGCAGCCCCGAATTGATATAGGGGGACAGGACCGAGTGCCATAGCTGGTGCTGCCCGGTCAGCATCGCATCCTGATAGTCGCCGAACTTGGGCAGGCCATGCGCCATGAACGCCTCGGCCTGGGCTCGCGCGTCCTCGGCGGTGACGGCATAGGCAAAGCCGTCGAGCGAGCCGGGATGGTTGTCGAACCGCGCGGCGACCAGTTTCAGCACGTCGCGGGTGATCTTGTCGAGCGCGAATTTCAGCGGCTCGGGCGGCATGTCCTTCTTCGGCGCGGGCTTGCGGTTGTCGGCGTCGTAATTCCACTTGCCGCCCTCGGGCTTGTCGCCCTTCATCAACAGGCCAGTCTTGCGCCGCATCAGGCGGTAGAAGAACTCCATGCGGAGTTCCTTGCGATCCTTCGCCCAGTCCTCGAACTCGGCCTGGGTGGCGATGAAGCGGGTGTCGGGGCGGATGTCGACGGGAATGCCGAACATCGTCTCCCACGCCTCCAGCATGGCGGCGACCCGCCATTCGCCCGCCTGGGTGACGAGGATCCGTTCGGGGTTATGCCGCTCGACCGCGCGGGCGAGCTCGCCGGTGAAGCTGCCCGCATTGTCGGGATCGTCCAGGCGCACGTAATCGACGGTCCAGCCCGCCTGCCTCAACGCCTCGGCATGGTGGCGCATGGCGGACAGGATATAGGCGATCTTGGCCTTGTGATGGCGGACATACCCCGTCTCGTCCTCGACCTCCATCATCAGCAGGACCGCGCGTTTCGGGTCGATGTCCTCCAGGCTGGTGAGATTCATCGACAATTGGTCGCCCAGAATCGGGATCAGCGTTGGCGATTTGGGCATGGCTGTCCT
>DXIH01000097.1 GCA_019112965.1 Candidatus Sphingomonas excrementigallinarum | reverse complement strand
ATGACCCGCGAGCAGGCCGAGGGCTTCTATGCGGTCCACAAGGAGCGCCCCTTCTTCAACGACCTGGTCGAGTTCATGATCTCGGGTCCGGTCGTCGTGCAGGTGCTCGAGGGCGAGAACGCCATGCAGCGTAACCGCGACATCATGGGCGCGACCAACCCGGCGAACGCCGAGCCGGGCACGATCCGCAAGGAACTGGCCGAGTCGATCGAAGCCAACACCGTCCATGGTTCGGACTCGGACGAGAACGCCGCGATCGAGATCGCCTATTTCTTCAAGCCGGAAGAAATCGTCGGCTGATGGAATGGCGGCTGCGATGCGCTGGGCCGGGCGATGCGCCTGCGCTGTCGCTCGTCGCGGCCGCCACCTTCCTCGAGACTTTTGCCGGGACCATTACGGGTCCCGACATGGTGCGCCACTGCACCCTGAACAGTTCACCCGCCAGGTTCGACGGCTGGATCGCCGATCCGGCTTGTGTCGCGACACTGGCCGAACATCCCGACGGCGCGGCGCCGGTCGGCTATACGCTGCTCACATCCCCCGATCTGCCGGTTGAAACGGATGCGCGGGATATCGAGCTTCGCCGCATCTATACCCTGTCCCTGACCAGCGGCACGGGCCTAGGCCACAGGTTGATGGCCAGGGCCATCGACGACGCGCGCGCCATGGCTCGCCGCCGTATGCTGTTGGGTGTGCTGGGCATCAACGAACGTGCCCGCGCTTTCTACGAGCGCGAAGGCTTTACCCTTGCAGGGACGCGACAGTTTCGCGTGGGCGATACCGTCTTCGACGATGTCATTTATGCGCGGGACCTCTAAAAAATCCTCCCCTCCAAGGGTAGGAATATGACGTCCTTATCCCCGCCGCGCCGCCCAGGCCGCGTCGAGTTTGGCGGTGGTGCCGCTACGATCGCGTAGCCGCAATCCCTCCAGCCGCAGCGTACGTCCGCGAAGCAGGCGGCCATGGGTGCTCCAGATGATGTCGTAGAGGCCGGTCACGGTACGTGACGTATCGCCGTCCCAGTACCGAACCGTGATGAGTGCGGGCAGGCGTCCTTCCCGCATATCCGCCTTGCCGTCGGTCAGGGCGAGGATCGGCCCGGCGATCGGCTCGGCCTCGATGGCGGGATCGCCGACCGGTGCTTGGCGCCCGATACCCGACGCCTTGGGGAAGTCGATCGAGACATCCTGCAGATCATGGTTCGGATCGCGCAGCAGCAGGCGGCGGCCGTCGCCATCGACCGTTCCGGTCAGGTCCAAACGGGCGCGCTCCTGCCGCTGCGCGCTGGCGGTAGCGGCCTTGTCCTGGGCGTCGCTGCGCCGCTGCGACCAGTTTAGGTACAGCGTCAGCACGGCGACCATCAGCCCGGCCACCGCCACGAACTCCGCCAGCGTCAGCAGCCGTCGCCGTGACTTGGCGCGCTCGGCGGCCTCGGTCCCCGCCGGTTCGCTCATCGCCCGCCCGCTTCCAGCAATTCGGTCGGCGCGACCAGTTCCCAGCTGCGCGCGATCCGGTCCTCGACGAGCGTCCAGTCGCTGTCCGCACCCAGCGCCACCTCGCTCCAATGCGGTTCGAACCCTTCGTCGGCGACGCACAGATGCATCGCCGACGCAGTGCCGTTCACCCGCAGGAAGGGGGCGCCCTCGACCAGGAAGCGTGTTTCGCCGTCGCCAGCCTGCTCGGCCGTACCGGGCAGCAGCATGGCGATGTCGCGGATACGGGTCAGGAAATCGGTCATCGACGCACGAACTCCGTGAGTATTTGCGGGTACAAACGATGCTCCTCAACGAGCACGCGCGCCGCAAGTGCCGCCGCGTCGTCGCCAGGCAGGATCGGGACTTCGGCCTGACCCAGCACTTCGCCGTCATCCAGTTCCTCGGTCACGACATGGACCGAACAGCCCGCCTTGGTATCGCCCGCGGCAATGGCGCGCTGATGCGTGTCGAGTCCCTTGTAAAGCGGCAGCAGTGAGGGGTGAATGTTGACGATACGGCCCCGCCAACGCGAGACGAAATCACCCGACAGCAGCCGCATATAGCCCGCCAGCGCGATCACCTGAACGCCCGCATCGCGCAGCGCCTGATCGATCGCCGCTTCATAAGCGGGCTTGCCGATGTCCTTGGGCGACAGGGCAAAGGTCGCAATTCCCTGTTCCTGCGCCCAGGCCAGTCCAGCGGCGTCCGGCTTATTGGAGGCGACGAGCGCGACCTGATAGGCCGCGCCCGCTTCCCGCGACGCCGACACCAGCGACTGCATGTTGGAGCCCCGACCGGAAATCAGGATGCCGACCTTGACCGGCGTGTCAGCCGACATGGGTCGCGGTCCAGTCCGCCCTGGCGCTCCAGGTGCCAGCCGAACCCTTGACGGTGCAGCCACGCTCGCCCGCTTCGACACGGCCGATGGTGACGACCGTCTCGCCAGCGGTGCGCAGGGTTTCGGCCACGGCGTCCGCCTGGTCGGCCGCGACGATGACTGCCATGCCGATGCCGCAGTTGAAGGTCCGCGCCATTTCCTCGGGCTCGATCCCGCCCTGCGCCTGCAGGAAGGCCATCAGGCGCGGCTGCTCCCAGCCGTCCGCATCGACCACCGCATGCGCGCCCTTGGGAAGCACGCGCGGAATGTTTTCGAGCAGGCCGCCGCCGGTGATATGCGCAAGGCCCTTGATTGTCCCCGCCTTGAGCGAGGGGAGCAGCGAGCGGACATAAATCCGAGTCGGGGCCATCAGCGCTTCGATCAGCAGGACGTCCTGATCGAACAGCGCCGGGCGGTCGAGCTTCCAGCCCTTGTCGGCGGCCAGGCGGCGAACCAGCGAGAAGCCGTTGGAATGGACACCGGAGGAGGCCAGACCCAGGATCACGTCGCCGTCGCCGATGGTCGCGCCGGTCAGGACCTGATCGCGCTCGACCGCGCCGACGCAGAAGCCCGCGAGATCATAGTCGCCCGGCGCATACATGCCCGGCATCTCGGCCGTTTCGCCGCCGATCAGCGCGCATCCGGCGATGCGGCATCCTTCGGCGATCGAGGCGATCACGCGTTCCGGTACATCGCCTTCCAGCTTGGCGGTCGCATAGTAATCGAGGAAAAACAGCGGCTCGGCGCCCTGCACCACGAGGTCGTTGGCGCACATGGCGACGAGGTCGATGCCCACGCCGTCATGGCGGTCATGCTCGATCGCAAGCTTCAGCTTGGTGCCGACGCCGTCATTGGCCGCGACCAGAAGCGGATCGGTGAAACCGGCGGCCTTCAAGTCGAAGAAACCGCCGAAGCCGCCCAGGTCGGCATCCGCGCCCGGCCGTCGCGTCGCCTTGGCGAGCGGGCCGATCGCGCGGACCAGCGCGTTACCGGCGGCGATCGAAACGCCAGCATCGGCATAGGTGTAGGACGCGCCCTTTTCGGCGGGCGAGGGGCTGGCGGACGGCGTGCTGTTGTCGGTCATGTTTGCCCGTTAGCTATATCGCGCTTGGATTTCCACGTCTGCTTCGCCAAAAGGCCGCGATGCGTTTGCGATTGCCCTCCCTCATGGCCGGTCTGGCCGCCCTTGCCGGGCTCGGCATAGGGGGCGGCGCGGTGCTCGCCCAGATCGAGGGGCAGACGCGCGGCGTCGCGCCGGTCGATAATGGCGGTTCCTATGAAGTGACGGGCGTCGCCGTCGACGTATCGGGCAAGACGGCGGAGGCCGCCCGGCTCGGCGGTTGGCGTATCGCGCAGCGCAAGGCCTGGGCCATGCTGGCTCAGCGTCTGGGGCGCAGCGGCACCGGCGCGTCGGACGGGCTGCTCGACTCGCTGGTCAGCGGTATCGTCATCGAAAACGAACAGATCGGCCCGACGCGCTACGTCGCCAAGCTCGGCGTGTTGTTCGACCGGGTTCGTGCCGCGTCCGTGCTGGGAGTGTCGGCCTATGCCGATCGCTCGCCGCCGATGCTGGTGATGCCGCTCCAGATTTCGGGTGGCGTGTCGCAGATGTTCGAGGCGCGCACGCCGTGGCAGCAGGCATGGGCACGCTTCCGTACCGGCAACAGTACGATCGACTATATCCGTCCCTCGGGCACCGGCGCGGAGCCGCTGCTGATGAATGCGGGGCAGATCGGGCGGCGGTCGCGCGGCTGGTGGCGCTCGATCCTCGATCAATATGGTGCTTCGGATATCCTCATCCCGGTCGTACACCTCTATCGCCAATGGCCGGGCGGGCCGGTGATCGGCGTGTTCGAGGCGCGGCATGGGCCGGACAACAGGCTGCTGGGCACGATCACTTTGCGCGTCGGGAATACGGACGGGTTGCCGCAATTGCTCGATACCGGCGTCGCACGGCTCGACGCCTTGTACCAGAAGGCGCTGGCAAGCGGGGCGCTGCATCCTGACGCCTCACTTCGCCCGCCGCCCAAGCCCGAAGCGGCGATCGTCGACGATACCGCGCCCGGTGAGGAGCCGATCGCCGGACTGGATGCCGCGATCACCGCGTCGGGGGCTGGGATCGCCGTCACGCTGCAATATGATGCGCCGACCGCCAGCGCCGTCGCCAACGCCGAAAGTCTCGTTCGGGGCATACCCGGCGTGGTCCGCGCAGGCACGACCAGCTTGGCGCTCGGCGGCGTGTCGATCATGGCTGTCACCTATGACGGCGATCCCGATCAGCTTCGCCGCGCGCTCGAGCAGCGCGGTCTTCAGGTGTCCGGATCGGGCACCACCCTTCGCATCCGGCGCGCACCGCAAGTGCCCGCGCCGGTGCCTCCATCGGATAGCGTGATTACCGGATGAACCAGATGGCGTTGCCGCTGCAATGGCCGGCCGACCCCCGATCCGATGCGTTCCTGCTGACCGACTCCAACCGGATGGCGGCACGGATGCTGGAACAATGGGAAGCGTGGCCGACCATGGCCGCGATCCTGACCGGCCCGCGCAAGTCGGGCCGCTCGCTGCTCGCGCGCATCTTCGCGGCCAAGAGCGGGGGCACGATCATCGACGATGCCGAGCGTGTGCCCGAGGTACAGATCTTCCACGCCTGGAACAGGGCGCAGGCCGATCGACTGCCGCTGTTGATCGTCGCCGACTCGCCGCCGCCGCGCTGGCAGGTGAAGCTGCCCGACCTGCGCTCGCGGCTGGCGAACAGCAGCCTGGCGGAGATCGGCGCGCCCGATGACGAGCTGGTCGCCGGGCTGTTCGAGCATCTGTTCGAGCGTCGTGGCCTGGATGCACGGCCCGACCTGATCGAGTGGCTGACCCTTCGGATCGAGCGTAGTCACCTTTCTGTCATCCGCGCGGTGGATATGCTCGACCAAGGGGCGATGGAACGGCGCGCGCGCTTGTCCATTCCCCTTGCACGATCCACTCTGATCGCGGCCGGTCTGATCGCCGAGCCGTAAGCCTTAAGCGAGACACGATGACCCGTCCTGCCCATATCGCGCAAATGTCAGAGCCTGACGACGACCATTTCGCAACGGAGCCGAACGGACGCTATTTCAATCGCGAACTCTCCTGGCTGGCCTTCAACCGCCGCGTGCTGGAAGAGGCGTGCAACACAGCGCATCCACTGTTAGAGCGGCTGCGGTTCCTGTCGATCTCGGGATCGAACCTCGACGAGTTCTTCATGGTCCGCGTGGCCGGCCTGAAGGGGCAGCAAGCGCAGGATGTCGAACAGCGATCGGTCGATGGCCTGACGCCGGGGCAGCAGTTGAGCGGCATCGTCGCCGAGGCGGATCGCCTGATGGCCAGCCAGCAGGAGGTCTGGGGCGACCTGCGCAACCTGTTGGACGAGGCGGGTATCTTCGTCCTGCGCCGCGACGCGATCGACCAGGAAGCGAACGCCTGGCTGGAAACCCATGTCCGCGAGCAGATCTTTCCGATCCTGACCCCCCAGGCGCTCGATCCGGCGCACCCGTTCCCGTTCATCCCGAACAAGGGCCTGTCGATGATCTTCGACCTGACCCGTGTTTCGGACAAGGAACCGATTCGCGAGCTGGTGATGATCCCCGCCACCATGCCGCGCTTCGTCCGCCTGCCGGGCGAGGGTGCGCGCTATGTGTCGATCGAGACGATCCTGCGCCGTTTCTCGGGCCTGCTCTTCCCCGGCTATGTCGTGAACGGTGCCGCGACCTTCCGCGTGCTGCGCGACAGCGATATCGAGATCGAGGAAGAGGCGGAGGATCTGGTCCGCTATTTCGCCAACGCGATCAAGCGGCGGCGGCGCGGACGGGTGATCCGGCTGGAACTGGAAACGGGAATGCCCGACGAGCTGGCCGATGTGCTGCGCGGCGAGCTGGGCGGGGCCGATGCGATCATTACCGAGAGCGGAAACCTGCTCGGTATCGGCGACCTCACCATGTTGGTCGATGAGGATCGCCCCGATCTGAAATTCCCGCCTTATTCCCCGCGTTTCCCGGAACGTATTCGGGAGTTTGCGGGCGACTGCTTCGCCGCAATCAAGGCCAAGGATATCGTCGTCCACCATCCGTACGAGACGTTCGAGGTCGTCATCGCCTTCCTGAAACAGGCGGCGGCGGACCCCGATGTCGTGGCGATCAAGCAGACGCTGTACCGTGCGGGCAAACAGTCGGCGATCATCAACGCGCTGATCGCTGCGGCCGAGGCGGGCAAGTCGGTGACGGCGATCGTCGAATTGAAGGCGCGGTTCGACGAGGAGCAGAATCTCTATTGGGCCTCTGCTCTCGAACGGGCGGGCGTGCAGGTCGTGTACGGCTTCATCGACTGGAAGACCCACGCCAAGGTGTCGATGGTCGTCCGCCGCGAGGGCAGCGATTTCCGCACTTACTGCCATTTCGGCACGGGCAATTATCACCCCATCACCGCGCGCATCTATACCGATCTCAGCTTCTTCACCGCCGATCCGCTGCTCGGGCGCGATGCGGCGCAGATGTTCAACTATATCACCGGCTATGTCGAACCCGTGGCGATGAACCGGGTGAGCCTGTCGCCGCGCGACCTGCGCCACAATCTGATGGCGCTGATCGATGCCGAGATCGCCCATGCCCGCGCCGGGCGGACGGGCAGCCTGTGGGCCAAGGTCAATTCGCTGGTCGATCCGCTCATCATCGAAAAGCTCTATGAAGCGAGCGGGGCCGGGGTCGAGATCGATCTGATCGTGCGTGGCATCTGCTGCCTGCGACCGGGCGTCGAGGGGCTTTCGGACAATATCCGGGTCAAGTCGGTCGTCGGCCGCTTCCTCGAGCATAGCCGGATCTGGGCGTTCGGCGACGGCAAGGCGCTGCCCCATGACGCGGCGAAGTTGTTCATATCCTCTGCCGACTGGATGCCCCGGAACTTCGACCGCCGGGTCGAATATATGCTGCCCATCCTGAACCCGACCGTGCATGACCAGATTCTGGATCAGGTGATGGTCGCCAACCTGCTCGACAATGAACAGAGCTGGGAATTGGAGCCGGACGGCAGCTATGTCCGCGACACGCCGGGCGATCGCCCTTTCAACCTGCATCGGTATTTCATGACCAATCCTTCGCTTTCGGGGCGCGGCGCCGCGCTCGACACCAGCAAGGCGGTGCCCACCCTGTCGCTGCGGCGGCAGCGTTGACGGGCGCGCGATAAGCCATGCTAGGCTCCCGCGCACCGCGTACGGCGATCATCGATATCGGCTCCAACTCGGTTCGCCTGGTCGTCTACCAGGGGCCACCGCGCCTGCCCGCCATTCTGTTCAACGAAAAGGTGATGGCCGGGCTGGGACGCGGATTGGCGGCGACCGGCGCGATCGATGCTGCGGCGCTCGGCAAAGCGCAGGTCGCGCTGGCGCGTTTCGCCACCCTGGCGCGAGAGATGGGCGTCTCGACCCTGCGCACCGTGGCGACGGCGGCGGTGCGTGATGCGGCCAATGGCGGCGAACTGATCGCCTGCGCCGAGTCGCTGGGGCTGGAGGTCGAACTTCTGTCCGGCGAACAGGAGGCGATGGCGGCGGGCGAGGGGGTTCTCTCGGCCATTCCCGACGCCGACGGGATCGTCGGCGATCTGGGCGGAGGCAGCCTGGAACTGGTCCGTGTTCGAGACGGCGGCGTCGAGGATCGTGTTTCCTTCCCGCTCGGCGTCCTGCGCATCCCGGCCCTGCGCGAGAAGGGCGGCAAGGCATTCGAGCGGCATATCGGCCGCCTGATCGAGGATGCCGGTTGGGAAGGGCGCGGGCGCGGACTGCCCTTCTATATGGTCGGCGGGTCGTGGCGCGCGCTGGCGCGGCTGGACATGACCCTGGCCGATTATCCGCTGCCGATCATCCATCATTACGAGCTGACGCCGCTCGACATATTGCGCCTGTCGCGGACGATCCCGCATTTGAGCAAGGCGCGCCTGCGCGAGGTGAAGGGCCTGTCGTCCAGTCGGGCCGCGACGCTCGCCGACGCGACCGCCCTGCTCGGCGTCCTGCTCAAGCATCTGGGTAGCAGCACGACCGTTGTGTCCGCCTTTGGTTTGCGGGAGGGGCTGCTCTATGGTGGACTGGATGCGAAGACCCGCGCGCTCGATCCGCTGATCGTCGCGGCGCGCGAGGAAGGACGTTTGCTGGGTCGCTTTCCCGAGCATGGCGATCTGCTGGAAAGCTGGATCGCGCCGCTGTTCGCGGGCGAAGCGGCGGCGGAAGCCAGGCTGCGCCACGCCGCCTGCCTGCTCGCCGATGTGGGCTGGCGCGCGAACCCCGAATTTCGCGCCGAGCGTGGCGTCGAGATCGCCTTGCATGGCAATTGGGTCGGTATCGATGCGGAGGCGCGGGCGATGCTGGCGCAGGCGCTGCATACCAGTCTGGGCGGCGGGTTGGACGTCCCTTCGCCGCTCGCCGAACTCGCCAGCCCCGCGCAATTGAAGCTGGCGACCAGCTGGGGCCTGGCGATCCGGCTGGGACAGCGGTTGAGCGGCGGACTGGCCGGTCCATTGGAGCGGACAGGGCTCGTCCTGAACGAGAATCAGCTCGGCCTGGCGATGCTGGAGGCCGATCGGGGCTTTTACGGCGAGGCGGTGGAGCGTCGCCATGCGACGCTGGCGACCGCTCTGGGCAAGACCCCGGTTCGGCTTACCCGCACTTGAGGCGAACGACCCGACCCTCGGCATCGGTTTCGATGTTGAGCCGGTCGGGTCGGTAATCCATCGTCACCGCATCGCCCGGCGCGATGACCCGCAATTCTCGAACACCGGCGCGCTTCTGCGTCGGCGCACGTAGCGCTTCGGTCCAGCGCTTGCCGATCAGATCGGCCACCTTGGCGTCACCGCAACCCGATACATCGGCGAGCCCCTGGGCTTTTGGCGTCGTCACGCAGGCTGCGAGCGGCAGGACAGCGAGGAGGATAGTAGAACGGATCATGCCGCGTCTTCGGCGGTGCGCACCATCTTCAGCTTGCCGCCCTTCACGACGAAGCCCGTTCGCCCTTCGACCAGATCGAGCGCATCGCGGCCGAATTGCTCGAACCGCCAGCCGTCGAGGACCGACAGGCCCGAGCGGACGCCCGCCGCCAGCATTTCCAGATCGTCGGCACGCGCCAGCAGGCGGGGGGCCACGTCGATGTCACGCGCACGGATCTTCAGCAGCAGCTTGAGCAGATCGGCGACCAGCGCGCCCTCTCGCCCCAGCCCCGGCTTGCGGTCGTCACGAACGGGCAGTTCGTCGCCGCTGAGCGGCTCGGCACCCTCCAGTGCATCCATCAGGCGCGCGCCGATGTCGTTCCCCGCCCAGGTCGCCGACAGGCCGCGGACCTTGGCGAGGTCCGCCTGCTTGCGCGGCGGGTGCCCGGCCAGGTCGGCCAGCGTCTCGTCCTTGACGATGCGGCCGCGCGGCAGGTCCTTGGCCTGCGCCTCCAGCTCGCGCCATCGGGCCAGCGCCTTCAGGCGGCCGAGCATGTCCGGCTTGCGGCCCGAAACGCGAACGCGCTTCCAGGCGACATCGGGGTCGTTCGCATAATGCGCGGGATCGGCCAGCCGCTCCATTTCCTGGTCCAGCCACGCCCCGCGCCCGGTCTTGCGCAGACGCTCCAGCATCTTCGGGAAGATCGCGGCCAGATGGGTCACGTCGCCGATCGCGTAATCGACCTGGCGCTGGTCGAGCGGACGGCGCGACCAGTCGGTGAAGCGTGCACCCTTGTCGACCGAAATGCCCAGCCAGCTGTCGACCAGATTGGAATAGCCGATCTGCTCGCCCTGACCCAAGGCCATGGCCGCGATCTGGGTGTCGAACAGAGGATGCGGGGTCTTGCCGGTCAGGTTGTAGATGATCTCGATATCCTGGCCCCCCGCGTGGAAGACCTTCAGCACCTGATCGTTGTTGACCAGCAGGTCGAGCAGCGGGGTCATGTCCAGCCCCGGCGCCTTGGGATCGATCGCGGCGGCCTCTTGCGTGTCGGCGATCTGGATCAGGCAAAGCTCCGGCCAATAGGTGCTTTCCCGCATGAACTCGGTATCGACCATCACATAGTCAGCCTGCGAGAGGCGGGCGCAGAGATTGGCGAGCGTGGCGCTGTCGGTAATCAACGGATGAACGTGCATCGCATGCACATAGCCCGGCTCACGCGGGTTGACAAAGAGGAACGCGCGAGAGGCGCATTCGGGCACACGAGCGGGCCTGGGGGATTGAC
>DXIH01000096.1 GCA_019112965.1 Candidatus Sphingomonas excrementigallinarum | reverse complement strand
AGCAGATGGTCGAGCACCTGGTCGGGCGCGCGGGCGGTCTGCAATGTCTGGCTGAGGATCGCATAGTCGAACCCTTTGTCGGGATAGCCCGCCAGATCGACATCGGCATCGCCCTGCACCACCGCCAGCCCGCGCGCGACGGCCGAGGCGACATTGGCCGGATCGATCTCCAGCCCGCGCGCATCCACCCCCGCTTCGTCGCGCAGCGCGGCCATCAGCTGGCCGTCGCCGCAGCCGATATCGAGCACGCGCGCGCCGCGTGCGACATGCCGGGCGATGATCGCCAGATCGGGGCGCAACGGCTCGGTCATGGCTCGGCCCGCAGGAAGCCGTCGATCACCCGGTTCATCTCGGGCGCCTCGAGCAGGAAGGCGTCATGGCCATAGGGGCTGGACAGCTCGACGAAGCTGGCCGCCGCGCCCGCCGCGTTGAGCGCCTGTACCACGGCGCGCGACTCGGAGGTCGGGTAAAGCCAGTCGGTGTCGAAGCTGACGATGCAGAAGCGCGTGCGCGTGCCCCGAAAGGCGTTGGCGAGCAGCCCGCCATGTTCCTCGGCAAGATCGAAATAATCGAGCGCGCGGGTGATGTAGAGATAGGAATTGGCGTCGAACCGATCGACAAAGCTCAATCCCTGGTGCCGCAAATAGCTCTCGACCTGGAAATCGGCGTCGAAGCCAAAGCTCTTCGCGCCGTCCGGTCGGTCGGGGCGCGCCTGGAGCCGCCGCCCGAACTTCTCGGTGAGCCCGGCCTCGGACAGATAGGTGATGTGCGCGGCCATCCGCGCGACGGCGAGGCCTGCGGCGGGGGGATCGTTCGACCCGTAATAGGCGCCGCTGCGCCATTTCGGATCGGCCATGATCGCCTGCCGTCCGACCTCGTGAAAGGCGATGTTCTGCGCCGAATGCCGCGCGGTCGAGGCGACCATGACGCAGGCGCGCACACGCTCGGGGAAGGTCGCCGCCCAGCTCAGCGCCTGCATGCCCCCCATCGATCCACCGACCACCGCCTTCAGCTGACCGACGCCCAGATGGTCGAGCAGCATCGCTTGTGCGCGTACCATGTCGCGGATGGTGATGACTGGAAAGCGCATCCCCCAGGGCTCGGCAGTCGAGGGGTCGATGGTCGCAGGGCCGGACGATCCCATGCAGCTGCCGATGACGTTTGAGCAGATGATGAAATGCCGCGCCGGGTCGATCGGCTTGCCCTCGCCGACCAGACGCGTCCACCAGCCGGGCTTGCCGGTGCGCGGATGGGGGCTGGCGACATGCTGGTCGCCGGTCAGCGCGTGGCAGATCAGGATGGCGTTGGAGCCATCGGCGTTCAGCGCGCCATAGGTCTCATACCCGATCTCGACCGGGGACAAGAGCCCGCCACCGTCGAGCCGCAGCGGCCCGGGCAGCACGACATGCCGCGACAGACCGAAACGCTGGTCGTCGCCGAGGGAGTGCCCAAGGGATTGCGTAGAAACGGAAGCGGCCATGGAGCCCTATCCGCTAGGCCGCGATGCTTGGCAACGCAAGGGCGAGGCCGCTATGGCGGGTGCCATGACCGACCGCAAAGCCCCCGAACCGATCTCCTGGGTCCAGGCCATCGCGCCTTACGTTCCCGGCCGCGCGACGACCGCCGACGGGCGCAAGGTCATCAAATTGTCCGCCAATGAGAACCCGCTGGGGACGAGCGAAAAGGCGCGCGCCGCCTTCGCCGCCGCCGCCGCCCAGCTGGAGCGTTATCCGGATCCGGGCGCGACCGCGTTGCGCGAGGCGATCGGCGCGGTGCATGGGCTGGACCCGGCACGCATCATCTACGGCACCGGATCGGACGAGATCCTGCACCTCGCGGCGGGGGCGTTCGCCGGGCCGGGGGACGAGATCATCCATGTCCGCTACGGCTTTGCGGTCTATGAAATCGCGACGCGGCGTGTCGGTGCGGAGCCGGTGGTGGTCGCCGACCATGACTATGCCACCGATGTCGATGCGATCCTGGCGGCCGTGACGGACAAGACCAAGGTCGTCTTCGTCGCCAATCCCAACAACCCGACCGGCACCTATGCGGGCGCGGACGAGATTGCGCGGCTGCACGCGGGCCTGCCGCCCTATGTCCTGCTGGTCCTCGACCAGGCCTATGCCGAATATCTGGAGCCGGGCGAAGATGATGGCGGGCTGGCGCTGGCCGAGCAGGCGGGCAACGTTCTGGTGTCGCGTACCTTTTCCAAGATTCACGGCCTCGCCGCCGAGCGGATCGGCTGGGGCTATGCCGCCGCGCCGATCATCGACGCACTGCACCGCATCCGCGCGCCGTTCAACGTGACCATCGCCGGGCAGAACGCCGCGATCGAGGCGATCCGCGACCGCAGCTTCGTCGAGGCGTCGCGCGCGCACAATGCCACGTGGCTCGGCTGGTTCGAGGAACAGATAGCGTCGCTGGGCAATGCGGGCCTGCGCTGCGTGCCGTCCAAGGCCAATTTCTCGCTGGTGCTGTTCGAGGGCGCATTGACCGCCGAGCGCGCCTATCACGGGCTGATGGACGCGGGTTACATCGTCCGCTGGCTGCCGAGCCAGGGGCTGGGCCATGCCTTGCGCATCACCATCGGCACCGAGGATGAGGTGAAGGGCGTCGTCGCCGCACTGCGCCAGATGGTCGAGTCGGAGGCAAAGGGCGCCTGATGCTGCCCTTCGCGCGGATCACCATCATCGGGCTGGGCCTGATCGGCTCCTCGGTCGCGCGGGCGACGCGCAAAGCCATGCCGACCGCGCGGATTACCGCCTATGACGCCGACCCGGCGGTGCGCGAGACGGTGCGCGCGCTCGATCTGGCGGACGATGTCGCGGACACGGCGGGCGCGAGCGTGATCGATGCCGATCTGGTCGTGCTGTGCGTTCCGGTCGGCGCGATGGGCGTGGTCGCCGCCGAGTTCGCCGACGATCTGCCCGCCGAGGCGATCGTGTCCGACGTGGGCAGCTGCAAGGGCGCGGTCCTCGCCGCGCTGACCGAAGCGCTGCCCGGTGCGACGATCATCCCCGCCCATCCGGTCGCAGGCACCGAGCGCAGCGGGCCGGAGGCGGGCTTCTCCACGCTGTTCCAGAAGCGCTGGTGCATCGTCACCCCGCCAGAAGGCGCAGATGAACTCGCCGTCGAGCGGGTCGCGGAGTTCTGGCGGCGGCTGGGCGCCGATGTCGAATTGATGGCCCCCGACCATCACGACCGGGTGCTGGCGGTGACGAGCCACCTGCCGCACCTGATCGCCTATACGATCGTCGGCACCGCCAGCGACCTGGAGGAAGTCACCCAATCGGAAGTCATCAAATATTCCGCCGGTGGCTTCCGCGACTTCACCCGCATCGCCGCGTCCGACCCGACCATGTGGCGCGACGTGTTCCTGACCAATCGCGAGGCGGTGCTGGAGATGCTCCAGCGCTTTTCCGAGGA
>DXIH01000095.1 GCA_019112965.1 Candidatus Sphingomonas excrementigallinarum | reverse complement strand
CTGCGCAAACTCGCCCTCAATATCCTTAGACACCACCCTGACAAAGGATCCATCAAGGGCAAGATCAAGCGCGCAGGGTGGAACAATGCTTTCCTACTCTCGCTACTCGCTCATATGCGATAGCCCTGCCCTTGCAGGGGAGGAATGTTTTTACCGACCCCGCCACCAGGTGAGCAGCGCCACGATGATCCCGACCGCCAGCCCGATCAGCACCCCCATGGTCACTTCGCCGGTCGCCAGCCCCGCGATGATCCCGCCTACCACGCCCAGCGCGATGAAGATGCCGCCCGCATGGGCGGAGGACGTGGGCGGGGGCGGGATTTGAGGGTCGGCCATGTCCCTTGTCCTGCCATGCGCGGGCCGCCGAAACCAGCCGCACATGGTCGAAATCGGGTTAACCATTTCAGGGGGTGGCTAAATTCATAACCCACGCCTAGGGGTGCCCCCGAGTTTCACGGCACGGTTCCGGGGGGAGTTTCCATGCGCGATTTTCGCGACGCCTATGTCGCGCCGTTCCTGACCGATCGTGACGTGGCGGATGCCGCCGAGATGATGGAGACCTTCGGCCTGGCGGCGGGCGGCGAGGCCGCGGCGCGGGCCGATCGCAGCCGCGACCTGGGCAATCACATCCATTTCTGCCGCTGGCGCCAGATCGAGCGGCTGATCGAACTCCTGTCCAGCGACGAGGCGATCGGCACCGTTCACTGATCGACCTGTCCGCCTGGGATGGCGCGCTTCGCGACGACCGGATCGGCAAATCTGTCCAGATGATGGTGCTTTGGGGTGTCGCTGTCGCATCCACGCGGCTAGGGATTGGCGTATGATGGTCCGCGTCGGGCGGCCGCGCCGCTCGGCCGCCATCATAAGCTTGGCAATGGGTCTTGGCGGCGCGGGCTGGCCCGGCTTTGCGGCTGCGCAGGTGGCGCGCCCTGCCGCGTCCCCGACGATCCAGGCGATACCGGGCAGCGACCTGCCCGATGATCCGACCATGCTGGACCCCTCGGCTCCGCTGGCCCCCTTGCCCGAGATCGGCGTGGCCTGGCCCGACCTGGCCACCGCACCCGGCGATCCGATGGCGACGATGACCGCGACCGTCGACGCCGCGGCGGAGCGGCGTTATCGCTGGCGGGTCGAGGGGATCGACGGCACCGGCCCGCTGGTCCGCCAGCGTTTCGAGCAGCTCTCCACCCTGGATGCCAATGATGGCGAGCCCGCCAACGCCGCGCAGCTGGACCGACGTGCGCGCGAGGACGCCCAGTTGCTGACCAACCTCCTGCGCGGGGCGGGTTACTACGATGCGCAGGTCACGACCCGGATCGAGCCGGGCAACGAGCCGACCGTCCTGCTGACGGCGGTGCCGGGCAATCTCTATCGCTTTGCGGGCGTGACGCTGGACGGGGTGAAGGCGGCGGGTGACAAGGCCGCGCCTCTGGAAAAGGCGTTCGGGATTCGCCCAGGCGATCCGGTCGATGCCGACACCATCGTCGCGGGCGAGGCGCGGCTGAAGACGGTGGTGGGCGAGGAGGGCTTCCCCTTCGCCAAGGTGGGCGACCCGCAGATCGTGGTCGACCGCGCCGCCCGCACCGCGACGCTGGACCTGTCGGTCGATCCGGGCTCGCCGCGTCGCTATGGCCGGATCGTGATGGCGAACGACAAGCTGTTCGACGCCAGGCATGTCCAGGAGATCGCCCGCTTTGCGCCCGGCCAGCCCTATGATTCCGCCGGGCTGGACGATCTGCGCCGCGCGCTGGTGCAGACCGGCCTCGTATCGTCGGTCGAGGTGAAGCCCGTGCCCGGCGACGCGCCCGACACGGTGAACATCGCCGTCGCGCTGGAGCCCGCGCCGCCGCACACCATCGCGGGCGAGCTGGGCTATGGCACCGGCGAAGGCGCGAGTGCGACGATCAACTGGACCGACCGAAACCTCTTCCCGCCCGAGGGCGCGCTGACCCTGCGCAGCGTGCTCGGCACCCGCGAGCAGCTGGGCGCGGTCGTGTTCCGCCGCAACAATTTCCAGGGGCGCGACCGGGTGCTGACCGCGCAATTTTCGGCCGCGCATATCCTGCGCGACGCCTATGAGGCCAAGACGCTGTCGTTGTCGGCGGGACTGGAGCGCCAGACGAACATCTTCTTCCAGAAGACCTGGACCTGGTCGCTGGGCGGCGAGCTGCTGACCTCGGACGAGCGCGACGTGATCGAGAGCACGGGCCAGCCGCGCAGGCGGACCTTCTTCATCGGGGCATTGCCGACCAGCCTGAATTACGACGGGTCGGACGATCTGCTGAACCCGACGCGTGGCTTCCGGCTCGGCGGGCGGCTCAGCCCCGAAGTGTCGCTGCAAGGCAGTGTGTTCGGCTATACCCGGACGCAGATCGACGCCAGCCTCTACCACCCGTTCGGCGACCGGGTGGTGCTGGCCGCGCGGACCCGGCTGGGCACGATCCTGGGCGCGCCGCGCGACCAGATCGCGCCGTCGCGGCGCTTTTATGCGGGCGGCGGCGCCTCGGTGCGTGGTTACGGTTTCCAGGCGATCGGGCCGCGCGATGCCAACAACGATCCGATCGGTGGGCGAAGCCTGGCCGAATTCTCGATCGAGGCGCGGGTCAAGGCGTTCGGCCATTTCGGCGTCGTGCCCTTTCTGGATGCAGGCAATATCTCCACCTCACCGCTGCCGCGCCTGACGGGCCTGCGTTTCGGCACCGGACTGGGCGTGCGCTATTATTCCAATTTCGGGCCGATCCGCCTCGACGTCGGCACCCCGCTCAATCCGCAAAAGGGCGATAGCCGGGTCGCGGTCTATGTCTCGCTGGGGCAGGCGTTTTGACCGAGGAAACGGACGCGCCGCCGCCCGTTCGCGCGCGGTTCCGTTGGGGACGTGCGATCGCGATCGCCGTGGTGGCATTGGTCGGTATCGTGCTGGCCGCGCTGGGGATCGTCGATACGTCGATCGGGCATCGCTGGGTCGCGGATCGGATCGCGACCATTCGCACGCCGACGGGGCTTCGCTTCTCGGTCGGGCGGATCGATGGGTCGCTTTATTCCGACATGCGGCTGGTCGATCTGCGCGTCTATGATCTCGACGGCCTGCTGGTGCAGGTGCCGCAGGCGCGTCTCGACTGGCGGCCATGGAACTGGGCGCGCGGGACGCTCGACATCCGCCGGGTCGAGGCGGCGACGGCGACGCTGTACCATGTGCCGCATACCCGCCGCACGGGGCGGCAGACTCCGATCCTCCCTGACTTCGACATCCGCATCGATCGGCTGCGGCTCGACCGGCTGGTCCTCGCTCGCCGCGTACTGGGCCGCGAGCGGGTAGCGAAGATCGAGGGACGGGCAGATATCCGCGACGGCCGCGCGGTCGTGACGCTGAACGGCGTGGTGGCGGGCAGCGACCGGCTGCGCCTGCATCTCGATGCCCGGCCCGACTATGACCGTTTCGATCTGGCGGTCGAGGCTTGGGGCGCCAAGGACGGCGTGCTGGCCAAGGCGGTGGGCGTTCGGGCGCCCGTGACGCTGAATGTCGCGGGCGCGGGGCGCTGGTCGCGTTGGGACGGTCTGGCGAAGGGCCGGATCGGCGGACAGCGTGCGGTCGATCTGCGCCTGTCGGCACAGGCGGGCCGCTATGCACTGTCGGGCCAGATTGCGCCTTCGCTGGTGCTGCACGGGCGGCTCCAGCGGCTGACCGCGCCGCGCGTCATTGTCGCCGGGCAGGCCGATTTTGCGGATCGGCGGCTGAACGGCGCGCTGGTCCTGCGCTCGCCCGCGCTGCGGCTACGGGCGCGAGGCGTCGTCGATCTGGGTGCGAGCCGCTTCGAGGGCTTGCGTGTGGATGCCAGGCTGGTCCGGCCCGAGGCACTGTTCCTCAACATGAGCGGACAGGCGATCGCCATGTCCCTGCGCCTCGACGGCGCATTCGACCGGGCGGCGTTCGACTATAGACTGGCGGCAACGCGCTTCGCCTTCGACCGGACGGGGTTCGAGGACGCCGTCGCTGCGGGCAAGGGCCGATTGCAGGGCCGCTGGCCGTTGACCCTGCCGATCCGTTTCACCGCGACGCGCGTCACCGGCGTGGGAGAGGCGGCGGGGGGCATATTGAACCGGCTGTCGGCGGCGGGCGAGCTGCGCATCACCCCGCGCGAGATCATGGGGCAGGGACTCGCGCTACGCTCCGACAAGCTGGCGGGACGGCTGAACCTGCACATCGACCTGACCAACGGGCGCTACGATGTCGGGCTGGACGGCGCGCTCCAGCGTTACCTGATCCCCGGCCTGGGCATCGTCGACGTGACGTCGCGGCTGACCGCCGTACCCGGCCCGGACGGTCATGGCACCCGCGTTGTCGGGCGCGGCGAGGCGCGGGTCCGGCGGCTCGACAATGCATTTCTGCGATCGCTGGCGGGCGGGCTGCCGCACCTGACCACCGATCTGGAGCGGGGGACGGACGGCGTCTTCCACTTCCACCGTTTGGTCCTGACCGGCCCAGACATCCGCCTGACCGGCGAGGCGATCCGGCGGCGCGACGGCACCTTCCATTTCGTCGGCGGCGGGCGACAGCGGCGCTACGGCCCGGTCCAGCTGGTGCTGGACGGGCGTATCGATAAGCCGACGCTCGACCTGTTGCTCGCCGCGCCCAACGCGGCGATGGGATTGAGCGATGTGCGTGCGCATCTCGATCCGACCGATCAGGGGTTCGCCTTCCGTGCGGCCGGGGGCTCGCGGCTGGGGCCGTTCCAGGCGAGCGGCGCGATCCTGTTGCCGCGTGGGCAGGAGGCGGTGATCCAGATCCAGCCGCTGCTGGTGGCGGGTGCCCGCGCGACCGGCGCGCTCAACGTCGTAGCGGGCGGCTTTGCCGGGCGGATGGACGTTTCGGGCGGCGGCCTGTCGGGCGAGTTGCTGTTCCGCCCGGTCGGTGAGGTTCAGCGGATCGAGGCGCATCTGGCCGCCCGGCAGGCGGAGATTTCGGGCGTCACCGTGCGTCAGGGCCGTGTCGACCTGATCGCGTTGCTCGATCCCGCCGGAGCCTCGATCGAGGGCACGGCCCATGCGCAAGGGCTGCGGCGCGGCGCGCTTCATATCGCGCAGATGAGCGGCACCGCCCGGATGCGCGGCGGCAACGGCGAGGTGAGGGTCGGCATTTCGGGATCGCGTGGCCGCGCCTTTTCGATCCAGACCGTGACTCAGGTCTCGCCCGACCGCTTCTCGACCACCGCGCAAGGGACGCTTGACCGACGCCCGCTGCAATTGCTGTCGCCCGCCATCGTCACCCGTGACGGTGACGGCTGGGCGCTCACGCCAACCCGGCTGAGCTTTGCGGGCGGCGAGGCCAAGCTGGCGGGGCGGTTCGACCGCGATGCCGTCGAACTGCAGGCCGGTCTGACGCGGATGCCGCTTGCGGTGCTCGACATCGGCTATCCGGGGCTGGGGCTGGGCGGCACCGCGACCGGCACGCTGACCATCCGGCAGGCGACGGGCGCGCCGACCGGCAAGGCGGACCTGACCATCCGGGGGCTGACCCGTGCCGGGCTCGTCCTGACATCCCGCCCGATCGACATGAGCTTGGCGGGTGTGCTCTCCGCCGAGCGGCTGGGCGTGCGCGCGGTCATGGCGTCGGGGGGCAAGATCATCGGGCGCGGCCAGGCGCTGATCGTGCCGGGCGGCGCGGACGACTGGGCGAGCCGGATGCAGGCGGGGCGCCTGATCGCGCAGCTTCGCTACGCCGGGCCTGCCGATACGCTGTGGCGGCTGACCGGCGTCGAGATGTTCGACCTGTCCGGCCCGGTCGCGATCGGTGCGGACGTGACCGGATCGCTGAACCAGCCCGTCATTCGCGGGGCCGTGAAGGCGGTCGGCGCGCGCATCGAGAGCGCGACGACCGGCACCGTCCTGACCGACGTACAGGCGACCGGCCGGTTTGGCGGATCGCGCCTCGTCATCGACCGCTTCGCCGCGCAGGCAGGCAAAGACGGGCGGGTCAGCGGCACCGGCCAGTTCGACTTCGCCGCCGCCAAGGGCGTCGGCCTCGACCTCGCGCTCAACGCCAGCAATGCGGTCATGATCGCGCGCGACGACATCGGCGCGACGGTGACGGGGCCGCTGACCTTCCATTCGGACGGGGCGGGCGGCACGATCGGCGGCGATGTGGTGCTCAATCGCAGCCGTTATCGCCTGGGCCGTGCCTCGGCTGCGACCGCCGTTCCGCAGCTCAACATTCGCGAGATCAACATCCCCGGCGGCGGCGAGGAAGACGATGTTCCGCGCAAGCCCTGGACCCTGGCGGTCAAGGCGCATGCGCCGAACGGCCTGATCGTGTCGGGCCTGGGGCTGAACAGCGAATGGTCGGCGGACCTGAAGATCGGCGGCACGCCCGACAATCCGGCGATCACCGGCCAGGCGACGCTGATCCGGGGCGATTACGAATTTGCAGGTCGTGATTTCGACTTGGCGCGCGGCATCATCCGCTTCGGCGGAGAAGTGCCCGCCAACCCCGCGCTCGACATCGCCGCCAACGCCAATGTCCAGGGGCTGAGCGCGACGATCCGCGTGACCGGCACCGCGCTTAAGCCCGAAATCGGCTTTTCCAGCACGCCTGCGCTGCCCAATGACGAACTCCTCTCCCGTCTGCTGTTCGGCACGTCGATCGCCAGCCTCTCCGCGCCCGAAGCGTTGCAACTGGCCGCCGCCGTCGCCGCGCTGCAGGACGGCGGCAACGGGCTGAACCCGATCAACGCGGTGCGGCGTGCGGCGGGGCTCGACCGGCTTCGCGTGCTGCCCGCCGACGTGCAGATCGGGCGCGGCACTTCGGTCGCGGCGGGCAAATATATCACCCGGCGTTTCTATGCCGAGATCATCACCGATGGTCAGGGCTATTCCGCGACCCAGATCGAGTTCCAGGTAACGCGCTGGCTGTCGCTGCTCTCCAGCATTTCGACGCTGGGGCGGCAGAACGTCAATGTACGGATATCCAAGGACTATTGAGGCGTTGGCCCGCCCGAACGCGAACAGGAGTGCTGTTATGGAGAAGACCGCATTTATCGACCGCACCGGCGGGCCGGAGGTCATCCAGTGGCGTGACGAGGACCTGCCGCCGCCCGATCAGGGCGAGGTGCGGATGCGCCACCATGCGGTCGGACTGAACTATATCGACACCTATCACCGCAGCGGACTCTACCCGATCGACCTGCCGGGCAAGCTGGGCTCCGAAGCGGCGGGCGTGGTCGAGGCGGTGGGCGAGGGCGTGACCGATTTCGCGGTCGGCGACCGGGTCGGCGTGTTCGGCCCGGCGCGGGGTGCCTATGCGACGGCGCGCAATGTCGCCGCCGACCTGCTGGTGCCGCTGCCGGATCATGTCGACGACCGCACCGCGGCGGCGATCCTGTTGAAGGGCGCGACGACGGCCTTCCTGATCGAGGATTGCGCGAAGGTGCAGGCGGGCTGGACCGTGCTGGTCCATGCGGCGGCGGGCGGGGTCGGGCATCTTGCCGTCGGCTGGCTCAAGGCGATCGGGGTGGAGGTGATCGCGACCGTCGGGTCCCAGGCGAAGGCGGAGAAGGCCCGCGCGGCGGGGGCCGATCATGTCATCCTCAACCGCACCGAGGATGTCGCCGCCCGCGTGCGCGAGATCACCGGCGGCGCGGGCGTACCGCTGGTGCTCGACGGGGTGGGCAAGGCGACCTGGGAAGCCTCGCTGGACAGCGCGTCGCGGCGCGGGCTGGTGGTCAGCTTCGGCAATGCCTCCGGTGCAGTGGACGGCGTCAATCTGGGGATATTGGCGGCCAAGGGATCGCTGTTCGTGACCCGTCCGACCCTGTTCGACTATGCCGTCACGGCGCAGGAGAAGCGCAGCCTGATCGCGCGCGTCTTCGCGATGCTGGAGAAGGGCGCGATCACGCCGGAGATTGGCCAGAGCTTCGCGCTGACCGACGCGGCCGAGGCGCACCGCGCGATCGAGGCGGGGGAGACGGTAGGGAGCACGGTGCTGATCCCGTGAGGCTGGAGCGTGGGCTTCGACGTCGCTCAGCCTGAACGGCGTTTGTGGTTGGGGCCTCCCCAACTTCCGTTCAGGCGGAGCGAAGTCGAAGCCCAAGGGATTCACCCCGCCTCAAAACCCCGCTAACCTGCCGCCGACATCTTCATCCGGAGACCCTGATGATCGCGCTTCTCCCGCTCGCCCTGCTCGCCGCCCAGACCGCACTCGCCATACCCCCGGCACCGGCGGCGACCGAAGCCCCCAAGCCTGTCATGGTCCGCGTCGCGATGCAGACCAGCCTCGGGCCCGTCGTGCTCGACCTCGACCGCACCCATGCGCCGATCACCACTGCCAACTTCCTGCTCTATGTCGACCAGCACCGTCTGGATGGCGTGACCTTCTATCGCACGGTTCGCGTCGCGCCCGATTTCGGCTTCGTCCAGTTCGGCATCCAGAACGAGCCCAAGCGAATCCTGCCTCCGATCGCGCATGAGCCGACGACCAAGACCGGGATCAAGCACACGAACGGCACCATCTCGATCGCGCGCCTCGCCCCCGGATCGGCGCGCGGGGATTTCACCATCATGGTCGGCGATCAGCCCTCGCTCGACGCCGATCCGTCGAAGCCCGGCGACAATCTGGGCTATGCCGCCTTCGGCCATGTCGTCGAGGGCATGGACGTGATCCACAAGATCCTCGACCAGCCCGCCGACCCCGCCAAGGGGCCGTTCAAGGGCGAGATGCTCACCGCGCCGGTGAAGATCCTGTCGGCAAAGCGGGTGGCGGTGGTGCCGTGATCGGAAACCGCGTTCGTTCCGAATGCTGCGGCGGCGGAATGACGCCGCCGCAGCCGAGGTTCAGAACTGGAAATGAACGGTCGCCACGACGGTTCGTGGGACGCCGAAGTTCAGCGACCCGCCCTGGCTGATGCGCGGTGCCGACCAGACATTGCTGTAATAGCGCTTGTCGAACAGGTTGATGACGTTCAACTGGAAATAGGTCTTATCGAGACCGATCCAGCGCAGCGTCGTCTGGGCATCCAGGTCGACGAGCGTATAGCCCGCAGAAATGGCGTCATTCTCGTCGGTGACATAGCGGTCGCCGACATGCTTGGCCGAAATACCCGCGACCAGGAACGGCAGCGAGATCTGGGCACGGCCGCCATATTGCCAGTTCGGCGTATCGACCAGTGACTTTCCCTTGGTGGCGACCAGGATCTTGCCGGTATCGGCGTCGCGAATATCGTCTCGCAGCGTCGCCTTCAGATACGAACCGAAGCCGTAAAGCGTCAGCCAGGATGTCGGCGCGAGGGAGAGCGTGGCATCGAAACCATGGCTGTCCACCCGCCCGACATTCCGGCTGGCCGAGATGGTGCCGCCGCCCTCAAGCTGTACTGTCGTGGAGACGATGCGATTGTCGTAATGGATGTACCAGCCACCCATCTGCGCCTGGACGATGCCGCTATTGTAGCGGAGGCCGGCGTCATAGGAGTCGGTTCGTTCGGGCGATGCTTCCATGTCACGGAGCGAAATCACCTTGTCGTCATAGGAATAGATGTCGGTGGTGGGCGCGGAAAAGCCCTTGGCATAGCTGGCATAGACGCCGACGTGCGGCGTGGCCTGCCACACCAGGCCGGCATTGGGCAGGATCGCGTGATATTCGCGGATACGCCCCGAATAGGGAGCACCGAATTTGGCGGTGGTGCCGTTGGCCGCCACCTGCTGCGCGGTTTGTGAGGTGCAATAGGCTTCGCTGCCGCTGCCCGGAATCGTGTAGCAGGCGTTGCTCATGTTGCGCCGGAAAAGGGCCGCGCGGACACCCAGCGTGAACGACAGGTCGTCGGAAAACGGTCGACCACGATACTCGCCCGACAATTGGTGCAGCATCGAATAAGTCAGCCGGTTGCGCTTCTGAACGATGTTCCCGGCGGCATCGCGCAACACGGTCTTGCCGCCAGCGATCCCGAAATAGGTCGTGGGATAGCCGTCGATGCGCAGGAACGATGCTTCGCCGGTCTGCGCGGTTCGTGCCCGGTCCCAGGTATAGGCCATGCGGACGAGATTGGCCGGATCGATATCATAACGCAGGCCGCCCACCGCGATCAGGCGATGGGTCTGGGTATTCGATGGATAGAAGACGCGGACATAGTCCAGCCGGTCGCCGTCACCATTCAGATCGACGCCGGGCGCGACACCGGCCCCGAGGCGGCCGAGTTGGTTGCGCGACACGCCGCGGGCACCGGCATTGGCATCGCTTTCGGCGAATACCGTCGAGCCGCCGCCATTGGCGAGCGTATAGCTGTAGCCGCCATCGATCGTCAGCGTCAGCTTGTCGTTCAGTGTGAACAGGCTGTTGAAACGGGCATTGCCGGTATCGACCGGGTTGACGCGGATCTGGCGCGCGTTGCCGCAGAGATTGCGATCGTCCTGCCCGGTTCCGGCGCCCGGCGTCGCGGAGGCCAATTGGCAATCATCGGTCTGTAGGAAACGGCCCGCACTATCGATCACCCGGTCATATTGCGCGCGGGTCAGGTCGATGCGCAGCGGTTGGGTCGCGCTTGCCGTGCCGATGGGCAGGCTGTTGCCGAGTATGCTGTCGATGTTCGCGACCGAAAGGCCACCATAGCCCATGTTGCGATGCTGGTAGAAGAAACCGGCGAGCGACAGGAAGTCCTTGCCCGAGCCGAGCGGCTGATAGATGCGCGCATTATACTGGTTCTTGCGGACCTGGGCGAAGGGATAGAGCCGATATTTCTGTTCGCTGGCCGACACCCAGGCGCGCGTGCCGCTGGCGTTCAGATCGCCGGTGTTGATGAGGCCGAAGACGCGGTTCATGTTGCCTGGGCCGTGCGAATAGACGGTCGTCGCGCTCAGCTTTTCGGTCGGCATGATCGTGCGATAGTTGACGGTGCCGCCTGAGGCGCTCGCGGTCGGGGTGTCCACATCGGTCGAACCGAAGCTGACATTGACCGACTGGACCAGTTCGGGGTCCACCTGCTGTGAGGAATAGACGGCATAATTGCCCGCATCGTTCAGCGGCAGGCCGTCAAAGGTGAAGGCGATACGCGACTGGTCGAAGCCGCGGATGGTGATCGTGCCGCCATTGCCGCCATAGGGATCGCTGGCGACATAGTTGACGCCGGGCACCAGGTTGATCGCGTTGAAGATCGACTGACCGGGAACGGTGTGTTCGATATAATCCTGGGTCACGACCGCCCGGGCCTTTGGCGAATTGGACATTTCGATACCCGTGGCGACCAGCTTCTGCCCGGTCACGACGATATCGTCCTTGGCCTGATCCTCCGCCGCGATCGTACCGGCGGTCTGTGCGATCGCGATGTGCGACGTGAAAAGCATCAGGCACGCGCCACCGGCTCCGGCAACGCGGATCATGTTCGACTTCATGGATTTTTCCCCCGGGCGTTATTTCGCCTCGGGGCGCGGCCTACCGCCCTTCCATGTCACTTGCGTTTCAATTTTTATCAATAAAAGTTAATTTGCCTGGGCGCAGGTCAGGTGGTCCGGCGTGCGATCATTGCGGATCCCGGCATCGCCTGCTGTCGCGTCGTCCGCGGGGAGAGAAGGCAAAAAGAAAGGGGCCTTGCGGCCCCTTTCCCCGTAGTGACATCGTGCAGGGGCTGGATCAGCCGCTGTAGTACATATCGTATTCGACCGGGCTGGGGGTCATTTCCCAGCGCATCACTTCGCTCATCTTCAGCTCGATATAGCTTTCGATCTGGTCCTTGGTGAACACGTCGCCCTTCAGCAGGAAGTCGTGGTCGGCGGCCAGCGAGTCGAGCGCTTCGCGCAAGCTACCGGCGACGGTCGGGACCTGGGCCAGTTCGGCGGGCGGCAGGTCGTACAGGTTCTTGTCCATCGCTTCGCCCGGATGGATCTTGTTCTGGATACCGTCCAGACCCGCCATCAGCAGCGCGGCATAGGCGAGGTACGGGTTCGCCAGCGCGTCGGGGAAGCGCACTTCGACACGCTTCGACTTCGGGCCGGTGCCGTACGGGATGCGGCACGAGGCCGAGCGGTTGCGCGCCGAGTAGGCGAGCAGCACCGGCGCTTCGTAACCCGGCACCAGACGCTTGTACGAGTTGGTGGTCGGGTTGGTGAAGGCGTTGATCGCCTTGGCATGCTTGATGATGCCGCCGATGAAGTACAGGCAGGTTTCCGACAGGCCCGCATAGCCGTTGCCGGCGAACAGCGGGGTCTTGCCTTCCCAGATCGAGAAGTGGGTGTGCATGCCCGAGCCGTTATCTTCCTTGATCGGCTTGGGCATGAAGGTCGCGGTCTTGCCATAGGCATGGGCAACCTGATGCACGACATACTTGTAGATCTGCATGCGGTCGGCGGTCTGGGTCAGCGTGCCGAAGGTCAGGCCCAGCTCGTGCTGCGCGGCGGCGACCTCATGGTGGTGCTTGTCGCAGGGCAGGCCCATTTCGAGCATGGTGGTGACCATCTCGCCGCGGATGTCGACGGCCGAGTCGACCGGCGCGACGGGGAAATAGCCGCCCTTGGCGCGCGGACGGTGGCCGAGATTGCCGCCCTCATATTCGCGGCCGGTGTTGGTCGGCAGCTCGATATCGTCGATCTTGAAGTAGGACGACGAATAGGTCGTGTCGAACTGCACGTCGTCGAACATGAAGAATTCGGCTTCCGGACCCACATAGACGGTGTCGCCGATGCCGGTGGTCTTCACGAACGCCTCGGCGCGCTTGGCGGTCGAGCGCGGATCGCGGGCATAGAGCTCGCCGGTCGACGGCTCGACCACGTCGCAGAACACGATCAGCATCGGGGTTGCCGAGAACGGGTCGGTGTAGACGGCGTCGAGGTCCGGCTTCAGGACCATGTCCGACTCGTTGATCGCCTTCCAGCCCTCGATCGACGAACCGTCGAACATCAGGCCGTCGGTGAACTCATCCTCGCCCAGGATCGAGGCGACCATGGTCAGGTGCTGCCACTTGCCCTTGGGATCGGTGAAACGCAGATCGACCCACTCGATCTCTTCGTCCTTGATCTTCTTCAGGATGTCGCTGGCCGTATTCGCCATGTGCCGTACTCTCTCTGCTTAGATCCGACGCCCGGAGAACCGGGGCCGGTGAAAAACCTAATCGGCCCGCATGTCGGCCCGATGACGTAAGGAGTGGGGATGCGTCAGATCGCCGCGTCGTCGCGCTCGCCGGTGCGGATGCGCAGGGCCGTCTCGACCGGGATGACGAAGATCTTGCCGTCGCCGATACGGCCGGTTTGCGCGGCCGCGGCGATCGCCTCCACCACGCGTTCGGCCAGCCCGTCCTCGACCACCACTTCCAGCTTCACCTTCGGCAGGAAGTCGACGACATATTCGGCGCCGCGATACAGCTCGGTATGCCCCTTCTGGCGGCCAAAACCCTTGGCCTCGGTGACGGTGATGCCGGACACGCCGATCTCGTGCAGCGCTTCCTTCACCTCATCCAGCTTGAAGGGCTTGATGATCGCCTCAATCTTTTTCACGAGCCTTGCTGTCCCCGCTGGTGTTCGAACCCTCGCCCGACCGCATGCGTCGCATGGATCGTGCCAACTGCGCTTCCCTCGTAGGAGGGTAGGAAAATGCTAAGATTTGCGCCCGCAAAATGGGCATGTGCCTGCTCTCTGCTCAATTTATGGGCAGCGGTCACAAGATGCTCCGCACGGTCTCGGGCGGACGGGCGATGACGACGCCCTTCTCCGTCTCGACCAGCGGGCGCTGGATCAGGATCGGCTGGGCCACCATGGCGGCCAGGACGATATCATCCTCGGCCGACAACAGGGCGTCCGCCCCGGCCTCGGTCTTGCGCAAGCCGTCGCGCGGCGACAGCCCGGTCTTCGCATAAAGGCGGCGAAGTTCTTCCGCAGTGGGCGGGGTCTTCAGATATTCGATGACCGTGAGGTCGATGCCCGCATCGCTCAGCAGGGCCAGTGTCTGGCGCGAGGTGCCGCAGCGCGGATTGTGATAGATGGTCGCTTGGATGGCCATGACCGATGTATGCGCCCCGCGATGGCGAAAGCCAAGGTCGAGATGCGCGCAGTGAGCGGGACAGGCGCACGACCCGTCCCGCTCTTTCGGTGGCGATTACGGCTGCTGCTTGATCGCGCGCTTGACGGCGGTGACGAAGTGATCGCCGGGACGCGCCTTGCACTGATCGACCACGACGGGGACGATCTTTTCCACGCCGTCGACGGTGTAGGTCGGGTGTGGCTTGCCCTTGGGGCCATAGTTGGCGGCATAGACGATGGCCTGGGGACGGAAGCTCTCATCAAGCATCCCGAAATCGTGGCAGGACACGGTTTCCATCTTCTTGCCCGATTTCAGGACTTCGATGACCCGAACGCCATTCTTGCCGGGCACATGCGCCTGTTCATAGACGCTCTGCGCGAAGGCACCGGACGAAACGGCAGCGACCGAAAGCACGGCGGCGACACCAAAAGCCTTGAGCATTTTCATCTGCAAAACCCCTCTCGTTAAAGGCATTGCGAAAATGCCCTCTAGGGGAACCCGTTCCCACGGATGAAAACTATTTCATGTCCTTGTGGAAGCGCTGGGTAAGGGGCGTTCGACAAGCGTCTGTATCGGCACCGCTTTCAAAAAAACGGACATGTGCGGTGGTGCGCACATGTCCGTTTTTTAATCCTCGAACCGGGTTTCGATCAGCCCTGCTTGGCCAACCATTCCTCCAGCCACTTGATCGTATAGTCGCCCTTCTGGAACTCCGGGTCGTCGAGCAGCGCCTGGTGGAGCGGGATGGTGGTCTTCATCCCCTCGATCACGAATTCCTCCAGCGCGCGGCGCAGACGGCGCAGCGCGCCCTCGCGGGTCGTGCCATAGACGATCAGCTTGGCGATCATGCTGTCGTAATAAGGCGGGACCTTATAGCCCTGGTACAGGCCGCTATCGACGCGGACATGCATACCGCCCGGCGCGTGATACATCTTCACCGTGCCCGGCGAGGGGGCAAAGGTGCGCGGGTCTTCCGCGTTGATGCGGCATTCGATCGCATGGCCGCGGAACTGCACGTCCTGCTGGCGCAGGGTCAGCGGATGCCCCTCGGCCACGCGGATCTGTTCGCGCACCAGGTCCAGGCCGGTAATCATCTCGGTGACGGGATGCTCGACCTGCAGGCGGGTGTTCATTTCGATGAAATAGAACTCGCCGTCTTCCCACAGGAATTCGATCGTGCCCGCACCGCGATAGCCCATATCGGCCATCGCCTTGGCGACCACGCCGCCCATGCGCGCGCGCTCCTCGGCCGTGATGATCGGCGAGGGGGCTTCCTCCAGCACCTTCTGGTGGCGACGCTGGAGCGAGCAGTCGCGCTCGCCCAGATGGATCGCCTGGCCGTTGCCGTCGCCGAACACCTGGAATTCGATATGCCGGGGGTTGCCCAGATATTTTTCCATGTAGACGGTCGAGTCGCCGAACGCGGCCTTCGCCTCCGAACCGGCCTGCTGCATCAGCGTTTCGAGCTGGTCCTCGGAGGCCACGACCTTCATGCCGCGCCCGCCGCCGCCCGAGGCCGCCTTGATGATGACGGGATAGCCGATCCTGGTCGCGAGCGCCTTGGCCTCTTCGAGGTCCGAGATCGCGCCGTCCGAGCCCGGAACCAGCGGCAGGCCGAGGGCTCCGGCGGTGCGCTTGGCCTCGACCTTGTCGCCCATCACCCGGATATGCTCGGGCTTCGGGCCGACGAAGATCAGGCCGTGCGCCTCCACGATCTCGGCGAACTTGGCGTTCTCCGAGAGGAAGCCGTAACCGGGATGGATCGCATCCGCGCCCGAAATCTCGGCCGCCGAGATGATGTTGGGGATGTTGAGATAGCTGTCGGTCGCCGCAGGCGGGCCGATGCAGACCGCCTGGTCGGCAAGGCGCACATGCATGGCATCGGCGTCGGCCGTGGAGTGCACGGCGACGGTCTCGATCCCCATTTCGTGACAGGCGCGGTGGATGCGAAGCGCAATCTCACCGCGATTGGCGATCAGGAGTTTCTTGATCTGCGCCAAGGCGGCTTACTCGACGACGACCAGGGGCTGGTCGAACTCGACCGGCTGGCCGTTCTCGACCAGGACGGCGGTGACGGTGCCCGCCTGGGTCGCGGTGATCGGGTTCATCACCTTCATGGCCTCGACGATCAGCAGCGTGTCACCGGCGGCGACCTTCTGCCCGATCGAGGCGAAGGGCTTGGCGCCCGGCTCGGCCGACAGATAGACGGTGCCGACCATCGGCGACTTCACCGCGTTGGCCGAGACGGCGGGGGCGGCGGCCTCCGCAGGCGCGGCGGCTGCGACCGGGGCAGCAGCCACCGGCGCGGGCGCGGCAGCGGCGGGCGCAGGCGCATAGGCCATCGGCGCGGCAGGTGCCGCCTTGCGCGCGACGCGGATCTTGCGGTCGCCATGCTCGACCTCGATCTCGGTCAGGGCGGTGGCGTCGAGCAGCTCGGCGAGCTGACGGACGAGGTCGACATCGACCTTCATCGCTTGTTCAGTCTTTTCGGTCATGGAACGCGCTCCTGTCAGAACCGGGCCGCGGCTTCAAGCGCGAGCAGATAGGATTGCGCGCCAAAACCGGCGATTGTGCCTTTTGCGGCACGCCCGATGAAGCTCTCATGCCGGAATGGCTCCCGCGCATGAGGGTTGGATAGGTGAACCTCGATCACCGGGGTCGTCACCGACTTGATCGCGTCGTGAATCGCGATCGAGGTATGGGTGAAGCCCCCGGCATTGAGCAGCACGGCTTTCGCCTCATAGGCCTGGGCCTCGTGCAGCCAGTCGATCAGATGGCCTTCATGGTTGGACTGGCGCATGTCGATCGCCAGATCGAGCTCGCGCGCCCGGTCCTCCAGCAGCCCCGCGATATCGTCCAGTGTGTCATGGCCATAGATATGCGGTTCGCGCAGGCCGAGCAGGTTCAGGTTCGGCCCGTTGAGGACATAAACGGTCGCGGGCATCGGCACTCCCATGGTTGCGGCTCGGGATGGCCGGGCCTAGATCGAGGGCCCTCCTTAACCGCATGCCCTATCCCACGTCGAGCGGGCAGCGACTTGCATGGTAAGTGACATATATGCCCCATACCGATGGAACCGTGACGATCACCGTGAATGGCGAGCATAAGCGGGTGAAGGCGGGCCTGTCGCTGGCCGATCTGGCGAGCCAGTTGGGGCTGGTGCCCGAAAAGGTGGCGGTGGAGCGCAATCTGGAGGTGGTGCCGCGCTCGACGCTGGCCGACGTTCAGGTCGAGGATGGCGACGAGATCGAGATCGTCCATTTCGTCGGCGGCGGCGATCATGTCGCGCCGGTCTCGGACGACGACTCGTGGGAAGTGGCGGGGCAGCGTTTCCGCTCACGTCTGATCGTCGGCACCGGCAAATATAAGGACTTCGCGCAGAATGCGGCGGCGGTCGAAGCCTCTGGCGCGGAGATCGTCACGGTCGCGGTGCGCCGGGTGAATGTCTCGGACCCGAATGCGCCGATGCTGACCGACTATATCGACCCGAAGAAGATCACCTATCTGCCCAACACGGCGGGCTGCTTCACCGCCGAGGATGCGATCCGGACGCTACGGCTGGCGCGCGAGGCGGGCGGCTGGGAGCTGGTCAAGCTGGAGGTGCTGGGCGAGGCGCGGACCCTCTATCCCGACATGTACGAGACGCTGCGTGCGACCGAGATCCTGGCCAAGGAAGGCTTCAAGCCGATGGTCTATTGCGTCGACGATCCCATCGCGGCCAAGCGGCTGGAGGATGTCGGCGCGGTGGCGATCATGCCGCTGGGCGCGCCGATCGGCTCGGGGCTGGGTATCCAGAACAAGGTGACGATCCGCCTGATCGTCGAAGGAGCCAAGGTTCCCGTGCTGGTCGATGCGGGCGTCGGCACCGCGTCGGAGGCGGCGGTCGCCATGGAGCTGGGTTGCGACGGCGTCCTGATGAACACCGCCATCGCCGAGGCCAAGGACCCCGTGCTGATGGCGCGCGCGATGAAGGCGGGTGTCGAGGCCGGGCGCATGGCGTACCGGGCAGGCCGCATGGGCATGCGGCGCTATGCCGACCCCTCCAGCCCGCTGGCCGGGCTGATCTGACATTAATTTCAGGGAACTTGCCGCGTAACGAACCGTTTTGCTTCCGAGTGTTCAACGGGATTTCACGATCCCTCAGCAAATGGAGGCCATCATGGGTGAACTCACCGACAAGATCAAGGGCAACGTCAACGAGCTGGTTGGCAAGGCCAAGGAAGCCATTGGCGAACACAACAACAATGACAAGCTCGTGGCCGAGGGCGAAGCCCAGCAGGCCAAGGGCAAGGGCGAACAGATGAAGGGTTCGGTTAAGGGCGCTCTTGGCGACAACATCTGAACCTGCTAGTCGTTTTCTGACTAAAGCAATCAGCAACGAACTCGCCGCCCCGGTTATACCGGGGCGGTTTTCTTTTGTCTGGCGCACGGCCTGTCGAAAAGGTGATGTATTGGTATCTTCATTCTGAATGATGAAGATCCAACTGGATGTAAAACGCGTTAAACGCTTTGGTAATTGGTTGGTTCGATCGCGTCAGCCGGATCGGCGGACGCGTGTCGCGCGTGATTATCGTCCCGCGATTCGCGACAGGGTCGTGGCTGGCGTAATGACCTCGATATCGGTCTTCAGATGCAGCAGGCGAACGCCCGTCTCGGCCATGGCGCGGGCGAGGGCGGGCGCGAAATCTTCCGTTCGCGTCACGGTGTCGCTCCAGCAGCCATAGGCGCGACCCAGCGCCGCGAAATCGGGATTGGCGAGGCCGGTCGCAGACACGCGGCCGGGATATTCGCGTTCCTGATGCATGCGGATCGTGCCGTAGCCGCCATTGTCGACGACGATCACCAGCATCGACGCATTGTGCTGGACCGCGGTCGCCAGCTCCTGCCCGTTCATCAGGAAACAGCCGTCGCCCGCCAGCGCGACGACCATGCGATCCTGGTGGCGCAGTGCGGCGGCGGTGGCGGCGGGGACGCCGTACCCCATCGCGCCGCAGGTCGGGGCAAGCTGGCACCCCGGCTCGTAGCGCCAGTAGCGATGCCACCAGCCTGAATAATTGCCAGCACCGTTGCACAGGATTGAGTCGCTTGGCAGCGCCTCCCGCATTGCGGCGACGCATCGCCCGAGGTCGAGCGTCACGTCCTCGCGCGGGGTGGGTTCGGACCAGGCCAGGAACTCCGCATGGGCTTCGGTGCCTGAATGATGCGGCGTGCCGGCCTCGCTTGCCTGCAACTCCAACATCGAAACCGCGCGGTGAACGTCGCTGCACAGCGCCAGATCGGCGCGATAGACGCTGTTCAACTCCTCCGGGTCGGGGTGGATATGGATCAGCGTCTGGCCCGGATGATCGGGCGTGATGACGCTATACCCATCGGTGGTCGCTTCCCCCAGTCGCGCGCCCAGCACGATCAGCAGATCGGCCTCGCGCACCCGCTTGACCAGCGCGGGGTTGGGGCCATAGCCCAGATTGCCCGCATAGACCGGGCAATGGGCAGACACGGCATCCTGCCGTCGAAACGCCGCGACCAACGGAACGCCCGCGGCCTCGCCCCATTGTTGGACGACGGCCATTGTCTCGGCATCCCAATGGGCGCCGCCGATGATCGCCACCGGACGCTCGGCCTTGGCGATCAGCTCGTGCGCGGCCAGCACATCCTCGATCATCACGTCCTGCGCAGGACGCTCGATCCGGGGGCGGGGCGTTCCCTCGACCAGATCGCACAGCATATCCTCGGGCAGCGCGAGCACCACCGGCCCCGGGCGTCCGTTCATCGCGGTCGCATAGGCACGGGCGATATATTCGGGGATGCGCGCGGCATCATCGATCCGCGCCGCCCATTTGGCGAGGGGCGCGAACATCGCCTGGAAATCGACCTCCTGAAAGGCTTCGCGGTCTCGCGTGCCCCGGTCGACATCGCCGATGAACAGGATCATCGGCTGCGAATCCTGCCGCGCGACATGGACGCCGATCGCCGCATTGGTCGCACCCGGCCCGCGCGTGACGAAGGCGATGCCCGGCCGCCCGCTCAGCTTGCCGTCGGCGCACGCCATGAAGGTCACGCCACCCTCCTGCCGACACGTCACCAGATCGATGGCGGGCGTGTCGTGCAGCGCATCGAGCACCGCCAGGAAGCTCTCGCCCGGCACGGTGAAGATACGGTCGCACCCCTGTTCGAGAAGCGCATCGACAAGCAGGCGTCCGCCGGTTTTCGTGGTCATGGGCCTGAGCCTAGCCTTGCTTTCTCTCGAAGCGCAAACCCTGGGTTGACCCGGCTCCGTGCCTCCGCCTAACGCTTGCGCCATCATAGGGAGGACGCCCATGCAGAAGCTCTATTCCGACGCGGCCGCCGCGCTCGACGGTCTGCTCCATGACGGCATGACGATCTGCGCCGGGGGCTTTGGCCTGTGCGGCATCCCGGAGCGGCTGATCGACGCGATCGAGGCCGCCGGGGTCAAGGACCTGACCATCGCCAGCAACAATGCCGGGATCGACGGCGTCGGCCTGGGCAAGCTGCTCCGCTCGCATCAGGTCAAGAAGATGATCTCGTCCTATGTCGGCGAGAACAAGGAATTCGAGCGGCAGTATCTGTCGGGCGAGCTGGAGGTGGAGTTCTGCCCGCAGGGCACGCTCGCCGAACGCTGTCGGGCAGGGGGTGCGGGCATTCCCGGCTTCTACACCAAGACCGGCGTCGGCACGAAGGTGGCCGAGGGCAAGGAAGTGAAGAGCTTCGACGGGGAGGATTATATCCTCGAACGCGGCATCCGCGCCGACCTGTCGATCATCAAGGGGTGGAAGGCCGATGAGGCCGGAAACCTGATCTTCCGCAAGACCGCGCGCAACTTCAACCAGCCCATGGCGACGGCGGGCCGCATCTGCGTCGCCGAGGTCGAAGAGGTGGTGCCGGTGGGCAGCCTCGACCCCGATCAGATCCATCTGCCCGGCATCTATGTGAAGCGCATGATCGTCGGCGCGCCGTACGAGAAGAAGATCGAGTTTCGCACGGTGCGCGAGCGGGTTTGATTCCGAGGGGGCGGGGGATGCGGAGAGCGCCAGCCCTCCCCCCGCCCCCCTCCCGCCTGCGGGAGGGGGGCGTGTTTGGCAGATATTGGAGGCGTAAACGCATGTTGAGGAAGCAAGACGGTCGCGGCACAACCTCTCCCCTCCTGCAGGCGGGACGGGTTGGGGGAGGGCTCCCCGGTGTGAGGCTGGGCATGGCACTAGCCGCCGCCCTGACCCTGTCCGGCTGCGTCGTCGCGGTCGGCAACAACAGCCCGAGTCCGTCGCCTTCCGCCACGAGCGGGAAAGAAAAGCTCGCCGGGATGCAATATCTCTACGGCTCGGCCGAAGCCGACGCGATCTCGCGCCAGGCCTGGAACGCGCTCGTCACCTATGCCGCCGACCGGGTACGCCGTCCGCAAGCCGACAGCGTCGTGCTGGCGCAGGGGTCGAGCCTCGAAAGCCCCCGCTTCGTGCCTTGCGCGGGCAAGCGTCCGGCGGCGGTCTTCGATGTCGACGAGACGGTGCTCCAGAATCTCGGCTTCGAATATGACGACCTGACCGGCCGCCCAGATCGCGACTTCCCCAACCGTTGGCGCGCCTGGGAGCAGAGCGACGGCCACGCCGTCCTGCCCACGCCCGGCGCGGTGGCGGCCATCGCCGATCTGCGCGCGATGGGCGTGACCGTCATCTTCAACACCAATCGCGACGATCCTGCCGGGGCGGCGCGCGTGATAGATGCGGCCGGGCTGGGCCCGGCGGTGCATGGCGACACGCTGTTCGTGCGCCCCGACACGGGCAGCGGCGATAACAAGGACCCGCGCCGCTGGCAGATCGCCCAGCGCTATTGCGTGATCGCCATGGGCGGCGACCAGCTGGGCGATTTCAGTGAGTTGTTTAACACGTCTGCCACGGTGGCGCAGCGTCGCGCCCGCGCCGACGGCCCGCGCATCGCGGCGCTGTGGGGACGCGGCTGGTTCGTCTTCCCGAACCCCGTCTACGGCAAGGCGTTGAAGGGCAGCGCCGACGATATCTTCCCCGCCGACCGGCGGTGGCACCCGACAGGAGAGTAACGATGGCCTGGACCCGCGACGAAATGGCCGCCCGTGCGGCCAAGGAACTGAAGGACGGCTTCTACGTCAATCTCGGCATCGGCATCCCGACACTGGTCGCCAACCATATCCCGCAAGGGGTTGAGGTCACGCTACAATCCGAAAACGGGATGCTGGGCATCGGGCCGTTCCCCTATGATGACGAAGTTGATCCCGACCTCATCAACGCGGGCAAGCAGACGATCAGCGAACTGCCGCATTCGGTCTATTTCTCGTCGGCCGACAGCTTCGCGATGATCCGCGGCGGGCATATCGACCTGACCGTGCTGGGGGCGATGGAGGTGTCAGAGGGCGGCGACATCGCCAACTGGATGATCCCCGACAAGATGATCAAGGGCATGGGTGGCGCGATGGACCTGGTCGCGGGCGTCAAGAAGATCATCGTCGTCATGGAGCATAACGCCAAGGACGGCAGCCCGAAGTTCATTCCCGAATGCACCCTGCCGCTGACCGGGCGCAACGTCGTCGACATGATCGTCACCGACCTGGCGGTGTTCCAGCGCCCCGATCATGACAGCGCCTTCCGCCTGATCGAATGCGCGCCCGGCGTCACCGCCGATGAGGTGGCGGCCAAGACGACGGCCAAGTTCGAGCGCTGATGGCCTATACGCTCGTCACCGCGAACCGGAATTATTCCAGCTGGTCGCTTCGTCCCTGGCTGCTGATGAAGGCGCTGGGCATCGCCTTCAACGACCGGATCGAGCCGTTCGCGGCGGCGGAGAATTACGAGGCGTTTCGCGCCTTCTCACCGACCGGACAGGTGCCGGTGCTGTTTGATGGCGAGCGGACGGTGTGGGATTCGCTCGGTATCACGCTGTATCTGGCCGAGCGGCATCCGGGTGTCTGGCCCGAAGATGAAGCGGCACGCGCCTGGGCGATGTGCGCGGTGGCGGAGATGCATGGCGGCTTCGGCGCGCTGCGCGCCGAACGGACGATGAATATCGGGGTGCGGGTCGATGCCAAGCCGCCGTCGCCCCGGCTGGAGCGCGATGTGGCGCGGCTGGCGGGATTGTGGGGCGAGGGGCTGTCGCGCTTCGGCGGGCCTTGGCTGGCGGGCGGGCGTTTCTCGGCGGTGGATGCCTTTTATGCGCCGGTCGGGTTCCGGGTGCGAACCTATGGAATCGATGTCGGCGCGGCGGGGGCGGCCTGGGTAGAAACGGTTCTGGCGCATCCGGCTATGTTGGACTGGGAAGCGCAGGCCTTGGCCGAAACGTGGCGGGAACCGGGGCATGAAATCGAGCTGACGGAATGTGGTGGCTTGACCGCGGACTATCGCGCGCAAGGGTGAGGGGGTGGGGCGTGGCCTTCGACTTCGCTCAGGCTGAACGGATGTTGTGGAGGGTCTCTTCCCTCGCTCCGTTCAGCCTGAGCGAAGTCGAAGGCCAAGGGAATCCCCGCCCAAGGCGAAATAACATTGCGCAAAGCCTTTGCGTCGCGCGCCTTTTCGGATAACAGCGCCGCATCATGGCCCAACGACCCCAGACCCTGTACGAGAAAATCTGGGCCGCGCACGTTGTCGAACGGCGGCCCGATGGCACCTGCCTCATCTATATCGACCGCCACCTCGTCCATGAGGTGACGAGTCCCCAGGCGTTCGAGGGGCTACGTGCCGCCGGGCGCAAGGTGCGCCGTCCCGAGCTGACGCTGGCCGTGCCCGATCACAATCTGCCGACGACGCCGCGCAAGGATGCGAACGGCAATCTCCTGCCCATCGCCGACCCGGAAAGCGCGCAGCAACTCGACGCGCTTCGCCGCAACACGGCCGAGTTCGGCGTCGACTATATCGACGCGACAGCGGTGGCGCAGGGCATCGTCCATGTCGTGGGGCCGGAACAGGGCTTCACCCTGCCGGGCACGACGCTCGTCTGTGGTGATAGCCATACCTCGGCGCATGGTGCGCTGGGCGCGCTGGCCTTCGGCATCGGTACGTCGGAGGTCGAGCATGTGCTGGCGACCCAGACGCTGCTGCTGTCGCCTTCCAAGACGATGGAGGTCCGCGTCGACGGCGTGCTGGGTCACGGCGTGTCGGCCAAGGACGTCGTGCTGGCGATCATCGGCAAGATCGGCGCGGCGGGCGGCACCGGCCATGTCATCGAGTTCACCGGCAGCGTGATCCGCAACCTGTCGATCGAAGGGCGCCTGACCATCGCCAACATGTCGATCGAGGGTGGCGCGCGCGCGGGACTCATCGCGCCGGACGAGACGACCTTCGCCTATCTGAAGGGCCGCCCGATGGCGCCCAAGGGTGCCGATTGGGACAAGGCGGTCGAATGGTGGCGGACGCTGCCGACCGATCCGGGCGCGGTCTACGACAAGGTCGTGACGCTCGACGCCGCCGACATCGCGCCCAACCTGACCTGGGGCACCAGTCCCGAGGATGTGGTGCCGATCACCGGCGTGGTGCCCGATCCCGACAGCTTCGCCGATCCGTCGAAGCGCGAAGCGGCGCGCAAGTCGCTGGATTATATGGGGCTGACGCCCGGCACCGCGATGCAGGACATCGACGTCCAGCATGTCTTCATCGGCAGCTGCACCAACAGCCGGATCGAAGATCTGCGCGCCGCCGCCGCCGTGGCGCGCGACCGCAAGGTGGCCGACGGCGTCCGTGCGCTGGTCGTCCCCGGCTCGGGCCTCGTCAAGCGCCAAGCCGAGGAGGAAGGGCTCGACCGCATTTTCGTGCAGGCGGGTTTTGAATGGCGCGAGCCGGGCTGTTCGATGTGCCTGGCGATGAACCCGGACAAGGTGCCGCCGGGCGAGCGCTGCGCCTCGACCTCCAACCGCAATTTCGTCGGTCGGCAGGGGCCGGGGGCGCGCACCCATCTCGTTTCCCCCGCCATGGCGGCGGCGGCGGCCGTGACCGGGCGCCTTTTCGATGTTAGAGAGTTGAAGACGCACGATTTCGATCGTGAAGGCGTCTGATAGCGACGGCTCTGACAGGGACGAATGGGGAAGGCATTATGAAGCACGTATTGGTCATGCTCGTCACCGGCGCGGTTCTGTGCGGCGCGGCGGCCTATGCCGCCGGGATCGCCTCGCGTCCTGCGGTCGCCGAGCAGCGTCCGCCGCGCGCGGGCTGACGCCGACATTTTCGAATACAGGTTCGACTATAGGGATGATGGAATGAACCCGGTCACGACCGTCTCCGGCACCGCCTACCCATGGGGTGCCAAGAATATCGATACGGACGTCATCATCCCGGCGCACTGGTTGAAGACCATCACGCGCGCCGGACTGGGGCGCGGCGCGTTCGAGACGGTGCGCGCGCAACCGGGCAATATATTCGACGACCCACGCTATGCAGGCGCGCCGATCCTGATCGCGGGCGACAATTTCGGCTGCGGCTCCAGTCGCGAACACGCCGCCTGGGCCCTGGCCGATATGGGTATCCAGGCGGTGATCGCGCCGAGCTTCTCGGACATTTTCTCGGGCAATGCCTTCAAGAACGGCATCGTGCCGGTGGTCCTGCCGCAGGACGCGGTCGACCGGCTGATCGAGGTGGCGAAGGACCAGCCGATCACGGTCGATCTGGAAACCATGACCGTCACCACGCCCTATCAGGATCGCTTCGCGTTCGAGCTGGACCCATTCCGGCGCGAATGCCTGATGAAGGGACTGGACGAGGTCGGCCTGACCTTGGCGCGGGATGAGGCGATCGGCAGCTTTGAGGGGCAGATGGCCGAGGGGCGCCCGTGGATCGCCGGGCGTCAGCGGCTGGATGCGGCAACGGGCAACGCCTGAACGGGCGATGGCCGAAACGCTCAGGACGCGACGGCCACCACGCCTGCGATCAGCGCCCACATGGCGAGCGAGCCGATCAGGCCGTTGACGATGCCCAGCATCGGGTCGCTCAGGCGATCCGGCGTGGCGGTGCGGCGATCGGACATGACGCTCTCCTAGGTCATCGGTCGTGGCCAGGTTGTGGCCCGGTCCACCCCGTTTTGATTTCGATTACAGTACGCGCCGGGCACACCGCCGGTTCCCATCGTTCCGCTTATGAAACGGTGTTCGAAGACGGCGTGAAACTCCTGATCCGCGCATCGGTTGCACGCGGGCGCGCTGCCCCCTATCTCGGGCGGCGTGTTTGAATTGCCCGCAAGGGCTGGGGGATGGCGAACCGATGACCAGTTTCGACGATCGCAGAAAGGGCTTCGAGGCCAAGTTCGTGGCCGATCAGGATATGCTGTTTCGTATCACGGCGCGGCGCAACCGGCTGGTCGCGCAATGGGCGGCCGAACGGATGAAGCTGACCCCCGCCGAGACCGACGCCTATGCCAAGGCGGTCGTTCAGGCCGATTTCGAAGAAGCGGGCGATGAGGACGTCATCCGCAAGCTGCTGGGTGACCTGACCGCCGCCGGGATCGATGTGGACGAGGCCGAGGTCCGCCGTGCGCTCGACGAGCAGCAGGTCGAGGCGCGCCGCCAGTTGATGGAGAGCCGCTGACCATGCCGATGGCTGCCGATGATATCGCTACGATGATCCGCACCGCCATTCCCGATGCCGAGGTCCAGATCACCGACCTGGCCGGGGACGGCGACCATTATGCCGCGCATGTCGTGGCCGCCAGCTTTGCAGGCATGAGCCGGGTCGCGCGTACCCGCGCGGTTTATGCCGCGCTTGGCGGGCGCATGGGGGGCGAACTCCACGCACTGCAACTGACCACCGCGGTTCCGGCCGCCTGACCCCATTCCCTCAAGGATTGATGATATGACCGACGATACGAATGCGCGGATCGACGCGCTGGTGAAGGACAATGCGGTCCTGCTGTTCATGAAGGGCACGCCGCTTTTCCCGCAATGCGGTTTTTCCAGCCGCGCGGTGGCGATCCTGAACCATCTGGACGTGCCGTTCGAGAGCGTCGACGTGCTTCAGGACCAGGGTATCCGCCAGGGTATCAAGGCCTATTCGGACTGGCCCACCATCCCGCAGCTCTATGTGAAGGGTGAGTTCGTCGGCGGTTCGGACATCATGATGGAGATGTACGAAAGTGGCGAACTGGCCGAACTGATCCAGGATGTGAAGACCGCGTGATGCGACAAAGGGCCGGATGAAAATCCGGCCCTTTTTTCTATCCTCCCCGGCTCGGGGAGGGGGACCATGCGGAGCATGGTGGAGGGGGATTGCCGCAAGGGGTGTCCTATGTGGCACGCCCCCCTCCGTCATCGCAGGCGCGATGCCACCTCCCCGTGCCGGGGAGGAATGCTTCCGCCCTATTGACTACGCCTGTAATCAGAATAGGATTACGTCTGTAGTCAATAAGAGGGCGAGTCGATGGCCGAGCGTATCAGCGATGCCGAACATGCCGTGATGGAGGTCCTGTGGGAGGAGGCTCCGCTGACCGCGCAGGATGTCGCGGAGCGGGTCGATCCCGAACGCGGCTGGAGCACCAACACCGTCAAGACGCTGCTCGGTCGCCTGCTCGCCAAGAGCGCCATCGCGCATGAGGAGCAGGGGCGGCGATATCTGTACCGCCCGCTGGTGGCGCGCGACGATTATGTCGTCGGCGAATCCCGTCGCCTGATCGACCGGCTGTTCGGGGGCCGCCTGACCCCGCTTGTCGCGCATCTGGCCGAGCGCGACGAACTGACCGCGCAGGACATTTCCGAGATCGAGGCGCTGCTCAAGGAGCTGAAGGCGTGAGCGGCGCGCAACTCGGCTGGGCGGTGGAGGCGGTGATCGCCTCCACCCTGTTGATGGCGCTGGTCCTGCTGGCCCGCCGCCATGTCCGCCAGGCCTTCGGGCCGCAGATCGCCTATGCGCTCTGGGCGTTGCCGCTGCTCCGCCTTATCCTGCCGCCGCTGCCGCGCGGGCTTTCCGAACAGGCGACCCCGCCGCTGGCCGCCGCGAGCGAGAGCTTCACCACCTATGTCGTGCTGCCGATGACGGCGCGGATGACCTCCCAGCTGCCTGCCACGGCCGATACGCCGAGCATCTGGCCGATGGTGGAGCAGGGGATCGCCTTGTTCTGGATCGTCGGCGCGGCCGGGTTTCTGGGGTTCCAGGCGCTGCGCCACTGGCGGTTCCGTACACGGCTGCTCGCCGATGCGGAGACGCTGGATGCGGTCGAGGGCGTCCGCGTGGTCGCCAGTGACGGCGCGCCGGGGCCGCTCGCCTTCGGGATATGGCGCCGCTACGTCGCTTTCCCGCGCGATTTCGCCGAGCGCTATGACGCCGATGAGCGCGACCTGGCGCTGGCGCATGAGCTGGGCCACCATGCCCGCGGCGACCTGATCGCCAACTGGATCGCGCTCGCCGTGCTGGCGCTCCACTGGTTCAATCCGCTCGCATGGCGCGCCTTTCATGCGTTCCGGGCCGACCAGGAGCTGGCGAACGATGCCCGCGTCCTGAGAGGGCGGAGCCGCGCCGACCGGCATGTCTATGCCTGCGCCATCGTGAAGGCCGCGCATGGCCGCGCGCTGTCTGGCGCCTGTCACCTGCATACCATCGATGATCTGAAAGGGAGGCTGAAGATGTTGACCACTTCTCCGAAATCGCGTCGCCAGCTGGCGATGGGGGGTGCCACCGTGTCGCTGTTGGTGCTGGCCGGACTGGGAGCGACCGCGTCGGGCACGCCGGCGGCGGCGGCACTGACCAGGAAGGTCGAGCGGACGCTGGGCGTCGACCTGACCAGCACGGTCGCGGTCCTGCCCGCCGTAGCCCAGACGGCGCCGGAGGTTCCCGAAGCGCCCGCCGCGCCGAGTGTGCCTGCCGTCCCGGCCGCCCCCGCCAAGCCGGTGGTCGCCGTTGCCGCAACCGCGCCTGCCGTTCCCGCCGTTCCCGCCGCCCCGTCCACGGTTGAGCCCCCCGCCGCGCCGCAGGCTCCGGCGACGCCGCGCGTCCGTGTTGTCACGCTTCGCAGCGGGGATAAGGTCCGGATCGTCGGCAGCGAAGGTATCGTGCCGATGCCGCCCATGCCCCCGATCCCGGTGGTCCAGGCCCGCGCTTGCGGCACGAGCAGCAGCGATACCCGCACCAGCTACACGACGATCAACGGCAAGACCCAGCGGCAGGTCACGATCATCTGCACCGACCGGATCGAGCAGTCCGCCCGCCAGGCCTCGCTCGCGGCGGTGAGTGCGCAGCGCACCGCGCAGGTGAACATGCAGATCGCGCTCGCCAGCATCGAGAGCGCCCGCGCCTCGATCACCCGCGACCGCAACCTGTCCGAGGATGCCCGCCGTGACGCCCTGAAGGGGTTGAACGAGGCGACCGCCGAGCTGAAGGCCGAAATGGCCAACCGCGATCGCGACTGATCCGGCCACGACTTACCCCCCTCGACCCCCGTGCCCGTCCAACGGGTACGGGGGTTGCTCTTTGTCGGCGGCTTGCCCACATGACGGATGATGGCTGAGCATCCGACCGGCATTCCGATCCTGCTTGAGCCGCTGGTCACCCGCGTGCTCGCTTCCAATCCGTCGCCGTACACCTATACGGGCACGCAGAGTTATGTCGTGGGCGACCGCGATGTGGCGATCATCGATCCGGGACCGGACGATCCGGCCCATCTCGACGCGCTGACCCGCGCGATCGCCGGGCGGCCGGTGGTGGCGATCGTCATCACCCATCACCACCGCGACCATAGTCCGGCCAGCCGCCCGCTCGCTCGGCTGACAGGCGCGCCGATTGTCGGCGCGGCCCCCTTCGCCGCCGATTATGAAGGCGGCCGATCCGATGCGGCGTTCGATCGAGACTATGCCCCCGACCGGGTGTTGGCGGAGGGCGATGCGGTGGGCGGCGACGGGTGGACGCTGAGCGCGATCGCCACGCCGGGGCATACCTCGAACCATCTCGCCTTCGCGCTGCCCGAGACGAAGGCGCTGTTTTCGGGCGATCATGTCATGGGCTGGTCGACCAGCGTCGTTTCGCCGCCCGATGGCGACATGACGGCCTATATGGCCAGCCTGGAGAAGCTGATGGAGCGCGACGACCGGGTCTATTATCCGGGGCATGGCGATGCGGTCGACAATCCGCAGCGGCTGGTGCGCGGGATGCTGGGGCATCGCAAGCAGCGCGAGGGACAGATATTGCGGCTGCTGAGGGCAGGGGAGGGGCTTGGCGTCACGGCCATGACCGCGCGCATGTATGTCGGGTTGAACCCCGGATTGATTCCGGCTGCGGAACGATCGGTGCTGGCGCATCTTTATGATCTGCGAAACCGAGGGTTGGTTCGTCAGGAAGGAGCATCATGGATCAGCGCGTGACGCCTCCGGTCGAGACGCCGCCTCCACCGCGTGCGCGCGGCGGCGTGGGCCTGTTCCTGACGAAGGTCGCAGGGGCGCTGGTCCTGCTGATCCTGGCCGGGCTGATCGTCGTGTGGGGCGTGCAGCGCTATGTCGAGGATCGCCTGACTCCCGATCCGACGACGATCGCACGCGCCAGCCTGGACGGTCTTCGCGAGCAGAACCGCCTGTCGGCCTTTGCGGCGCGCTATGTCGCGGTCGTCACCTCGCGCCAGTCGCAGCTTGGCTTCTCCACCGAGCGCACGCTCATCATGCCGGGCATGGTCCGCTACGAGGTCGATCTGGGCAAGCTGCGCCAGCAGGACGTTCGTTGGGATGCGAACACCCGCGTCCTGTCGGTGACGTTGCCGCCGGTCGAGATCGACGGGCCGCAGGTCGATCTGTCGGCGATCCGCGAATATGGCTCGGGCGGCCTGTTGACCACCTTCACCGATGCCGAGCAGCGGCTGGACGCTGCCAATCGCACGGCGGGGCAGGTCGAACTGATGCGACAGGCCCGTGCGCCCGCACCGATGAAGCTGGCGCGCGATGCGACCCGGCGTGCGGTCGAGCGCAGCTTTGCCATGCCGCTCCGCGCGGCGGGCGTCGACGGCAGCGTCAAGGTGCGCTTCTCCGACGAGCCGTCCAATGACGAGCGTTGGGATACGACGCGCACCGTTCAAGAGGTTCTGCGCAACACGGGTTGATGTGCCCGATTGTCGGCGCACGCCCGTGCGCCTAGGGGGAATGCCATGACCATCCAGACGAATCTGACGGGCCTCGACCTGCGCGCCGAGATCGACCGCCTCCGCAAGGAACGCAACGCCGTCATCCTCGCCCATTATTATCAGAAGCCCGAGATTCAGGACCTGGCCGATTTCGTCGGCGATAGCCTGGACCTCAGCCGCAAGGCGCAGGCGACCGATGCGGACGTCATCGCCTTTTGCGGCGTGCGCTTCATGGCGGAGACGGCCAAGATCCTGTCGCCGGACAAGATCGTCGTGCTGCCCGACATGGCCGCCGGATGCAGCCTGGAGGACAGCTGCCCGCCCGAACAGTTCGCCGAGTTCCGCGCCCAGCACCCGGATCACATCGCGCTGACCTATATCAACTGCTCGACCGAGGTGAAGGCGCTGTCCGACATCATCGTCACCTCGTCGTCGGCGGAACAGATACTGGCGCAGATCGACCCCGCGCAGAAGATCATCTTCGGCCCCGACCGCAATCTGGGCGGCTATCTGGCGCGCAAGACGGGCCGCGACATGCTGCTGTGGCCGGGCGTGTGCATCGTGCACGAGGCGTTCAGCGAAACCGAGCTGCTGAAGCTGCGCGCCCAGCATCCCGACGCGCCGATCGCCGCGCACCCCGAATGCCCCGCCGTCATCCTGGATCATGCCGATTATGTCGGCTCGACCCGCGGCATCCTGGAATTCGCGCAGACCGTTCCCGGCGACACGCTGATCGTCGCGACCGAGCCGCACATCATCCATCAGATGCAAAAGGCGATGCCGGGCAAGACCTTCATCGGTGCGCCGGGCGCGGACGGCAACTGCAACTGCAATATCTGTCCGTACATGGCGCTGAACACCATGGAGAAGTTGTATCTCGCGCTGCGCGACCTGACCCCGCGCGTCGAGATCGAGGAGGGCCTGCGGCTTCAGGCCAAGAAGAGCCTCGACGCGATGCTGTCGCTCGCCAGCGGGACGGTCGGCAAGGGCGATCTGGGCCTGCGCCCGTGACGGAAAGGGCGATAGACGGCTTCGACCTCGACGCTTTCGTCACCACGACGCTGGCCGAGGATATGGGACCGGGCGGCGACATCACCTCGGCCGCCGTGATCCCGGCCGAGGCGCGCTTCGTCGGCACCATGGCGAGCCGCGATGCGATCACCGTCGCCGGGCTGCCGATCGCCGATGCGTTCTTTCGCCGTCTCGACCCGGATGTCGTGATCGAGCGGCTGGTCGAGGACGGCACGAGCGTTGCGGCGGGCACCGAGCTGCTGCGTCTGTCGGGCAAGGCGCGCGCGATGCTGACCGCCGAGCGATCGGCGCTCAACACCGTCCAGCATCTGTCGGGTATCGCGACGATGACGGCTGCCTATGTCGCGGCGATCGCGGGCACCGGCGCGACATTGCTCGACACGCGCAAGACCATTCCGGGCCTGCGCCTGATCGAGAAATACGCCACCCGCATGGGCGGCGCGCGGAATCATCGCATGGGCCTGTGGGATGCGGCGATGATAAAGGACAATCATGTCGCGGTCGCGGGCGGCATCGGCCCGGCGGTGACGGCGGCGCGAGAGGCGGGGATCGCCCGGATCATCGTCGAGGTCGATGCGCTCGACCAGATCGAACCGGCGCTGGCGGCGGGGGCGACCCATTTGCTGCTCGACAATATGGGCCCAGCGCAACTGGCCGAGGGTGTCGCCTTGGTCGCCGGGCGGGTGCCGACCGAGGCATCGGGGGGCGTGCGGCTCGACACGATCCGCGCGATCGCGGAGTCAGGCGTGACCTATGTCAGCGTGGGGCGCTTGACCCAATCGGCGCCTGCGGCCGATATCGGACTGGATTTCGCCGCCGCCTGAGGTTGGCTTGGTAAGGGGAAGATCGTGCGACCGAAGTCGGTGATATTGGGCGAGCGGCTGTCGTTCCTCGCCATCCTGTTGCTGGTGGTGCTGGCCGTCATCGGCTGGGGTGACACGGTCGCGCAGGCCGGTGTCGCGATCGCGGTGATCGCCAATGGCCTGCTGATCGGGCTGTTCCTGCTCGGCACGTTGCTGACCACGCGGTTCGCCAGTCGGATCGGGCTGGGGCTGCTGGTCGTGCTGACCATCCTGAACCTGCTCGGATTTCTCTATCAGGTGTCGGTGGGCGCACTCGCCGAGGGTGTATTCGGTGTGCTGACGGCGGTGCAGGCCGCCGCGTCGCTGGTGACGGTGGTGATGCTGATGCGTCCCAACGCCCTGGCCTGGTATCGCGCGATGGCGGAGGTGAACGAAGCATGAGATACGCAATGATCGGCATGGCCCTGCTGGCCGCGCCGGAAGTCCTGTCGGCCCAGACGCTGCAATGCACCGCGCCGAGTGGTCTGCAGTCGATCCGCCCCGATCTGCCCAGCCAGAGCCAGCCGACCCGTGTGCTGCCGATCGGCGGCTATACGCTGGCGATCACCTGGAGCCCGCAATATTGCCGCGACCCGAAGGGGGACAGCAGCTTCCAGTGCGGCGGGGCCAATCGCTTCGGCTTCACGCTGCATGGCCTGTGGCCGGATGGCGTGGGCAAGGACTGGCCGCAATATTGCCGCCCGACCGCGATCATCCCGCAGGCGGTGGTGCGCCGCCACATCTGCGCCACGCCTTCCGCGCAGCTGATGCAGCATGAATGGTCCAAGCACGGGACCTGCATGAGCGGGTACAGCCCGGCGCGCTATTTCCAGCGATCCAACGCGCTGTATTACGGCTTGCGCTTCCCGGACATGGAAGGGCTTTCGCGGCGCAACGCCTTGACCGCAGGTGATCTGGCGACGGCCTTTGCCGCCGCGAACCGTGGCATGACCGCTGACATGATGCGCGTCACGGCCACGCGCGAAGGCTGGCTGGACGAGATCTGGATCTGCCTGAACAAGGCATTCCGTCCTGCCCGCTGCCCGGTGCATCAGGGCGGACTATCGCCGAACGCGCCGCTGAAAATCTGGCGCGGCAGCCGCTGAGGTCGCTTACCCCTCCAGCACCACGCTGGAGGGGTGATGCTTGTCGAGATGCTTGCGGATGATCCGCAAATTGCGTGTGTTCGACCGGAACAGCACGTCCGCCGCGTCGCCGATCAGCGGCACGAAGCCCAACAGCGCATCGAAGCCGACATTGCCCATCATCCGCGCCATCTGAAATTTCGACAGGCCCAGATTGCGGGCTTCCCAGATGATGTAACTACCCAGCGCGGCGGCGGCGATGTCTCCGACAATGGGGACCAGCCCCAACATCACGTCCAGCCCGATTGGCCGGTTGAGGCCGGGCAGCACGACGACGCGCTCCAACAGGCGCTCCATGGCCTCGATCCGCTGGCGGCTGGCCGCGATGCCCTTGTCCAGCGGCAGCGCGTCAAAGGTGGTGGGATCGATGCGGGATGCTTTGGCCATGACGTTCAATTGGTGACGGCGCGCAATCGGTTCAATGGATGCCAGGCCCGGGCATTGGTCTGGAATTGTCGCAGGCGTGCGGTGGCGAGCGACCAGCGCAAGGGGCGCGCGATTGGGATGAAGGGCGTGTCGGCATTCACCGCCGCATCCGCCGCCGCGATGGCGGCACTTCGCCCGGCCAGCGTGGGCGCAAGCCGCGCCTGCTCGATCGCCGCCATCGCCGCCTCGCCGCAGGGCGCGCACGCGGTGGCGAGATACCAGCGCGCGCTGTCATAGGGGGCGACCGCATCGATCAGCCGCAGGTCGGCAGGCGCATCGAGCGCCACCCGCTCCGGCGTGATGCCGACGGCCAGCAGCGTCGCACCGATCTGGCCATAGAGCAGGTTGGCCCCCGGACCCTGTGGCAAGGCGATACGCAACCGAACGGGCTGGCCCCAGGCGGCGACACGCGCCCGCGCACCGCTGCGCCGCTCATCCACGTTGAGGAGCGCCCAGCCGGGAATCTGTGGGGGCGCATCGGAATCGAGCGTATCGGGAAGCACACGATCGGTCGCATCCCAGTTGGGCGCTATCGCCGCCAGCATCGCAGCCCGGTCGAAGGCGGCCGACAGCGCCTGCCGATTGGCGGCATCGCCCAGAAACCCGTCGCGGTTGACGATGCTCAGCCCGAACAAGCCCGCCGCAGGATCGACCCGGATCGCCGTCTGGTTGATTTGCACCGAGTCGAGCAGCGGCCACGTCTCGAACCGCCCTCCCAGCAGAAGGTCCGACTGGCCACGCGCAAACCGCAGGATGGCGCGCCCCGGGCTCTCGGCGATCAGGCGAACATCGTCTTCCGGCGCGGGTGTCGCGTCGTCCTCCGGCTCGGCGCGGCGAGGATCGGGGATCGGGCGCAGCAGCGGCGGCGGTCCCGACCGGATGATACGGAACGGCCCGGTGCCGCGTCGGCCCCGATCGACGATCGCCATTTCCGGCTGTGCGAACAGCTTGAGCAGGTCTGGGCGAGGTCGCGACAGGCGTATCTCGATCACCTGCGGCGTCATCACGACGATTTCGTCAATCGCGGTCAGGAAGGGGGCCAGGGGATTGCCCGAGCGTGGCGACACAAGTCGCCGCAGGATCGGCACGACCTGTTCGGCGGTGACGGGCGTGCCGTCATTCCATTTGGCCTCCCGCAGGCGGAAGATGAAGCTGCCGCCCTCGTCGATGACGATCCAGCGTTCGGCCAGGCCCTGCTCGATCTGGCCATTGGCATCGAACCGTACCAACCCCTGCGCCAGCGCGTCGCGCAGGACGCGGTGTGGCGTATCGCTCTCGGTTAGGGGCAGGCGCGTCGAGCCGGTCGGGGAGGGGGCGGATTGGATCGTGCTGACGACCACCGCACCATGATCGGCGTGGCGCTCGCAAGCCGTCGTCGCCAGGAGCGCGGCACCCAGTGCGATGGTGCGGACGGCGGGACTCGAACCCGCACTCCATAGGAAGCCGATTTTAAGTCGGCAGCGTCTACCGGTTTCGCCACGTCCGCGCACGGTCCCACGAAGATACCAGGATGCCGCGGAGGTCAAGGGCGGAGCGGTCGTAAAGCCGGAATAGCCGCGTCCTCCCGCCCCGCGTTCGAAATAGGATTACTCCGCGTCGACGTTCAGGCGCGCGCGCATTTCCTTGCCGGGTTTGAAATAGGGAACGCGCTTGGCGCAGACATCGACGGTTTCGCCGGTGCGGGGGTTGCGGCCGGTACGGGCACCGCGCGCGCGGGTCGAAAAGGCGCCGAAGCCGCGCAGCTCGACACGACCGTCATCCGCCAGTCGCTTGGTGATTTCATCGAAGAAAATCGTGACGATCAGTTCGACCTCGCGGGGGTTCAGACCCGGATTACGCTGACCGATTTTTTGCACCAGTTCCGAACGGATCATCGTCTAGTCCCAAGCTTCAGACGGATCGTTCCTAACCTGTGTTTCTCGCTGCTGAAAGTATTGTTATTATACGATTAAGCGACACAGGGGTGCCATTTGGCCGAAACCGGGACACGTTTCCGGAAAAACGTGTCCCGATCCAGTGACTTACTTCTGGGTGCGCGCCTTCAGCGCTTCGCCCAGAATGTCGCCCAGCGATGCGCCCGAATCGGACGAACCGTACTGAGCCACCGCCTGCTTCTCTTCGGCGATCTGCATCGCCTTGACCGAGAAGGTGGGCTTCTTCGAACGATCGAAGCCGGTGACCATCGCGTCGAACTTCTGGCCGACCTGGAAGCGCTCGGGGCGCTGCTCGTCACGGTCGCGACCCAGATCGGTGCGCTTGATGAAGCCGGTCGCACCATCGTCGCCCGCCTGGACTTCGAGGCCCGCATCGCGAACTTCGAGGACGGTCACGGTGACGACCTGGTTCTTGTTCAGACGATCGCCAGCCGCAGCCACGCCGCCGGCCACCGGGCCGCCGCGCTCGAGCTGCTTCATGCCGAGCGAGATGCGCTCCTTCTCGGGGTCGATGTCCAGAACAACGGCCTGAACGACTTCGCCCTTGCGGTGCAGGTTGAGGGCATCCTCACCCGACACGCCCCAGGCGATGTCCGACATGTGGACCATGCCGTCGACATCGTTGTCCAGGCCGATGAACAGGCCGAACTCGGTCGCGTTCTTGACTTCGCCCTCGACGGTCGAGCCGATCGGATGGGCTGCGGCGAACGCTTCCCACGGATTGGCCTGAGCCTGCTTGAGACCCAGCGAGATGCGGCGCTTTTCCTGATCGACCTCGAGGACGACCACATCGACTTCCTGCGAGGTCGACACGATCTTGCCCGGATGGACGTTCTTCTTGGTCCAGGACATTTCCGAGACGTGCACCAGGCCTTCGATGCCCGGCTCCAGCTCGACGAACGCACCGTACTCGGTGATGTTCGTGACGCGGCCCGACAGCTTGGCGCCGATCGGGTACTTGGCGCCGGCGCCATCCCACGGATCGCTCTCGAGCTGCTTCATGCCGAGCGAGATGCGCTGCGTGTCCTTGTTGATGCGGATGATCTGGACGCGCACGGTGTCGCCGATCGCGATCATCTCGGACGGATGATTGACGCGCTTGTACGACAGGTCGGTGACGTGCAGCAGGCCGTCGATGCCGCCCAGGTCGACGAACGCACCATAGTCGGTGATGTTCTTGACGACGCCGTCGATGATCTGACCCTCGGCCAGGCTCTGGATCAGGCCCGAACGCTGCTCGGCGCGGGTCTCTTCCAGGACCGCGCGACGCGACACGACGATGTTGCCGCGCTTGCGGTCCATCTTCAGGATCTGGAACGGCTGCGGGATGTCCATCAGCGGGGTGACGTCGCGGACGGGACGGATATCGACCTGCGAGCCGGGCAGGAACGCCACGGCGCCGTTCAGGTCGACGGTGAAGCCACCCTTCACGCGGCCGAAGATCACGCCTTCGACGCGGGCCGACTTCGAGAATTCGAGCTCCAGCTTGTCCCAGGCGGCCTCGCGGCGCGCGCGGTCGCGGCTGAGCATGGCTTCGCCGTGCATGTTCTCGACGCGGTCGACATAGACCTCGACTTCGTCACCGACCTTCAGGTCGGCCTTCTGGCCGGGGGCAGCGAATTCGCGGAGGGGCACACGGCCTTCCGACTTCAGACCGACGTCGATGACGGCCATGTCGTTTTCGATCGCGGTGACGGTGCCATGCACGACGCGACCCTCGAAGCTGTCGGCACCGCCGAACATGTCATCGAGCATCGCCGCGAAATCGTCGCGCGTGGGCTGGGGGTTGGTTGCCATAAAAGGGTTAAGTTCCTGGAGAGTTTTTCGCCTTCGGTCAGCGCTTTGCCCCGACCTTCGACGATGGCCGCGACGACCCCATGCCGACGCCACCAGGCCCGAAGATGTGGCTGAAACACGGAAAAGCGGCGGTCCGCGACAAATGCGGAAAGGACGCCGGGGCGATACCCAGCGTCAGCCTCTCCGCGGAACAGGGTCCGCGAGCGGGGGCGCCTTAGCGGAAAATGGGGTTTTGCGCAAGGTGAGGGGGTGTCCTCCCCGGCACGGGGAGGGGGACCATGCGCAGCATGGTGGAGGGGGCGTGCCGATGAGGGCGTCCCTTGGTGCTGGCCTCCCTCCGTCAGCGCTGGCGCGCTGCCACCTCCCCATGCTGGGGAGGATCGGATCAGCGCGCCTTGGCCGCCATCTGGGCGTCGACGAACTGGATCGCGCGGGCGACCGCGGCGTCGATCGTCAGGTTGGAAGTGTCGAGCGCCGCCGCGTCCGCCGCCTGGGTGAGGGGGGCTGTCGCCCGGCCGCTGTCGCGTTCGTCGCGGGCACGGATATCCGCCAGCACCTGCTCGAACGACACATCCGCGCCGTTCTTTACCAGTTCGTTATGTCGCCGCCGCGCCCGCACCTGCGAACTGGCCTTTACGAACAGCTTGGCGTCGGCGTCGGGCGCGATGACCGTGCCGATGTCGCGCCCGTCGAGGATCGCGCCGCCTGGCTGCTGCGCGAACCGCTTCTGCCGCTGGAGCAAGGCGGCGCGGACCAGCGGATGGGCCGATACGACCGAGGCAAGCTTGCCCGTCTCGTCATCGCGCAAGCCGGGATCGGCGAGCACGCCGTCGTCGAAGCTGCATGCGGCGACCGCATCGGCTTCCTTCGTGGGGTCGAGGTGCATCTGTCGCACCGTCGCGGCCACCGCACGGTAGAGCAGGCCGGTATCGAGATGCGGCAGGCCGTAATGCCGGGCCAGCGCGCGGGCGATCGTGCCCTTGCCGCTGGCGGCGGGGCCGTCGACGGCGATAATCATGCCACGGCTCCCAGCTTCTCCAGCGTGTCGAAGAACACGGGATAGCTCGTCGCGACGGGGGCGGCGTCGTCCAGCGTGATGGGATCGCGGGCATGGAGCGCGGCGATCGTCATGCTCATCGCGATGCGGTGGTCGAGCAGCGTCGCGATCGTCGCGCCGCCGGGGATCGGGTCGCCGCCGGAGCCGGTCACGGCCATGCCGTCCTCGAACTCCTCGCAACGGACGCCGCACGCGCCGAGCGCATTCGCCATGGCGGTGATCCGGTCGGACTCCTTGACGCGCAGTTCCTCCGCGCCGCGCGCGATCGTCGTGCCGGTCGCAAAGGCGGCAGCGACGAACAGCACGGGATATTCGTCGATCATGCTCGGCGTCAGCTCGGGCGGAACCTCGATCGCCGACAGAGGGGCATGGCGAACGCGCAGGTCGGCCACCGGCTCGCCGCCAACGATGCGCGCGTCCAGTTCGGTGATATCGGCACCCATCATCTTGAGCGCTTCGATGATGCCGGTGCGGGTCGGGTTCATGCCGACATTGGTGATGGTCACGTCCGCCTCCGGCACGATCGAGCCCGCGACCAGCCAGAAAGCCGCCGACGACGGATCGCCCGGCACGACGATATTCTGCGGCTTCAGTTCAGCAGGCCCGTGAATCGTGATGACCCGGCCCTCGGGCGAGGGGGTGACGGTCAGCTCGGCACCAAAACCGGCCAGCATCCGCTCGCTATGGTCGCGCGTCGCGATCGGCTCGATCACCGTGGTTTCCCCAGGCGTGTTGAGACCCGCGAGCAGGATCGCCGACTTCACCTGTGCCGAGGCGACGGGCAGAGTATAGCGGATCGGCACCGCCGGGCTGATGCCTCGGACCATCAGGGGCAGGCGGCCGCCCGGCGTATCCTGGAACTGCGCGCCCATCTGCGACAGCGGTTCGATGACGCGGCCCATCGGCCGCTTGGACAGCGAGGCGTCGCCGATAAAGGTCGCGGTGATCGGATGGCTGGCGACCAGACCCATCAAAAGACGCGTCGAGGTGCCCGAATTGCCCATGTCGAGCGCCGTTTCCGGCTGGAGCAGGCCGCCGACACCGACTCCGTGGATCACCCACACCCCGTCATCCTGGCGGACGATGTCCGCGCCCATCGCGCGCATCGCGGCGGCGGTGGCGAGCACGTCCTCGCCCTCCAGCAGGCCCTCGACCCGGCTTTGCCCGACCGCGAGCGCGGAGAGCATCAGCGAACGGTGGCTGATCGATTTGTCGCCAGGAACGGCGATGGTGCCGCGAAGGGCGGCGGCGGCTCGCACGGTGCGAGGCTGGGGAAGGGTGTGCGCCATAGATGGCGCGGGCTTTTGACAGGGGGCTTGCGCTGTGGCAAGGCGCGCCCACTTTTCGCTCCGGCGGAAAACCCAATCCGAAAGGTATGAACGGCATGATCAAGCCGGAATGGGGCACGAAGCGTACGTGCCCGAAATGCGCGACGCGCTTCTACGACCTCGAAAAGGACGACCCCGTCACCTGCATCAATTGCGGGACGCAGTGGGAGCCCGAGCCCATCCTGAAGTCCAAGCAGCCCCTGCCGTTCGAGCAGGCCAAGCCGGAGAACAAGGAAGCCGACAGCGATCTGGCGGGCGGTGACGACGAAGATCTGGACATCACTGGCGAGGACGAAGAGCCCTCGCCCGACGATGAAGTCGATCTGGGCGGCGACGACGATCTGGGCGTGGAAACGTCCAGCGAGGACGACGAACACTGAGTTGTCCGAGGGGCTCGGCCGGTGCTTGAAAAAAGTGCTTGCCGAGCCACGGCGGCCCCGCTAGTGGGCTGCCTCCACAGCGGAACGGGGCCGTAGCTCAGCTGGGAGAGCGCTGCAATGGCATTGCAGAGGTCAGGGGTTCGATCCCCCTCGGCTCCACCATTCCGCCGGAACAGCCGCATGTCATAATGCGCTGACAGGCCAGCCCGCATCCCGCCGGGCTCGCGCCGAAATCGATGGGGCCGTAGCTCAGCTGGGAGAGCGCTGCAATGGCATTGCAGAGGTCAGGGGTTCGATCCCCCTCGGCTCCACCATCCTTTCGACATCGCCGATTTTATTCGCCGCCCCTGGTTTTCCATGGGTGGTTTTCCGCGTTTGGCCGGCGTGGTCTGCCTTTCCCGTCTATGCCCCCGCCACGGGACGGGAGCGAGAATGACGGCCCAAAAAAAGGGCCCCGACTTTCGCCGGAGCCCAGTTCATCCTTGGGGGGATAGGGGTCAGCCTGCGACGAGCCGTCGCTGCATCTGGTGAACCGGGTTGCGTGGATCGCCGGTCATGTCGGCCAAACGGAAGCGGGCGACCTCGCGGGCCAGCGTCTCGGCCTCTTGGGCCAGGGTTCGGGCGGCGTCGGTGGCCTGTTCGACCATCGCCGCGTTGCGCTGGGTCACGCCGTCCATCTCGGCGACCGCGGTGTTGACCTGTTGCAGGCCGATCGACTGTTGCGTGGCGGAGGCGGCGATCTGCGACACCAGATCGCTGATCTCGCCGATCCGGCCGATGATCCGTTGCAGCGCTTCGCCCGCCTCGTTGACCAGCTCGACCCCGACGCCGACCTGGTCGGAAGAGGCAAGGATCCGCGTCTTCACGTCCTTGGCCGCCTCTGCCGAGCGCTGTGCCAGGGCGCGCACTTCGCTGGCGACCACGGCAAAGCCTTTGCCAGCCTCGCCCGCCCGCGCCGCCTCGACGCCCGCGTTGAGCGCGAGCAGGTTGGTCTGAAACGAGATGCCGTCGATGACCGTGATTATCTCGCTGATTTCGGACGAGGAGCGTTCGATGCCGCCCATCGCCTCGACCGCGCGACGGACGATCTGGCCCGATTCCTCGGCCTCGGCTCGCGCCTCGCCGACGATCCGATTGGCGCGCGAGGCACCGTCGGCGGTCTGACGGACGGTCGAGGTGATCTGCTGCATCGCGGCGGCGGTTTCTTCCAGCGAGGCCGCCTGCTGCTTGGTGCGGTCGGACAGATCGTCCGATGCCAGGCGGATATCGCCCGAGCCGACGCGGATATGCTCGCCCGACTGGGTAACGACGCCCAGCGTCGCGCACATCTGTGCGCGCATCGCCTCGAAACTATCGGCGAGCGCCTGATATTCGGACGGAAGGCCTTCGAGCGAAGCGGTCAGGTCGCCCTTGGCCATCCTGTCGAACACCGCGCCGCACCGCTCGATCACCGCGCGGCGCCCGGCCTGTTCGGCCTCGAAATAGGAGGCGAGCGCGATGTCCATGTCGATCAGCGACGCCTTGACCAGCGCATTGGCGGCCCGCGCACGATGCGCGGCGCCGAAGGGCCATAGCAACCGCCCCAGGATCAGCTTGGGCAGGACATATTCCAGCATCCGGGCATAGCCGCTGATGTACCAGGTCGGCGCCAGCCCGATCCGGGCATGCACCTGCCCGATATGGGTCGAGGCGGCGGCATAGTCGCGGTCGAGCGGGCCGGAGAACAGCTTGCGCCAATGCTCCATCTGCTTGTCGCGGGCATGGTCCATCCGCGCCTGCGAGGTGAATAGCCCCCGGATCTGCGAGGTGTTCGCGATGTGCCGGTACAGCGCGGTCAGCGCGGCGGGCGCATGGCGTTCGATCGCACGCTTGATCGTCGGGAACGTCGAATAGCTTCCGGCGCTATAGTCGAACGCGGCCAACCGCTGTTCAAAATCAATATGTTCCGATCCGCTCACGGCACATCCTCCTGTCATTCAGACTAGGTCGAGGATGGTTAAGAAGCCGTAGCGACGCGATTTTTTCTGTATGATCTGGGTTACAGTAGGGAACAAAGTCGGGGCCGCCATAAACGGCCCCGGCTTTTGGATCAGGCCGCGAGGCCGTGATGGCGAAGCAGTGCGTCCGGCTCGGGCGCACGGCCGCGGAAAGCGCGGAAATTCTCGGCCGCCGGGCGGCTCGCCCCGCGCGCCAGCACCTCGCGACGGAATCGGTCGCCCGCCGCCTGACCTTCCTCGGCAAAGGCGGCAAAGGCGTCCGCCGACAACAGCTCCGCCCAGAGATAGCTGTAATAGCCCGCCGCATAGCCGCCCGCGAAGATATGGCTGAAGCTGTGCGGGAAGCGATTCCACTCGGGCGGGCGAATCACCGCCACCTCGTCACGAACGCCGTTCAGCACCGCCATCACCCGGCCGCCCTGCGCCGGGTCGTAATCACGATGGAGCCGCAGGTCGAAGGTCGCGAACTCGATCTGGCGCAGCAGGAACAGCCCCGCCTGGAAGCGCCGAGCCGCCAGCATCTTGGCGAACAGCTCTTCGGGCAACGGTTCGCCCGTCTCGACATGCGCCGACAACGCGGTCAGCGTGTCGCGGTCCCAGGCGAAATTCTCCATGAACTGGCTGGGCAGCTCGACCGCGTCCCACTCGACGCCCGAAATGCCACCGATCGAGGGAAGGTCGACCTCGGTCAGTAGGTGGTGCAGCACATGGCCGAACTCGTGGAGCAACGTGACGACATCGCCATGCGCCAGCAGGGCGGGGGTGTCGCCGGTCGCGGGCGGGAAGTTGCAGGTCAGATAGGCGATCGGACGGTGGAAGCGGTCGGCATCGCGGAAGCGCGGACGGCACACGTCCATCCAGGCGCCGCCACGCTTGCCCGCGCGCGCATGGAAGTCGCAATAGACGCCCGCGACGATCTCGCCGTTCTTATCCTGCACATCATAATAGCGGACATCGTCGTTCCACACGGAAACGCCCGCGCGCTCGACCAGGCGGATGCCGTACAGCCGATCGATCAGCGCCACCGTGCCCTCCATCACGCGGGGGAGGGGGAAATAAGCGCGGATCGCCTCGCGATCGACGCCGAATCGCTCGCGGCGGATATGCTCGGCGACATAGCCCATGTCCCAGGGCTCCAGCTTTTCGATGCCGAATTTCTCGGCGGCATAGGCACTCGCCTCCGCCAGTTCGCGCTCCGCCAGGGGGCGGGCCCGCCCGGCAAGATCGGAGAGAAAGGCCAGCGCCTCGTCCGCCGACTGTGCCATCTTGGTCTCGACGGAGCGGGCGGCGGCGTCGTTGAAGCCGAGCAGCTGAGCCGCTTCATGGCGAAGCGCCAGAATGCGGTCGATCCGCACGCTATTGTCATGGGTAGGGTCGGCCGCCTGATCGGAGGCGCGGGTCGCATAAGCCTTGGCGACGCGGGCGCGCAGGTCGCGATTGTCCGCCTGGGTCAGGATCGCCTGCACGCTCGGCTCGCGCAGCGTCACCAGCCAGCCGTCCAGATCCCTCTCCGCGGCGTAAGAGGCCAGGATCGCCTTGGCATTATCGGTCAGGCCGGAGAGCAGAGTTTCGTCGGTGACATGCTCGCTCCACGCCTCGGTCGAATCGAGCACGGCATTGCCGAACTCGGTGCTCAGCCGGTTCAGCTCGACGCCGATCTCGCGGAACCGCGCCTTGGCCGCGTCATCCAGTCCCACGCCCGACAGCGTGAAGTCGCGCCGCGCCAGCTCGACCGCGCGCGCCTCGACCTCATTGAGAGGGGCTAGGTCGACCCGGTTGAAGGCGGCGAACAGTCGCGGGTCCTGGCCCGCCTCCATGCCATATTCGGCCAGCATCGCCTGCGCCTCGGCAAAGGCGGCGCGCAGCTCGGGCGTATCGGCAACCGAATGGAGGTGCCCCGCTGGAGACCAGCCCCGCGCGATCGCAAATCCCGCCCGTTCGCTGGCCAGCACGACATCGGCAAAGTCGCTGGCATTCGATCCGCCGATCCGATCGGCGGCGGCGCGCGCATCGGCGATCATGTGCTCGACCGCAGGCACCAGATGCTCTGGGCGGATAGCCGCGAAGTCTGGCAGGTCAGTATCGGCGAGCAGGGGATTGGTGGTCATTCGGCTTCCTTGCGCATTATCGTGGCAACCATCTCGGCAGCCGCACCACATTCGGCAAGACCCCCGGCTGCCATCGAACCGTTCCGCGAGATCGCCGTAAAAGGAATGGGGGCTGCGGGGCGATCCAAGTGGTTGTTACCGCTCTCAATTGCATTTTCCGCAATTCCGGTTGCCAAGGTTGCAATTGCGAACATCGGTGCTGCGGTGCACAAGGATCGGGCCTTTCAGGCATCCTCTCCTAAAAACTTTCCGGCCGGTCGCAAGACCGGCCTTTTTTTTGGCCGCGATTTCCCCTAGGGAACGCTCGTATCGTCGGCCAACACACGAACAGAATCATAAATCGGGAGCGGAAGCCGCCGGAAACACCGGCACCGGCTGGACGATCGGAGTGGGGGTTGAGCGATTCGGGTAGGCTCCCCCCATTTTCCTTTTTCCCCTGAATCTACAAAGGCCGGGAATTCACAAAGGGTAGCGTCGCTGTCCTGATCCGCCTATCTGGCGGCTTTCACGGCGTTTCGGTGAAGCCTGACGGGTTGCGGAGCGCGTCCAGCCGGGGAGCGCCCATGATCCAGCGCCTGTTTTCCGTCTTCGAACCCTTCATCCTCAGCCTGCTGGCGACGGTCCTGCTCGCCACCGTCCTGCCCGCACGCGGCGAATTCGCGACATTTGCCGGGTATCTCGCCGATGCGGGTATCGTGCTGCTTTTCTTCCTGCACGGTGCGAAGCTGTCGCGCGACGCCATCTGGACCGGCCTGCGCAACTGGCCGCTCCATCTGGCGGTGCTGGCATCGACATTCCTTCTGTTTCCGCTGCTGGGGCTCGGCATGATCCGGCTGCCGGGTATCGATCCGTCGCTGGCCATGGGCATATTGTTCCTGACCCTGCTGCCCTCGACGGTGCAGTCCTCCATCGCCTTTACCGCGATCGCGCGCGGCAATGTCGCGGCGGCGATCTGCAGCGCGTCCTTCTCCAACCTCCTCGGCATTATCGTGACCCCGGCGCTGGTTGCCCTGCTGATGAAGGTAGAAGGCGGGGCAGGGGTGTCGCTCGCCTCGATAGAGGGAATCCTGCTGCAACTGCTCGCGCCATTCGTGGCGGGGCATCTGCTCCGGCCATGGATCGGGGGCTTTGTCAGTCGACATAAGAGCCTGTTGACGCTGGTCGATCGCGGTTCGATCCTGCTCGTCGTCTATACCGCATTCGGTGCGGCGGTGGTCGAAGGGCTATGGACGCGCGTGTCACCGGGCGATCTGGGGCGGCTGTTCCTGCTTTGCCTGTTGCTGCTCGGGCTGATCCTCGCGGCGACCTATATGATCGCACGGGCGATGCGTCTGTCGCCGGAGGACGCGATCGTCCTGCAATTCTGCGGATCGAAGAAGAGCCTGGCGTCGGGCGTTCCCATGGCAGGCGTGCTGTTTCCGGCGGCGCAGGTCGGCGTGATCCTGTTGCCGGTCATGCTGTTCCACCAGATCCAGCTCATCGCCTGCGCCATGCTCGCGCGCCATTATGGGGAACGGGCGGCGGCGGAGAGCGAAGGACCGTAGGGGTTGGAAGTTACGGGTCGGCGCAACAAAAAAGACAGGAATGTGAAAAATGTTGTTGACCCCCGAAGTGGGTCCGCCTAGAGGGGTTTCACCGCAGCGGTGGTCGCCACAACGACTTACCGGTTGCAGCTACGACAGACTGGCACGCTGGACGCCCTGGGAACGGGGAGGTATGGTGTTGCCGGTGGTTTTGTTGTCGGGGCTCTTTGACATTGTAGGTTAGATGAAGGGACATGCGGGCGGCGGCTTGGCGGTTGTCCTGGGCATTCAAGGTGCTCGGGGATCGTTAAAAAGCACTAA
>DXIH01000094.1 GCA_019112965.1 Candidatus Sphingomonas excrementigallinarum | reverse complement strand
GACAAAAAGGGGGCGGGCGGGGAAGCGGCAGCACTTTCCCCCGACGTACAGAGAATGTCCGCCATGCACGCCTATCGTACCCACACCTGCGCCGCGCTGACTGCTGAGGCGGTCGGCGAGACGGTTCGCCTGTCCGGCTGGGTCCATCGCAAGCGCGATCATGGCGGCGTGCTGTTCGTCGATCTGCGCGACCATTACGGCATCACCCAGATCGTCGCCGACAGCGACACCCCCGCGCTCGCCATCCTGGAGGCGGTTCGGGTCGAGTCGGTCGTAACGATCGACGGCGTGGTGAAGGCGCGCTCGGCTGGCACCGTGAACGCCAATCTGGCGACCGGCGAGATCGAGGTGTTCGCGCGCGGTGCGACCGTCTTGTCGGCGGCCGAGGAACTGCCGATGCCGGTGGCGGGCGAGCAGGAATATCCCGAGGATATCCGCCTGCGCTACCGCTTCCTCGACCTGCGTCGCGACACGCTACACGCCAACATCGTGCGCCGGACCCAGGTGATCTCCGACATGCGGCGTCGCATGGAGACGGCGGGTTTCACCGAATATTCGACCCCGATCCTGACCGCGTCGTCGCCCGAGGGCGCTCGCGACTTCCTGGTGCCCAGCCGCATCCATCCGGGCAAGTTCTACGCGCTGCCCCAGGCGCCGCAGCAGTATAAGCAGCTGTTGATGGTCGCGGGCTTCGACCGCTATTTCCAGATCGCGCCCTGCTTCCGCGACGAAGACCCGCGTGCCGACCGCCTGCCGGGCGAGTTTTATCAGCTCGACCTGGAAATGAGCTTCGTCACCCAGGAAGAGGTGTGGGAGACGATGGAGCCGGTGATCGGCGGCATTTTCGAAAAATTCGCCGACGGCCGCACCGTTACCCCGACGGGCGAGTTCCCGCGCATCCCTTACTCGGAGTCGATGCTGAAGTACGGCAACGACAAGCCCGACCTGCGCAACCCGCTCATCATCACCGATGTGTCGGAGCATTTCACGACCTCGGGTTTCGGCCTGTTCGAGAAGATCGTCGGCTCGGGCGGCGTCGTCCGTGCGATCCCGGCGCCCAAGACCGCCGAGAAGAGCCGCAAGTTCTTCGACGAGATGAACGAATGGGCGCGCGCCGAGGGACATGCCGGTCTGGGCTATGTCACCCGCAAGGGCGGCGAGTTTGGCGGGCCGATCGCCAAGAACCATGGCACCGAAGGCATGGAAGCGATCTACGCAGCACTCGGCCTCGGCCCCGATGACGGCCTGTTCTTCGCGGCGGGCAAGGTCGAGGCGGCGGCCAAGCTGGCTGGTCTCGCCCGCACCCGCGTCGCCGAGCAGCTCGGTCTGATCGAGGAGGGCGCGTTCCGCCTGTGCTGGATCGTCGACTTCCCCTTCTATGAGTGGGACGAGGACGAGAAGAAGGTCGAGTTCGCGCACAACCCCTTCTCGATGCCGCAGGGCGGTATGGAGGCGCTGAATTCCGCCGATCCGCTGTCGCTCAAGGCCTATCAATATGACCTGGTCTGCAACGGCTTCGAGATCGCGTCGGGTTCGATCCGCAACCAAAGCCCCGAGCTGATGGTCGCCGCGTTCGAGAAGGTCGGCCTGTCCAAGGCGGATGTCGAGGAGCGGTTCGGCGGCCTCTATCGCGCGTTCCAGTACGGCGCGCCGCCGCATGGTGGCATGGCCGCCGGTGTCGACCGGATCGTCATGCTGATCTGCGGCGCGCAGAACCTGCGCGAAATCTCGCTGTTCCCGATGAACCAGCGTGCCGAGGACTTGCTGATGGGCGCGCCCAGCCTGCCCAGCAACAAGCAGATGCGCGAGCTGTCGCTGCGCTCGACGGCGGAGCCGAAGAAGGATGTGGATCAGGTCGTCGCCGCCACGGCGGGCTGACCCGGGTCTAAGGGATAAGTAAAAAGGGCGGGCGCCGGATGCGGCGTCCGCCCTTTTCCTATGGGTCCGGGCACGGGGCCCGGACCAACAACATTATGCGGTGGCCAGCGCCGGGGTGGCGGGCTGGAACTCGCCACTATCGTCCATCAGGTGCAGCACGCCATCGGCGATCGCGAAATAGGCACCGCGCAGCGTTAGCTTGCCCGCATCCTCACGCTTGGTGACGAAGGGGAAGGTGCGCAGGTTCGCGATCGAGGTGCGAACCGACTCCAGCTCCATCTCGCGCATCGCATTGGCGTCTGCCGCGTCGCCATGCTTCGCGATGACCTTTTCGCGCGCATCGTCGAGCAGGCTCACCCAATCGGACACGAAACCGCCTTCACCCTGCGGCGCATGGGCAAACCCTTGCGTCAGTGCCGCCTTGCAGCCGCCGCAGGCGCCATGGCCCATGACGACGACGTCGGTCACTTCCAGCTGCGTCACCGCGAATTCCAGCGCGGCCGATACGCCGTGATGTCCACCGCCGGTCTCGAACGGGGGAACCAGATTGGCGACGTTGCGCACGACGAAGATCTCGCCGGGCAGCGTGTCGAAGATCTGGGCCGGATCGACGCGGCTGTCCGAGCAGGCAATCACCATCACCTTGGGGCTCTGGCCTTCCTTCAACTCGGCCCAGCGGTCGCGCTGGCGACGCCAATCGGAGGTCCGAAAGCGCTGATAGCCATCCACGAGGTCGTTAAAGTCGGTCATTGCTCTCTCTTATCCAGTTCAGGAAACCGTACTGTAGCAAGCGAACCCGAGCAGGGCCGTTTCGGTTCCATATCAAAGTATGTCTGACACCACCATGTCCCCCACATGTCGCCTCTAATGCGCGAGGCATTGTGTCCGGCCCTGACCATCGCTATTTCGCGAGCCATGAACGAGTTGACACCGTTGGTCGCGCCGGTGCGCGCGCGCAAGCCGGACTGGATCCGCGTCAAGGCCCCGACGAGCGCCGGTTTCGCCGCCACCCGCGAGCTGATGCGGGCAAAGAGCTTGACGACCGTTTGCGAAGAGGCGGCCTGCCCTAATATCGGCGAATGCTGGTCGAAGAAGCATGCGACCGTCATGATCCTGGGCGACACCTGCACCCGTGCCTGCGCCTTCTGCAACGTAAAGACCGGCATGCCGCGCAAGGTCGACGCAATGGAGCCCCAGAATGTGGCGGACGCCGCCGCGCAGATGGGGCTGAAGCATATCGTCGTGACCTCCGTCGACCGGGACGATCTGCCCGATGGCGGTGCGTCGCAGTTCGTGAAGGTGATCCAGGCGCTGCGCCGCACGACGCCGGACACGACCATCGAGATCCTGACGCCGGACTTCCGCAACAAGGCGCAGGCGGCGATCGAGTCGATCGTCGAGGCCCGGCCCGACGTTTACAACCACAATCTGGAGACGGTCCCGCGCCTTTACCCGACGATCCGGCCGGGTGCCCGCTATTATGCGTCGTTGCGCCTGCTGGAGAGCGTGAAGCGGCACGATCCGTCGATCTTCACCAAGTCCGGCGTCATGCTGGGCCTCGGCGAGGAGCGGCTGGAGGTCCATCAGGTGATGGACGACATGCGCTCGGCCGATATCGATTTCCTGACCATGGGCCAGTATCTCCAGCCGACCCCGCGTCATGCCAAGGTTGCCGAGTTCGTCACCCCCAAGGCGTTCGACGCATATGCCGCGATCGCGCGGGCGAAGGGGTTCCTGCTGGTCGCCAGTTCGCCGCTGACCCGCTCCAGTTATCATGCGGGCGACGATTTCGAGCGGCTTCGGTCGGCCCGCGAGGCGAAGCTCGCAAGCGCGCGCTGATGCCCAAGCATAGCGAGACGCGGCATCTGCCCTATACGCCGGAGCAGATGTTCGATCTGGTCGCCGACGTGGCCCGCTACCCGGAGTTCCTGCCCTGGGTATCGGCGATGCGCGTCCGCTCGGACACGCCGACGGAAACGGTGGCCGACATGATCGTGGGCTTCAAGGGGTTGCGCGAGACGTTCACCAGCCGGGTCACCAAGGACCGGCCGGGATCGATCGACGTCGAATATCTCGACGGGCCGCTCAAATATCTGCGCAACAACTGGCGCTTCCGCCCCGAGGAACAAGGCTGCGCGGTCGACTTCACCGTTGACTTCGCATTCAAGAACCGCGTGTTCGAGATGCTGGCCGGGCAGGTGTTCGGCACCGCGCTCCGCCGCATGATCGGCGCGTTCGAGGATCGCGCCGCCAGGCTTTACGGCAGCAACAGCTCCAGCGCCAACAGCGCGGCCTGAAGCCGGATACCGCCGCGACCGATATCGCCGAACTCGTGCCGTTCGGCTTTCACGTCTTCGGGATCGCCGCCGCGTAGCGCCTGGGCGAAGACGACGGTGCCAACCGGCTTCTTCGCCGTGCCGCCGCCGGGGCCCGCCACGCCGGTGATCGCGACGGCCACGTCTGCATCGCTGGCGGCCAGCACGCCTTGCGCCATGCCCCAGGCGGTGGCGGTCGACACGGCGCCGAAGGTGTCAATCACTTCCGGATTGACCTTCAACAGATTGATCTTCGCCTGATTTGAATAGGTAACGAACCCAGCCTCGACGACGTCGGATGATCCGGGGATTTCGGTCAGGGCCGCCGCCACCAATCCGCCGGTGCAGCTTTCGGCCAAGGCCACGCGCCGCCCCGCCGCACGGTTGGCGACGACCACGCGTTCGGCCAGCTCGATCAGCTCGCGGGGGAGAATGAAGTCCATATCAGTTTCCGTTGGTGCAGAGCGGCAGGTCGGGCACGGCCACTTGCCGTCCGCGTGCCTTTTCCGTCTTGAGATATTGCAGCGCGGTCACGACCACTCCGGCCATATTGCGCGGGGGCAGGGGGGCCAGCTGGGTCACCAGCCGGTCGATCGTCCCGCAATCGTCCAGCCCGATCCGGCCGACGATGAAAGGCACGAGCAAGGAGGTCAACAGCGGCCGGGCATAGTCCGATTGAAGCAGCGTATTGATCGCGGGATCGGACAGCTTGACGATTGCGGCCTTCGCGGCGGGCCAGGCCTGATCGGCCGCGCTTTCATATTTGGAGATCAGCGAGCCGCCGCCGCGGATCAGGCTGTTGGCGGGCAGCCGCGCGCCGCAGATCCGGCCGGTCTCACGCAAGATATCCGGCATGGCGACCAGCGTCATCGCCTCCGCCTCGGGCGCGGTGATGCAGGCCCGCTGCGCGGTCGCCATTTCGGGGGCGACCAGCGCCGAAAGCGCGAGGATCAGGCCCAGCCGCTTCATGCAGCAGCTCCGCCGGGCAGGCGGACGGTCGCCACCGCCTGGGTCGCGATGCCTTCGCCACGTCCGGTGAAACCCAGCCGCTCGGTAGTGGTGGCCTTCAGGCTGACCCGGCTCTGATCGATGTTCAGAAGTCCTGCGATCCGCTCGACCATGGCGGCACGGTGCGGGCCGATCTTGGGAGCCTCGCAGATGATGGTCAGGTCGACGAAATCGATCCGCCCGCCCTTGTCCGTGATCAGCTTGGCCGCATGCTGCAGGAACAGGCCCGATTCGGCTCCCTTCCACTGCGGATCGCTGGGGGGGAAGTGCGTGCCGATATCGCCCGCCGCGATGGTGCCTAGCAGCGCGTCGGTCAGCGCGTGGAGCGCGACATCGGCATCGCTATGCCCCGACAGGCCTTGGTGATGCGGGATGAGCACGCCGCCCAGCCACAATTCCTCGCCATCCTCAAGCCGATGGACGTCATAGCCCATCGCAGTCCGGGTTTCCCAGGTCAGGCGCATATCGGCTCCAGTCATGTCGTCGGGATAGGTAATTTTCTCGAGCATGGCATCGCCCTGCACCAAAGCGACGCGCCCGCCAAGCCGTCGCACCATCTGCGCATCGTCCGTCGCTTCCGCATCGGCGGGCCATGCCGCATGGGCGGCGATCACGGCTTGCAGGTGGAAACCCTGCGGGGTCTGGACGCGGACCACGCCGTCGCGGGGGACGGTTTCGCCAAGGATATCGTCGAGGGAGCGGGCAAGAGTGTCGGCAACGGGCAGGACGGGCATCGCCCCGTCCGCCGAGCCGAGGCCCGCCAGCACGCGGTCGATGACCTCTACGGATAGGAATGGTCGCGCGGCGTCATGGATCAGCACCTGTGTGACACCGGCGAGCGCCAGATGACGCAGCCCGCGTGCCACCGACTCGCGCCGACTGGCACCGCCCGTCTCGACCCATGCGTTCGACAGGATGCAGCGGGCATGATCGATCTGTTCCTCCGCGATCATCGTCAGGACGAGGTCGACGGCCGGGTGAGAGGCGAAGGCGTCGTGGCTCCAGCGAAGCATCGGCCGTCCACCGAGGTCCCGAAACTGCTTCGGCATGCCGCCACCCACGCGGGAACCCCCGCCCGCCGCGACGATCAGGGCCGCGATCTTTCTATTCTGGCTCATCGGCTTCGCCTAGCGGCTTTTGGGGCTCCTCGCCAATCTTGCCAATATGGCCCTATTGGCCTATGGCGAGTGCTTAATTTTCAGGCAGTATGATGCGTAATCTCGCTCCCATCCAGGTCGGTTCGGTAACGATCGACAGCCCCGTCGTGCTGGCACCGATGACCGGCGTCACCGACATGCCGTTCCGCACGCTCGTCCGCCGCTATGGCTCGGGTCTGAACGTCACCGAGATGATCGCCAGCCAGGCCGCGATCCGGGAAACTCGCCAGTCGATCCAGAAGGCCGCCTGGCATCCGCTCGAGGAGCCGGTGTCGATGCAGCTGGTCGGCTGCACCCCCTATGAAATGGGCGAGGCGGCCAAGCTGAACGCCGATCGCGGGGCTGCGATCATCGACATCAATATGGGCTGTCCGGTGCGCAAGGTCGTCAACGGCGATGCGGGTTCGGCGCTGATGCGCGATCTGAAGCTGGCGTCGGCTCTCATCAAAGCCACGGTTGAGGCCGTCGATGTGCCGGTGACACTGAAGATGCGGATGGGCTGGTGCCATGACAGCCTGAACGCCCCCGAGCTTTCGCGTATCGCCGAAGATCTCGGGGTGAAGATGATTACAGTGCACGGCCGCACCCGCAACCAGATGTACAAGGGCAGCGCCGATTGGGCGTTCATCCGCAACGTCAAGGATGCGGTGTCGATCCCGGTGATCGCGAATGGCGATATCTGCTCGATCGACGATGCCGATGCGGCGCTCGACCAATCGGGGGCCGACGGGATCATGATCGGGCGCGGGGCCTATGGCCGTCCCTGGCTGCTCGGTCAGGTGATGCACTGGTTCGCCACCGGTGAACGCCGCCCGGACCCTGCGCTGAACGAGCAATATCGCGCAGTTGCAGAGCATTACGACGCGATGCTGGAACATTATGGCACCGAGACCGGCGTCAACATGGCCCGCAAGCATATTGGCTGGTACACGCGCGGCCTGCACGGTTCGGCCGAGTTCCGCAACACCGTGAACCACGAGCCCAGTGCGGAGCGGGTCAAGGCGATGCTGTACGATTTCTACATGCCGCAGATCGAGCTTGCAGCGGCTGCCTGACACTGCCGGTCACGGCCGTCCGGGCTTCGCCGCGCTGTTCGGCGCTTTGCCGGTCGCCGTGGTCGTCGTCGATCCCGATGATCGGATCGCCCATGCCAATGGGCTGGCCGAGCAGTTGCTCAACCTGTCCGAGCGGCTGATGACGGGACAGCCGCTCGCCGCGATCCTGCCGCCGCCGGACGAACCGCGGAGCCGCGACGGGCACGGCTTTGCGGTGTATGACACGGTGATCGCGACGCCGCACGGCCCGAAGATCAGGGTCGATTTCGTCGAGGCCCAGATCCCGGATCATCCCGGGTGGCGGGCGATTACGCTGCATAGCGCGGGACCCTCGCGGCGGCTGGCCCATGCGTCGGATCGCAGCGCTGGCGCTCGGGCGGCCGTCGGCGCCGCGGCGATGCTGGCGCATGAGATCAAGAACCCGCTTTCCGGTATCCGGGGGGCGGCGCAGCTGCTGAACGGTGGCGAACTGACCACCCTCATCACCACGGAGGTCGATCGCATTGCCGCGCTGATCGACCGGATGCAGGATTTCAGCGATACCCGGCCGCTGCCGCTGGCATCGGAGAATATCTATCCGCTGCTGGGCCATGCCCGCGGCGTCGCGCTGGCCGGTTTTGCGCGTGGCATCCCGATCGAGGAGCGCTTCGACCCGTCGCTGCCCCCCGCTCGGATCAATCGCGATGCACTGCTCCAGATTGTCATAAATCTTCTGAAGAATGCTCGCGAAGCGGTTCGTGTGGTTCGCAATCCGCACATCATACTGACTACCGCCTATCGCCACGGCATGTCGGTCAGCGCGGGTGAGGGGCGACCCCGGCTGCCGCTGCCGATCGAAATCTGCGTGATCGACAACGGCCCCGGTGCCCCCGCCGACATTGCGGACCATCTGTTCGATCCGTTCGTATCGGGACGCCGCGAGGGGCAGGGTCTGGGCCTCGCACTCGTCGACAAGCTTGTCCGCGACATGAACGGCATCATCCAATATGCCAGGGAGGGCGCGCCGGAAATGACGGTCCTCCGCCTTCTTTTGCCGAGAGCCCATCCATGAGCCATGTCCTCGTCGTCGATGACGACGCCGCGATCCGTACCGTCGTCGGCCAGGCGCTGCGGCGGGCCGGGCATGAGGTGACGGTGGTCGAGACGCTGGCACGGCTGGATCGCATCCTGTCGGGCGGTGCGCCCGATGTGCTGGTCACCGACGTCATCCTGCCTGACGGCGATGGCATCGACCATATCCGGGGCGTGGCGGAGCGGTTTCCCGCGTTGCCCATCATCGTTCTGTCGGCGCAGAACACGCTGACCACCGCCGTTCGCGCCGCGGAAGTCGGGGCGTATGAGTATCTTCCCAAGCCTTTCGATCTCGACGCGCTGACCCATGCGGTTGCGGGCGCGCTCGCCCGACGCGGTGTTCTGGTCGAAGATGGCCTGGGCGAAGACGACCGGGCGCTGCCGCTGATCGGGCGGTCGCAGGCGATGCAGGGCGTGTACCGCGTGATCGCTCGTGTCGTGTCGACCGACCTTACCGTCCTTGTGTCGGGCGAGTCGGGTACGGGCAAGGAACTGGTGGCGCGTGCGATCCACGATCTCGGCCCCCGCCGCGCCGCACCCTTCGTCGCGCTCAACATGGCCGCGATCCCGCGCGAGCTGATCGAGGCCGAACTGTTCGGCCATGAACGCGGCGCTTTTACCGGCGCGGCCCAGCGCAATGCGGGCCGATTCGAGCAGGCTTCGGGCGGCACGCTGTTCCTGGATGAGATCGGCGATATGCCGATGGAGGCGCAGACGCGATTGCTGCGCGTCCTGCAATCCGGCGAATTCACCACCGTCGGCGGTGCGCGGACGATCCGCACCGATGTGCGCATCGTCGCCGCCACCAATCGCGACCTCACTCAGCAGGTCGCGTCCGGCCAGTTTCGCGAAGACCTTTTCTACCGCCTGAACGTCGTGCCGATCGCCTTGCCCGCGCTGCGGGAACGGCGGCAGGATATCCCACTGCTTGCCAAGCACTTCCTCGAGAATGCCGCGCTGCAAGGTTTGCCGAAGCGTCGGATCGACAGCCACGCGCTCGACGTGCTGGTCACCCATGAATGGCCGGGCAATGTCCGCGAACTGGAGAATATGATGCGGCGCCTGGCCGTGCTGGGCCGCGACGAGGTGATCGATGCCGAGGCGGTGCGGACGACGCTGGGCGAGGCGCGTTCCGCTTCGGGGGCGTTCGGCGCCGCTGCGGCCGATGGCGATCTCACCGCCGCCGTGCGTGCCTATATCGCCCGTCTTGCCATGGCCCACCCGGCAGCATTGGACGACGGTACCTTGTATAATCGTATGATCGGTAAGGTCGAACGCCCCTTGATCGAGGCGATGCTCGCGCGTCACGGCGGCAACCAGCTGCGCGCCGCCCGCGCGATGGGGATCAACCGCAATACGCTACGAAAGCGACTCGATACGCTCAACATTCCGGTCAACGGCGATGATGAGGGCGGAGAGCCCCTGACGTAATTTTCACGAATTGTGGCTTGCAGGACACGCTTCACGTTGTACGGTTGCAACGATGTTGGCGTCCGTGAAGACCGCTGAACCTGCCGAAGGGCCGCGCTCTCGCTTCGCGGTCACTCCGCTCGTGGAGCTTGCGGTCGTCCTGGGGGCGGTGGCGATAGCGGTCGGCACCTATGTCTACATAGCTAGTCGCAATGAAGCGCAGGGCCTGATCGCACCGCCCGTCATGGCAGCACTGCTCGCGCTCAATCTCGTCCCGGGTGTGCTATTGCTTATGCTCCTCGGGCGGCGGGTGGCGATGCGCCGTGCGGCGAAATCCGCGGTCGGGGGCGGCGGGCGCCTCCATGTCCGGCTGGTTGCGCTATTCTCGCTGACGGCGAGTGTACCGATCCTGTTGACCGTCGTCACCGCGTCGGTGCTATTCCAGTCGTCGGCCGAGTTCTGGATTTCAGACCGCGCGCGCAAGGCGTTTGACGATGCGATGGACATAGCGCGCCAGTCGCAGCAGCAGATCATCAAGCGTTGGGTCGATACGGGTCGCGCGATGTCGCAGGACCTCGGACGCAACCTGCCCGGGCTGCGTGAGAACCAGCGTGATTTCCATGCTTATCTCGTGCAGCAGACCGTCGTCCGTGACACGGTGGAGTCGGTTCTTTTCTCCTACGACCCCAAGCAGGGGTTCAAATTCTACGACTTCTTCAACCAGCCATCGGACACGACCTTCCGGGAGCTGGTAACGCCGGAAATGATCCAGCAGGCGAGCAAACTGAACCGCCCCGAGGTCGGTATCAACGAGCAGCGCGTCTGGGTCGTCACGCCCTTGCCCGAGGGTAAGGGCCTGATGCTATATATCGGCACGCCGGTGAACGCTGAGTTCCTCAGCAAACAGCATTTTGCGGCCGAAGATGTCTTCGACGACTATCGGGCGCTGCAAGGCCGGGCGCGATCGCTCCAACTGAAATTCAATCTCGTCCTGTTCGCGATCGCCTTGTTGATCGTCGGTATCGCGGTGTGGATCGCCTTGGCGGTTGCGGATCGGCTCGTCCGCCCGGTGGGCGAACTTGTCGACGCGGCGCGCCGGATCGCGGGGGGTGATCTGACGGCGCGCGTGCCCGATCCCAAAACCCGCGATGAGGTCGGCACGCTCGCCAACGCCTTCAACCAGATGACGGGCCAGTTGGAGCGCCAGAATACCGAATTGGTCACCGCCAATGCGCAGCTGAACAATCGCCGCGCACTGATCGAGGCGGTGATGGCGGGCGTCTCGGCGGGTGTCATGGCGGTTGATCGTGATCGACGGGTCCGCATCGCGAACAATTCCGCCGACCTTCTGCTCGGCGCCGATCAGGAGGGGCTAGTCGGCCGCAAGCTGGGCGAGATCGCCCCCGAGCTGGACGAATTGCTCGACCAGGGGCGCCGCGAAGCGACGGTGCAGGTGGCGCTTCACGGCGATATGCGGACGCTGGCGGTTCGGATCGCGCAGACCGGTGACGGGCCCATCCTGACCTTTGACGACATCACCCAGCAATTGCTCGACCAGCGCCGCGCCGCCTGGTCGGATGTCGCCCGCCGCATCGCGCATGAGATCAAGAACCCGCTGACCCCGATCCAGCTTGCCGCCGAACGCCTCCAGCGCCGTTACGGCAAGGTCGTCGGGCCCGAAGACCCGACCTTCGGTCGCCTGACCGAGACGATCGTCCGCCAGGTCGGCGATCTGCGCCGCATGGTCGACGAGTTTTCCTCCTTTGCGCGGATGCCGAAACCCGTGTTCCGCGAAGAGGCGATCGCCGATATCTGTGCACAGGCGATGTTCCTGCACGAGGTCGCGCACCCCGAAATCCGCTTCCAGCTCGATCAGGAAGAGCCCGCGCCCACACTGGTTTGCGACCGCCGCCAGATGAGCCAAGCCTTGACCAACATCGTCAAGAATGCGGTTGAAGCCATTGATGCGAGGCCCGACGGTGTGAAGGGCGGGGAGGTCGTGATGACCGTGGGCCAGCAGGGGGGCATGGTCATCATCACGGTTACCGACAACGGCACCGGCCTGCCGCCCGAGCGCGATCGCATCATCGAGCCCTATATGACGACGCGCGCACGCGGCACTGGCCTGGGCCTCGCCATCGTCAACAAGATTATCGAGGAACATGCCGGCACGATCGGCTTTTCCGACAATCCCACCGGCGGCACCATCGTTACGATGATGTTCGACGCTGGTGCCCTGGCGGCGCTGGACCATGGGGGCGCCGAACCCGAACTGGCTGATGAGGGCCAGCTCACTGCTCTGACTCGTACCCGGACGTAAAAAGATCATGGCTTTGGACATCCTCATCGTCGACGACGAACTCGATATCCGCGAACTCGTCGCGGGCGTGCTGGAGGACGAGGGTTATGGAGCCCGCGTCGCAGCCGACAGCGATTCCGCACTGGAAGCAGTGGCGGCGCGGCGGCCATCCCTCGTCCTGCTCGACGTCTGGCTCCAGGGATCCAGGCTCGACGGGCTCGAACTGCTCGACGAGATCAAGCGGCGAGATCCGTCGATTCCGGTGCTGGTGATCTCCGGCCATGGCAATCTGGACACGGCCGTCGCAGCGATCCGCAAAGGTGCCGCCGATTTCATCGAAAAGCCGTTCGAGGCTGAACGTCTTCTGCTGATGGTGGCGCGTGCGACCGAGACGGAGCGGCTGCGGCGCGAAAATGCCTCGCTTCGCGCCTCGGCGGGACGAGAGACGGACCTGACCGGATCGTCGAGTGCCATCAATGGCATCCGTGCAACGCTAAAGCGCGTCGCCGCCACAGGCAGCCGGGTACTCATCATGGGCGCGGCCGGCGTAGGCAAGGAAGTCGCCGCTCGCCTGCTGCACGGCTGGAGCAACCGTGCCGACGCGCCGTTCGTAGTGGTCAGTGCGGCGCGGATGACGCCCGAGCGCGTCGAGGAAGAGCTGTTCGGTGTGGAGGAGGGGGGAGACCTCGTTCGCACTGGCTTGCTCGAACAGGCGCATGGCGGGACGCTGTTCCTCGACGAGATCGCGGATATGCCGATCGCCACCCAGGCCCGCATCCTGCGCGTCCTGACCGATCAGAGCTTCACCCGCGTCGGCGGCACGCGCGTCGTCAAGGTGGATGTCCGTGTCGTATCCGCTACCGCGCGTGACCTGACACAGGAGATTGCAGAGGGCCGGTTCCGAGAGGATCTCTATTACCGCCTCAACGTCGTGCCCGTAACCATCCCCTCGCTGGCCGAGCGGCGCGAGGACATTCCTCCGCTGGTCGAGCACTTCATGGCGCATTACGCTGGCGAGCGCCGCGTCCGTACGCCCGAGATCGCGCCGGATGCGATGGTCGCCATGCAATCCTATGACTGGCCGGGCAATGTCCGTCAGCTGCGCAATGTCGTCGAGCGGACGATCATTCTGGCGCCCGGCGACCGGGTGGGACGGATCGACCTGGACCTGCTGCCAGCCGAGGTGCTGGGTGAGGGGGCCGATATGGGCGGCGGCGGAGCGACCGCAATCATGGGGGCGCCGTTGCGAGAGGCGCGCGAAAGCTGGGAGCGGGAGTATCTGCGCGTCCAGATCCGCCGCTTTTCCGGCAATATCTCGCGTACCGCCAGCTTCATCGGCATGGAGCGCTCGGCGCTGCACCGGAAATTGAAGCTGCTCGGCATCAGCGAGACACGCGAGGATTGACAAGCAAACGGGCGCGCCCTCTGGACGAATGCCCGTCGAGACCATAGATATTGCATGCGCCCGGCACACGGGCGCAATTCCGACGCCGGGAAACGGCGCTACTCGCGGGCACGGACCCGCCAAGAACAAGGGCTCGACCATGGCCGACAAATCGGGTTCGCTTCAGGACCTGTTTCTGAATGCACTGCGCCGTTCCAAGGCGCCGGTGACCATGTTCCTCGTCAAGGGCGTGAAACTCCAGGGCATCGTCACCTGGTTCGACAATTTCTCGGTGCTGCTCCGCCGCGACGGCCAGTCGCAGCTGATCTACAAGCACGCCATCTCCACCATCATGCCGTCCGGGCCGCTGGACGTCGCGGCGATCGTCGACGGCGTGAACGAACAGCAGCGCAAGAACCCGCTCTTGCAGGAAATTTTCCTGAACGCGGTGCGCAAATCCGAAGACCCCGTCACGATGTTCCTCATCAACGGCGTCATGTTGCAGGGCCAGATCGCAGGCTTCGATCTGTTCTGCATGTTGTTGCAGCGTGAAGGCATGGCGCAGCTCGTCTACAAGCACGCCGTTTCGACCATTCAGCCCGCACGGCCGCTCAATCTGGCCGAAGAGCAGGCGGGATCGGCCGAGGATTGAGCACGGGTTTCGACCGCGATCGCGGTGAATTCACGCGCGGCGCCCGCACGGTCATCGTCCTGCCCGACCAGGGCGATGCCGTACGTGACGCCGAGGCGCGGCTGGAGGAAACCGCCGGACTCGCCATGGCGATCGGCCTGGATGTGGTCGAGCGCGTGGCAGTCCGCGTCCGCGCGCCCAAGCCCGCCACGCTGATCGGCAGCGGTCAGGTCGAGCAGATCGCCCAGCAGGTGCGGATGGAAGAGGCGCAGCTGGTCGTTTTCGACGCCTCGCTGACGCCGGTGCAGCAGCGCAATTTGGAAACCGCGCTGGAGGCCAAGGTCATCGACCGCACCGGCCTGATCCTCGAAATCTTCGGTGAGCGCGCCGCCACCGCCGAGGGGCGGTTGCAGGTCGAGCTTGCGCATCTCGACTATCAGGCGGGCCGTCTCGTGCGCAGCTGGACCCATTTGGAACGCCAGCGCGGTGGTTTCGGCTTTCTGGGTGGTCCGGGCGAGACGCAGATCGAGGCGGATCGACGCATGATCCGCGACCGCATGGCGCGGTTGCGGCGCGAACTGGACCAGGTGAGCCGGACTCGGGGGCTTCACCGTGAACGCCGCCAGCGTGCACCATGGCCGGTCATCGCGCTGGTCGGTTACACCAACGCCGGAAAGTCGACCCTTTTCAATCGTCTGACCGGCGCTCATGTCATGGCGAAGGATCTTCTCTTTGCCACGCTTGACCCGACGTTACGCCAGATTTCGTTGCCCGGCATCGACAAGGCGATCCTGTCGGACACGGTGGGCTTCGTTTCCGATCTGCCCACGCAGTTGGTAGCCGCCTTCAAGGCGACGCTTGAAGAGGTGGTTTCCGCCGACCTGTTGATCCATGTCCGTGACATTGCGCATCCCGATACAGAGGCACAGCGTGCCGATGTCGAGGCGGTGCTGACCGAGATTGGCGTGGACCCGGAAACCCCGCGGTTCGAGGCTTGGAACAAGATCGACTTGATCGAGGGCGATGCGCGGGAAGATGTGCTGGTCGAAGCCGCGCGTCGTCCTAACATCGTCGCCGTGTCGGCGATGACCGGCGAGGGCATTGACGACCTGATCGAGCAGGTCGCGGCCGCGTTGACCTCCGGGCATCGGCGTTACCGGGTCACGCTGGACGCCGGGGACGGGGCGGGGGCCGCGTGGCTCCACGCCCATGGCGAAGTGCTTCACCAGATGATCGAGGGCGAACAGGCGGTCTATGATGTCCGCCTGGCCGAATCCGATTACGAGCGCTTCACCCGTCGCGATGCTTGACGCTTTGCCATAGGGCTTCCTTGGCTTCCAGATCGAGAGCGGGGAAGGCGTCGCCCGCTTCGGCCTCCATCGCGCGAAAGCGGCGCTCGAACTTGCCATTGGCGTAACGGAGCGCTGCTTCGCCATCGACGCCGCAGTGGCGGGCCCAGTTGACCACCGAGAACAGCAGATCGCCGAACTCCTCCGCCAGCATCTCGGGCGGGGCTTCAGCAATTTCCTGGATCTCCTCGTCGACCTTCGCGCGCGACCCTTGCGCGTCGGGCCAGTCGAACCCGACGCGAGCAGCACGCTTTTGCAGTTTCTCCGCACGCATTAAGGCGGGCAGACCGAGCGCCACGCCGTCCAGCGCGCCACCGGCCGATTTGGCCCGGCGCTCGTCGGCCTTGATATGTTCCCATAGATGGTGGCCGCCTTCGGCCTGATCGCCGAAGATATGCGGATGGCGCCGCTCCATCTTGTCGCTGATCGCCGCAACGACATCGGCAAAGGCGAAATGGCCAAGATCCTCGGCAATCTGCGCATGAAAGACCACTTGCAACAGCAGGTCGCCCAGTTCGTCCTTCAGATCCGCCATGTCTTGCCGTTTGATGGCGTCGGCGACCTCATGCGCTTCCTCGATGGTATAGGGCGCGATGCTCTCGAAGCTCTGCGCCACATCCCATTCGCACCCGGTCTTCGGATCGCGGAGGCGCTTCATGATGGTCAGCAGACGATCCATAAGGGCTAGTCCTCCAAATCTGATAATATGTATTATGTAAAAATGTGTCAGGTGCGGGCATTGAGAATGAGTACCCCCTGCTCGATACGCCATGACCGTAATCGGCTCAGAACGTTCATGCCGATAATGTCCTGATCGCCGAAGTTCGGCGCTACGTCGGCGCCGATCTTCGTCAGATGGATCGGCCCGATGGCGAGATCAGCGATGGTCGTATGTGAAGCCGCGACACGACCATTGGCGGTCTCGATCAGGCTGCCGAACTGGCTTTCGCCAAGATCGAGCCCGGCGGCCTTGGCCGTCGCTTCGGACAAGGCGGTCGTCGTGGCCCCGCTATCGATAAGCATCCGACGCTCGACGCCATTGACCCGAACGTCGGCATAGAAATGGCCGTCATCCGCCATCGGAATGCGAACGACGCCATCGGGTGCCGACGCGCCAGGCATAAGGCCGGTCAGACGATCGCGTTGCGCGATCACCAAAAATGCGACGCCAAAAATGCCGATCCAGATCAATGCCATCCGCACGGTCTGCCCGATGGGAATGCGTCGGGCCGCCAGTGCGCTGAGTGGCAGCAAAAGGATCAGGCCATAATAGACGATGTCCATGGCCCGATCCGCATTCACGGGATCGACTCCATGCCGTCATAAGCCGGTTCGACCCCCAACGGCAATTCGCGGCAAAGGGTCGCATAATCCATCGATTGGTCCATGTGGATCAGCACGCTATGGCGAGGTTTGAGTTCGTCGATCCAGTGAAGGACGGACGGCAGATCGGCATGCGCCGGATGCGGATGCCGGCGAAGTGCATCGACCACCCACAGGTCCAGGCCCGAATACAGTTCGGCCATATCCGGCGTTAGCTCATGGAAATCCGTGGCATAGCCGATGCTCTTGCCATCAAATTCGAAGCGAAGCCCCGCTGACAGGATGCGGCCATGGGGCTGGTCGACCGTTCGAACCCGAATCGAACCGATCGAAAACTCGTCCTCGATCAGGGTCATGGTCGCGGTCGGCGGATAGCCGGTCTTGCCCCGGAAGACATAACCGAAACGCGCCTCCAGCGATGCCGCCGTCGTCGGACGAGCATAACCGGCCACCGGCTCGCCCAATGCATGGAAGATCTGCCGGATATCGTCGATGCCGTGGCAATGATCGGCATGGTCATGGGTCCAGATGATCGCGTCGACCGTGCCGACCTCGGCGGCCAGCAACTGCTCGCGCATATCGGGGCCTGTATCGATCAGGATGCGGGTGCCCTCATGTTCGATCAGAGCCGAACAGCGCATCCGTCGGTTGCGGGGCTCGGCAGCGTCGCAGGCTCCCCAGTCATTGCCGATCCGGGGAACGCCGGAAGACGTGCCGCAACCCAGGATACGGATTTTCACGCGCGCGTATTCGCGAAAAGCCGGTGGAAATTCTCGGCGGTCGCCCGGGTCAGCTGTTCGACCGTCTCACCGCGCAGGTCGGCGAGGAATTTGGCAGTGTCGGCGACGAACGACGGCTCCCCCGTCTTTCCCCGATGGGGAACGGGGGCGAGGAACGGCGCGTCCGTTTCCACGAGCAGGCGGTCGAGCGGCAGGCGCGCGGCGGTTTCCTGCAAATCCTTCGCGTTCTTGAAGGTTACGATACCCGAAATGGATATATAAAAGCCTAATGCCAGGGCTTTATCGGCAAAATCTCCACTGGCCGTGAAACAGTGGATGACGCCGGGATAGGCCCCCTTCCCCATCTCGTCAGCCAGGATCGCGGCCGTATCCTCCTCGGCCTCGCGGGTGTGCACGACGAGCGGCAGGCCGGTTTCGCGGCATGCGGCGATGTGCGCGCGGAAGCTCGCCTGTTGGCGTTCGCGGTCGCTATGGTCGTAATAATAGTCGAGGCCGCTTTCGCCGATCCCGACGACGCGTGGATGCCGGGCTCGCTCGATCAGTTTGGCCGTATCGATATGCGGGTGCGCGTCGGCCTCATGCGGGTGAATGCCGACCGTGGCCCAGACGTCCGGCTCACGCTCGGCCGTGGCGATGACCGCATCCCACTCGCTCTCGCGAGTCGAGATGTTGAGCATTGCGGTGACGCCTCGATCGCGGGCGCGGGTCAGGATCGCCGCCTGATCCTCGACCAGTCCCTTATAGTTCAGGTGGCAATGGCTGTCTGCCAGCATCAGGCTTCAGCCTCCGCCGGAATTTCCAGGCGCGGAAAGGCCGGGGTCGGGGCGGCCAGCGGCACGCCATTTGCGGCGCGGCGGGCGTACCAGCCGTCATCGACGATTGCGGCATGATCGCGTTCGTCGGCCCCCAGCGTATCAAGGACGAGGCCAGCGCCGCGCGGCGTGACCGGCAGGATGGCGATCGCCAGCATCCGGATCGCGCGGACCAGCGTGCCGAGAACGGCATGCATCCGCTCAGGATCGGTCTTGCGCAGCGACCAGGGGGCCTGCACGTCGATATACTGGTTGCAGGCATAGACGCCGCGCATCCAGGTCTCGATACCCTGGCTGAGCATCAAATCGTCAAACGCGGTCTTCAGTCCGGCACAGGCGACGACCACTTCCTCCAGCAGCGCCGCATCCGCCGGATCGCTGCGCCCGGCCTCAGGCAATTCGCCGCCCAGGTTCTTGGCGATGAAGGACAAGGTGCGCTGGGCGAGATTGCCGAAGCTGTTGGCCAGTTCCGCATTGACGCGGGTGACGATCGCCTCGGCCGAATAGGAACCGTCCTGCCCGAAGCTTACCTCCCGGAGGAAGAAATAGCGCAGCGCATCGACACCGAAGGCATCGGCCAGCCCCATTGGATCGACGACGTTACCGACCGACTTGGACATCTTCTCGCCCCGGTGGAGCAGGAAGCCGTGCCCGAACACCGACTGCGGCAGCGGCAGGTCGGCGGACATCAGGAAGGCGGGCCAATAGACGGTGTGGAACCGAACGATGTCCTTGCCGATCAGATGCAGATCGGCGGGCCAGAAACGCGCAAGATCGCTATCCGGATTCGGATAGCCGGTGCCGGTCAGATAGTTGGTCAGCGCATCGACCCAGACATACATGACATGGCCGGGGCTGTCGCGCACCGGCACGCCCCAGTCGAAGCTGGTCCGCGACACCGAAAGGTCGGACAGCCCACCCTCGACGAAGCGCATGACCTCGTTGCGGCGGCTTTCCGGGCGGATGAAGTCGGGATTGTCGCGGTACAGGTCGAGCAACGGCTGCTGGTAATTGGACAGGCGGAAGAACCACGTCTCCTCGGCGGTCCATTCGACCGGTGTGCCCTGCGGCGACAGCTTGGTGCCGTCCTCGCCGACCGTCAGTTCGCCCTCGTCGTAAAAGGCCTCGTCACGCACCGAGTACCAGCCCTCGTAACGGTCGAGATACAGGTCGCCCTTGGCCTGCATCGCCTTCCAGATCGCCTGGCTGGCGGTATAGTGGTCGGTGTCGACGGTACGGATGAAACGATCGTACGAAATATCAAGACGATCGGCCATGACGTGGAAATGGCTGGACATTTCGTCGGCGAACTCGCGCGTCGAGATTCCGCGCGCCCGCGCCGCCTGGGCCATTTTCAGGCCATGCTCGTCGGTGCCGGTCTGGAACAGGACATCGCGGCCCGCCTGACGCTGGAACCGGGCGATGACGTCGGCCGCCACCATCTCATAAGCATGGCCGATATGCGGACGGCCATTGGGATAGTGGATGGCGGTGGTGATATAGAATGGATCGGCCATGGCCGGTCCCTAGAACATCCCCAGGCGCAGGTGAAGCCCGGCGTGCGTCCTCAGCCGCGAACCGTCCAGGCCAGCCAGAGCCAGCCGATGATGAGAAGCGTGCCGCCGATGGGGGTGATCGCCCCGAACCAGCGCGGCGCGCCAAAGGCCATAGCATAGAGGGTGCCCGCGAAGATCGCCGCCCCGATGACGAAGGTCCAGGCGACCCCCCTCGCCTCCATGCGCAATGCGACGAACGCGGCCACGGCATGGATCAGCTGATATTGGCCGCCGGTGCGCAACCATTCGACTGCAACGCCTTCGGCACGGTGGGCACCGAAGGCTCCGGCGGCGATCGCGATCGCGCCGGAAAGTGCCGCCAAGATTGCAACCAATCCCACGGGTTCAGCCCTTTCGCTCGTCCTGCGTGATGATTCGATCGACCGCCGCGTGCAGGGTTCCGGCCTCGGCCTGCGCGGCAAGCCGCTCCTTGTCGCGCGAACGGTACATGGTTTCGATCCGGTCGATCTCCCCCGCCTCGACCTTCAGGCTGCCGAGCGCCAGCCGGGCCATCTTGACGGCGGATTCCAAAACCTCGCGCACGACATAGGATGCCGGGCCGCCCTTCAGCCGCAGGACGGCACGCCGGTCATAGGCGCGGACGAAGATCGAGGCATTGGGGAAGGCCGCGTGGACGCTTTCCAGCAATTCCAGCGTGATCTGATCGTCGTCCAGGCAGAACAGGATGAGTTCGGCCTCCGCCGCGCCAGCCTGGCGCAGCAGATCTAGCCGGGTGCCGTCGCCATAATAGACCTTGGCGCCGAAGGAGGCGGCGATGTCGATCATTTCGATATCGCGGTCGATTAGGGTCACGGGCACGTCGCTGGCGATCAGCATCTGCGCGACCGTCTGGCCGAAGCGACCATAGCCGACGATCAGGGCGTTGGCGCCGTCTGTCATCGGCCCTTCGCGCTGGCCGCCGCGGGTAATGACCGGCTCTTCGCGGATGCGACGGGTCGCCCCCATCAGGAAGGGGGTCGTCGCCATCGACAGGGTGATGATCGCCCCGAACAGGCTCGCAGCCTCGGGCGCAATTAGATAGCCTTGCTGCGCCTGCGCGAAGAGCACGAAGCCGAACTCGCCGCCCTGACTCATCAGCAGCCCGAGCGCGAGCGCGGAGCGCCAGTTCATCTTGAACGCAAGGCCGATTAGCGAGATGACCAGCGCCTTCGTCGCGATCAGTGCCATCGCCATGATCGCGACGAAGGCGGGTCGCTCGGCGATGGCGGGAAGGTCGAGCATCATGCCGACCGCCAGGAAGAACAGGCCCAGCAGGATCGAGCGAAACGGCTCGACGTCCGCCTCCAATTCGTGCCGGTACGGACTGTCGGCCAGCATCACGCCGGCGATGAATGCGCCGAGCGCCGTCGACAGGCCGAGCAATTCCATCACGGCCGCACTGGCGACCACCGTGAACAGCCCGGCGAATACGAACATTTCGCGCTCGCCCATATTGCCGATCAAACGGAACAGCGGCCGCAGCAGGAAGCGCCCCGCCAGGATCAGGCCGATGACGGCTCCCACCGTCTCCAGCGCCAGGATCCAGCCCGGCGGGCCAGTATGGTCGGCGGGATTGCGCGACATGGCCGCGACGATGGTGATGAGTGGGACGATCGACAGGTCCTGGAACAACAGGATCGAAAAAGCGCGCTCCCCAAAGGGTGTGCGCAGCCGCCCCGAGGATTGCAGCATCGGCAACACCTGTGCGGTCGAGGACAGCGCGAGCGGCAGACCGAGTGCCAGCGCCGCCTCCAGCGAGAAGTGCGCCAGCATGACGATGCCGGTGATCGCCAACCCGCAGACCGCGACCTGAAGCAGGCCCAGCCCGAAAATCTCATGCTTCATGCGCCAGAGCCGGGCGGGGTTCAGCTCCAACCCGACGATGAAGAGCAGGAGCGTGATGCCGATCTCGGCAATCCCCAGCTTGGACTCGGCATCGCCGACCAGGCCCAAGACATGCGGCCCGACGACCGCGCCCGCGACCAGATATCCCAGCGTCGCGCCAAGGCCCAGGCGGCGAAAGATCAGGACGAAGGCCAGTCCGAAGCCGAAGAGTATCGCACCATCGCGAATCAGGGACACCTCTGCATGCATCAGCTTTTGGCTCCGGTCGCGGCATCCTCGGCCGCCTGCGCGGCCGCCTCGAACGCCAGCCGGATCGACGGGTGGCGGGCGGTATAGGACAGCGCCGGGGTGAAGATGTCGAGGCCGGGCCAGTCGGGGGCAGCCCCCTGCCCCGCCGCCAGCCACGCGGTCAGTTCGTCCCGCGCGGCGGCGAGTTCGGTGACGCTACGCCCGATGACATGGGCCGACAACAGGGCCGCCGATGCCTGCCCCAGAGCACAGGCGCGAACGAGCATCCCGACTTCCGCCACCCGGCCCGCTTCGTCCAGATTGACGTCGACCGTCACACGACTGCCGCAGATCGGGGAGCGCCGCTCGACGCTAGCCATGGGGTCGGTCAGGCGCTGGTCATGCGGGATCGCCGTGGTCAGGCGCAATATCTCCGCATTGTAGAGGGGCGCGTTCATCACGGGGTCTCACTGCTGTTGGTCGTGCCGGAGGCGGCAGAGGGCGTTGGGGCGCCGAAGACGGGCAGGCCGCGACGACGCCGATCAACAAAATCGGCGATCCCCGCGCTGGTTGCATTCAACAGCTTGTACGTACGGCTCTTCACCATCCATTCGGGCCGCCGTGCCGGCCCGCCGCTGACGGTATCGACCATCAGGGCGACGACCAGGAAGACGAGGCTGGCGAGGATCAGACCCTTCAACGCGCCGAAGCCGAAGCCCAGCGCCCGGTCGACGGGCCCCAGGACGGAAGTGCGGGCACGCTGTCCGATGGCGCGCGCGATCATGCGCCCGCCCAGATACGTCACGCCGACGATGAGCGCGAAAGCCAGCACGGCGGCACCCGACACGGTGCCGACCACCCCGGTCAGCGCCTGCGCCAGCGCGATATGGAACATCTTGAGCGCGGCGACGATCGCGACCCACGCGAACAGGGCCAGAACCTCGGTGACGAAGCCCCGCATGAACCCCTGGATCGCCGCACCGAACACCGCGATCAGGACAAGAATATCTAGGGCCGTCAACGCCTGCTATCCCATATCTCGGCCAGCCCATGAACCACGATGACCGGGCCCTGGCGCCATCAGGTTTCTTCGCTACCCGCGGCCCAACATATAATCAACGAACTCGGCCAGAGTGCGAAAGCCGGTCATGCACAAGCCGCCTTCATCATTCGCCATCGCGCGCGGTACGATCGCCTTCTCGAAGCCGAGCTTGCCCGCCTCTTTCAAACGTAGTGGGCCATGCGCCACCGAGCGGATTTCACCCGACAGCGCGATCTCGCCGAACACGATGGCATCGGTCGGCACCGGCCGTTCGGACAGCGCCGAGATCAGTGCCGCCGCCACCGCCAGATCCGCGGCCGGGTCCTGAACCCGGTAGCCACCGGCGATGTTGAGATAGACTTCAGCGGACGAAAAACTCAGCCCGCACCGCGCCTCCAGCACCGCCAGGATCATCGCCAGGCGTCCGGTATCCCAACCGACGACCGCGCGTCGTGGCGTCGCGCCGGAGGCTAGGCGGACGGTCAGCGCCTGGATTTCGACCAGCACCGGCCGCGTCCCCTCCAGCGCGGGGAAGACGGTTGCGCCGGTGATTCCTTCCTCCCGATTGGTGAGGAACAGCGATGACGGATTGCCGACCTCGGTCAGCCCCTCGGTCTGCATCGCGAAGACGCCGATCTCGTCGGTTCCGCCGAAGCGGTTCTTGATCGCACGCAGGATGCGATATTGGTGACTGCGTTCCCCCTCGAAGGCGAGGACGGTGTCGACCATGTGCTCCAGCACGCGGGGGCCCGCGATCGAGCCGTCCTTGGTGACATGGCCGACCAGAACCACGGCGGTGCCGCGCTCCTTGGCGAAACGGATTAGCTCCTGCCCCGACGCGCGAACCTGGCTGACCGTCCCCGGCGCGCCCTCGATCAGGTCGGAGTGCATCGTCTGGATCGAGTCGATGATGAGAAGTGCTGGCGGCGTGCCGATCGACAGGGTGGTCAGGATGTCGCGAACCGAGGTCGCCGCCGCCAGCCGGACGGGGGCCTGCCCCAGTCCCAGTCGCCGCGCGCGCAGACGCACCTGGTCGGCGGCCTCCTCGCCCGACACATAGGCGACCGGCTTGCCCGCCATGGCCAGCTTCGCTGCCGCCTGGAGCAGCAGGGTCGACTTGCCGATCCCCGGATCGCCACCGATGAGCGTGGCCGATCCTTCGACGAACCCTCCGCCCAGCGCGCGGTCGAGTTCGGCGATGCCCGTCGCCATCCGGTCGGGCAGCGGAATATCGGCGTCCAGTCCGACAAGCTGGATCGCTCGGCCCCCGCCCTGCAGATTATGCTTGGCGGCAAAGGGCGTCAGCTGGACCGGCGCTTCCTCCAGCATCGTGTTCCATTCGGAACAATCGGGGCATTGCCCCTGCCAGCGGGAGGACACCGAACCACAGGATTGGCAGACATAGCGCTTCTGGATCTTGGCCATGCCGATGCTCTAGCCAAGGCGGAACGAAAATGGAACGGATTTGATCGGGCAGCGGGAGTGGCCTTTACAGGCCCTTCCGTCTATGGGGCGGGCTCCATGATCCCAGAACGATTTCGTGTCGCGCTGTTCAGCGGCAATTACAATTATACGCGCGACGGCGCGAACCAGAGCCTGAACCTGCTGGTCGGCCATCTGCTGGCGCGGGGCGTTGCCGTGCGGGTCTATTCGCCGACTTCCTCGACGCCCGCCTTTCCGCCGGTCGGCGATCTGGTCGACGTGCCCGCCATCCCGATGCCGTTCCGCGCCGATTACAAGCTGGCGCGCGGGCTTCCCGCCAAGGTGCGCGCCGATCTGGAGGCGTTCGCACCCAATATCGTCCATGTCTCCGCGCCCGAATTTCTGGGCCACGCCGCCGTTCGCTGGGCACGCGAAAAGGGCGTCGCGTCGATCGCATCGGTCCACACCCGGTTCGAGACCTATCCGGCCTATTACCATCTGGGCTTTCTGGAACCGGCGATCATCAAGCTGCTGACCCGCTTCTACAACAAGTTCGACCGGATCGTCGCGCCGAGCCCCAGCATGATCGCGCTGCTGCGTGGTTGGGGCGTGACGCCGCCGATGGGCATCTGGTCGCGCGGGATCGATCACGACCGTTTCCAGCCCTCCCGCCGCAGTCTGGAGTGGCGGCGCTCGCTCGGCATCGCCGATCATGAGGTGGCGATCGGGTTCCTGGGGCGGCTCGTCAAGGAAAAGGGGCTCGACGTCTTTGCCGAGGCGCTGGCCGAGTTGCGGCGGCGGGGCGTACCGCACAAGGTTCTGGTCGTCGGCAAGGGCCCGGCACAGGATTGGTTCGCCAAGGCGACGCCCGACGCCATCTTCGCGGGATATCAGACCGGCGATGACCTGGGCCGCGCGGTCGCATCGATGGACATCTTCTTCAACCCCAGCGTGACCGAGACGTTCGGCAACGTCACGACGGAGGCGATGGCGGCGGGCGTGCCCGTCGTGGCGGCCAACGCGACCGGCGCCATGGACCTGGTGGCCGATGGCGAGACGGGCTATCTGGTCGGCGCGCGCGATATTAGCGGCTACGCCGATGCGCTGGAGCGGATCTCCACCGACGAAGCGTTGCGCCGCCGATTCAGCGAGGCGGGGCAAGCCCGCGTCGCCGATTATCGATGGGACAAGGTCAACGACGCGGTGCTGGACGCCTATCGCGCCTTGTTCGCCTAACCCTCGCGCCAGTCGAAGGTGAGCGGTGCTTCGCGGAAGGCGAAGCGGTCGAGATGGCTGGCCACGACTTCCCGCATCCGGGCGACGTCGCCGTCCTCGGGCACGGTCAGGACGATATCCAGCGTCTCACTGGCGGCGCGCATCTCCAGCTTCGAGCCGTTGGGGAACAGGATCGTGCCTTCCTCTGGGGTGAAAGACACCTCCATCTTGTGGCTCCAATGTTTGGCCAGCTGCTGGAGATAACGGCTGGCCGACAGGGTCGGCACGCGGGCGACGGACAGGCTCATTTCAGGCGCTCCACTTTCTGTGCGAGTTCATCGATCATGGCCGCCACTTGATGCACCATGTCCGGCGGGGCATCGCCGCTGGCGAAGCGTTCCGTGACCGCCATCTTCAGGCCACCCATGGCACGCCGGATGGGTGCGGCATCGACCCGCTGGCGATGCTCCCCCAGCGCCCGGAGCCGGGCAAGCAACGCCTCGACCTGCTCAGCATTTTCGGACAGATGCGTGCGGCCGGGGTCGGTGGCGGCGAAACGCTTCTTGGCCCCTTCCGAGCGTTGCTCCTCGATAAAGCCCATCTCGTCCAGCAACGTGATCGTCGGATAGATGACGCCCGGGCTGGGCGCATAGGTGCCGCCCGTCATCGCCTCGATCTCGCGGATCAGGTCATAGCCGTGGCGCGGCGCGTCGGCGATCAGTTTGAGCAGCACGAGGCGCAGTTCGCCGCCATCGAACATCCGCCTGCTGCGTCCGCTGCCACCGCCGCGACGGCGATGCTCGCCGTCATTCAGTCGCTCGACCCAGTGGAAGAAGCGTTCGACGTCGAGCTCCGGGCCAGGACCATGGCCGCCCAAACGGTGATGATGGCGACCGCCGCCGCCGTGCGAAAAACGAAACATTCCGTATCCCTTTAAAATATTCTGATGCGCTCAAGATATATCGCAGGGTGCGTCAGTCAAGATGTTTTGAGATATATCTTTTGAAGCAGGATGACGGCGGGGGAGGCACGCCCTACATGACGGACATGGCCGATCTCTTTGCGGGTATGGACCCCGCCCCCGCCCAGCCTTCCCTCTCGGCCAACGCGCCGCTGGCCGACCGTTTGCGCCCGATGAAGCTGGCTGAGGTCGTGGGGCAGGACCACCTGACCGGGGCGGAGGGGGCGATCGGTCGGATGGTCGCGGCCGGGCGCTTGTCCTCGATGATCCTCTGGGGGCCGCCGGGTACTGGCAAGACGACGATCGCCCGTCTGCTCGCCGCCGAAGTGGGGCTGCGCTATGCCGCGATTTCGGCGGTCTTTTCCGGCGTCGCGGACCTGAAGAAGGTTTTTGCCGAAGCGCGCGATCACGCCCGGCTGGGCCAGCGGACGCTGTTGTTCGTGGACGAGATCCACCGCTTCAACCGCGCTCAGCAGGACGGCTTCCTGCCTTTCGTCGAGGACGGCACGGTCACGCTGGTCGGTGCGACGACGGAGAACCCCTCGTTCGAACTCAACGCCGCGTTGCTCAGCCGGGCACAGGTTCTGATCCTCCACCGGCTCGGGCAGCCCGCGCTGGAGCAGTTGCTGGAGCGGGCGGAGGCGTTGATGGAACGCCCCCTGCCCTTGCAGCCGCCCGCCCGTGATGCGCTCCTCGCCAGTGCCGACGGGGATGGCCGGTTCCTCCTCAACCAGGCCGAGACGCTGTTCGCGGTGGACCTGCCGGAACCACTCGACGCCGCGGAACTATCGGCATTCCTGCAACGCCGGGTGGCGGTCTATGACAAGGATCGCGAGGGACATTACAACCTCATCTCGGCGCTGCATAAGTCGATCCGCGGATCGGACCCGCAGGCCGCGCTCTACTATCTTGCGCGGATGCTGACGGCGGGCGAGGAACCCCTCTATGTCCTGCGTCGCCTGACCCGGACGGCGATCGAGGATATCGGGCTGGCCGACCCGCAGGCCCTGACCCAGTGTCTTGCGGCGAAGGATGCCTATGAATTCCTCGGTTCGCCCGAGGGGGAGTTGGCGATCGTACAGGCCTGCCTGTACCTGGCGACCGCGCCCAAATCGAACGCAGCCTATAAGGCGCAGAAGCAGGCCTGGCGAACCGCCAAGGAAACCGGGTCGCTGATGCCGCCCGCCAATATTCTGAACGCGCCGACCAAGCTTATGAAGCAGATCGGTTACGGTGCGGGCTATCAGTACGACCATGACGCCGATGGCGGTTTTTCGGGCGCGAACTACTGGCCCGACGAACTGCCGCCGCAGAGTTTCTACGAGCCGTCCGGGCGCGGGCTGGAGAAGCGGATCGCCGAGCGGATGGCGTGGTGGGACGAGCGTCGTCGCGCATCGCAGGACGGCAATGATGACGATCGCGCCTGACCGTTTCAGCGGGTTTGTCGCGATCGACTGGTCCGGTGCGCACGGGACGACGCATCCCGGTATCCAGGTTGCGCTGTGCCGCTCAGGTAACACGGCCCCCATGATCGTCACGCCGCCGGGCCGGGCCTGGTCGCGCGAAGCCGTGGCCGAGTGGTTGCTGGCCCGTGCGGACGAGCCATGGCTGATCGGCTTCGACTTCAGCTTCTCGGCACCGTTCGTCACGCGTGGCGCGCACCTTCCCGGCGATCGGCCGACCGCGGATGCGCGGGCGCTTTGGGCCTATGTCGACAACAGCAGTGACGATCCCGATCTGGGCGCGCGCAGCTTTCTGGAAGCGCGGCGCGGTACGCATTTCTACTTCGGAGCAGCGGACGGCCGGAAGGCGGACTTCCTCCATTGGCGGACATGCGAGATCGCCACCGACGGCGCGCGAAAGCCTTCGACCGTCTACGACGCCATCGGGGCGTCACAGGTCGCCAAGGCGAGCTTTGCCGGAATGCGGCTACTGCGACGACTGGACGGGCGCCTGGCGATCTGGCCGTTCGACCCGGTGCCGCCCTCCGGCGCAGTGGTCGTCGAAATCTACACCTCCATCGCCGCACGCGATGCCGGGCGGCCGAAGGGCCGGAGCAAGATGCGCAGTGCCGATGCACTGGACGAGGCCCTGACGGCGTTGGGTAGCGAGCCGCACGATCCGCTCGGCCGCTATGACGACCATAGCACCGATGCGATCCTGACCTCGGCATGGCTCCGCACCACGGCGACGCGTGCCGATCTCTGGCACCCCTTGGGCCTGACGCGTCACGTCGCGCAAACGGAGGGCTGGACGTTCGGCGTGTCTTGACGCTAGGGGGACGACAACGCCGGATTAGCACAGCGGTAGTGCAGCGGTTTTGTAAACCGAAGGTCGGGGGTTCGATCCCCTCATCCGGCACCATTTTCCCTCATTCCGAAACGGGCACCAAAAGCCCGGCGCTGCGTTACAGTGGCGGAATGATTAAGGTCGCCAGCTACAATATCCGAAAAGGCATCGGCGCGGATCGGCGACGCAGTCCCGATCGCATTCTGGACGTCTTGCGAGAAATCGATGCCGATGTGATCGCGCTGCAGGAGGCCGATCGTCGCTTCGGCGACCGCGAAGGGGTGATACCACTTCATCTGCTCGACGATCATAGCGATTGGAAGCCGATCGTTTACGGCATGAAGGCCCGTTCGATGGGTTGGCATGGCAATACGATCCTGGTGCGCAAGACCACCCAGGTGCTGGATTTCGAGGCGATCCACCTTCCCTCGCTGGAACCGCGCGGCGCAGTGATGGCCGATCTGCGAACCAAAGCCGGCGTGATCCGGGTGGTGGGCATGCATCTCGACCTGTCGGGCCTGTGGCGGCGGCGGCAGGCGGCGGCGATCCTGGCGCATCTGTCCAGCTGCGTGCACCGGCATCCGACGGTCATGATGGGCGATCTGAACGAATGGACCCGCGCGGCGGGCTGCCTGAAGGACTTCACTCGCGATTTTGCGGTGGCCGAGACCGGGCCCAGCTTTCACGCACGGCGACCGATCGGGCGGCTCGACCGGATCATGGTGTCGCCCGAGCTGAAGATCGGCGAGTGCGGCGTGCACGCGACGCCGACATCACGGCGCGCGTCCGACCACCTGCCCATCTGGGCCATGATCGGCCCCCGCTGATGCGCGAGAAGGAGCTTCGGCTGGCGCTGGTCTGCTATGGCGGGATCAGTCTGGCCGTCTACATGCACGGCATCACCAAGGAAATCTGGCGCGTCGTGCGCGCCAGCCGTGCCTCGCATGAGGGCGATCCGCCCGCCTCTGCAGTCGATGCGGTCTATCATGATCTGCTCGACGAGATGGCGGAGCGCGGCGGCGTGCGGGTACGTATCCTGGCCGACATCATCGCAGGCGCCAGTGCGGGCGGGATCAACGGCATCTTCCTGGGCCACGCCATGTCGACGGGGCAGTCGCTCGACCCGCTGACCGATATCTGGCTGGAGGCGGCCGATATCGAGTCGCTGATCGCGCCGGAGGCCGCACCGACTTCGCGCTTTTCCAAGATGTGGGCGCTGCCCATCGCCTGGATGGCGGCGGGGCGCAGCGGCGAGAAGGTCGCGGCACTAGATGAGGATACGCGAGAAGAGGTCCGTTCCAAGCTCGGCCATTTGATCCGATCACGTTGGTTCGAGCCGCCCTTTTCCGCCGATGACTTTACCGGACGGCTGCTCGAGGCGTTCGATCGCATGGCGCAGGCCCCGGCGGGAAAGAGGCTGCTGCCGCCGGGCCAGCCGCTCGACCTGTTCGTCACCGTCACCGACTTTACCGGACAGCCGCAGCGGTTGCGGCTGCATTCGCCGGGTGAGGTGGTGGGGACCGAGCATCGTATGGTGGTCGATTTCACCGATAGCGGCGACGGTACGCTGGCGGCGATCCCCGAACTGGTCTTTGCCGCACGGGCGACCTCGAGCTTTCCCGGCGCCTTCCCACCCTTCACCGTCGGGGAACTGGACCGCGTCCTTGAGGCGCGGGGCCAGGGCTGGCCCGAACGCGACGATTTCCTGCGCCGCGTCCTGCCGCGCCATCATGCAGCGGGCGCGGCGGACAAGGCGGTACTGATCGACGGATCGGTGCTGGTCAATGCGCCTT